>CP134226.1:3267682-3625365 GCA_031655335.1 Thalassospiraceae bacterium LMO-SO8 | reverse complement strand
GCGCGTGGACGATCATTACCCCGTCCTCGACGGCGAGGGTCACCGTGCCCGGCGTGAGGGTGATGGAATTGGCGTAGATGACATGGCCCAGTTCCGTCTTCTGCGTCGCCTTGGTGCGCAGGACCGAGGTGTGGACTCGGCCCTTGGGCGACAGAACGGCCTTCACCACGTCGATGTTGGCCATGACGATCTCCTTGCCCAGCCAGGGCAGGTAGGTCAGCCAGCGCCAGGTGACGTGGATGGGATGGCCTTCGTGGTCGACCACGTCCATGCGGTGGGCGATGAACACGACCAGGGCGACGGAGCCCGCGCCGAAGGCCAGGATCAGGGGAATCGTATAGCCCGATAGCAGCCACCAGAGCGCGGCCAAGCCGATGCTAAGGCTGATCGCATGGAGCACTGGAACGTTCCCCCGTTCTTCCCCTGTCCGGTATTGCCGCGCCGTTGATGGGCGGCACCGACCGCAACGATATCCAAGGCTCAGGTATACCACCCAAAGCCATCGACGTGACAACAAAATGGGCATAATTTCATGGAATAACAAGGACGTTCGCTCTGGTATACCAGGGGCGGCGGAAATTCAGGGAAGCTGTATTATTAATAGGTGCGATGGGCGTGGAATGACCGACAAGATTTTCGGATCGTGGAAAATCCCGCGCCGCGCGCGCCTGCGTTTTGGCGCGGTATTGGCGGTGCTTTGCGTCGTTTTGGGCGGCATGGCCGCGCAGGCGGACGGCCGGGCGGTCGGATTCGCCGAATCCGAAGTGGTCGTGCATACGGCGAACGGCGCATATCCATTCAAGGT
Source organism: Thalassospiraceae bacterium LMO-SO8 (assembly GCA_031655335.1). NCBI lineage: Bacteria > Pseudomonadati > Pseudomonadota > Alphaproteobacteria > Rhodospirillales > Thalassospiraceae > Thalassospiraceae bacterium LMO-SO8. The sequence goes on along the minus strand of CP134226.1, from coordinate 3,624,560 downwards.
CGAGGTCGCGGTCGACGACGCGCAGCGCGCCCTCGGCCTGATGTACCGCCGCGACCTGGCTCCGGACCGCGGCATGCTGTTCGACTTCGGCCGCGAGATCTACATCTCCATGTGGATGCGCAACACCTTTATTCCGCTCGACATGCTGTTCATCGGCGCGGACGGGCGCATCGGATTCATCCGCGAACGCACGACGCCGCAGTCCCTGGAGACCATCGAGGCGCCGGAGCGCAACCGCGCCGTGCTCGAGGTCGCCGCCGGGACCGTGGCGCGGCTCGGCATCCGCGTCGGCGACCGGGTCGATCACGCGATCTTCCGCTAACCGCGTGCTTGCCTTGGGCAGGCTTAAATCATAGGTTTCCCCCGCGTCGGGGCGTAGCTCAGCCTGGTAGAGTGCGTGCTTTGGGAGCACGATGTCGCTGGTTCGAATCCAGTCGCCCCGACCAGTACCCGGGCAGGGGGTCCGGGAGGGCCGCGCCGGTCCGTCCATGTGGCCGGTCCATGTGAGCGTTGACGGGACGGCCCGATGGCCGCATAGAAGACCTTAGAACGCGCGGCAATCGGCCGCGCCAGGATGGGAATTGGGAAGATGAGCGAAGCGCGCATTTTTCAGCCGGCGAAGAACGCCATGCAGTCCGGCCGGGGCAAAACCCGGCGCTGGATACTGGAATACGAGCCGGCGGAACCCCGCGTCGCCGATCCCCTGATGGGCTGGATCGGCTCGGGCGACACCCGCGGCCAGCTGCGGCTTAAGTTCGACAGCAAGGAAGAAGCCGTCGACTACGCCAAGAAGAACGGCCTGATCTACAAGGTGATCGAGCCCCATGCCCGCCGCGTCAAGCCGAAGAGCTATTCCGACAACTTCGCCTTCGACAAGGTCGGCGTCTGGACCCACTGAATGGGGCTGCGCCGGGCCGTGTCTCCGGCGTGTCGTCCGCCGGGGACTCCGTAGCTCAACTGGATAGAGCAGCTGCCTTCTAAGCAGCAGGTTGCAGGTTCGAGTCCTGCCGGGGTCGCCAATTATATCAATGATTTAAACGGAGTGGGTCGCGGTGAGCTTGAAACGCATGGTTCTGCAAATGGGGCAGGGGACCGATATCCACGGCGCGGACAGCACCAAGGCCGCCGAACGCGCGGTGCGTGACGCGCTGTGGCGGAATTTCCTGCAGATCGCCGATGCCCTGGGGCAGCCGCGTGACAACATGGTCATCGAGGTGACCATCGGCGCCCCCCGTCCCGAGACCATCGACAAGGCTGCCGTCGCGGCCGTCTTTCCCTACGGCCAGGTCACCGTGACCTGCCAGGAGGGGGGATTGGAAATCGCGACACCGGACGGCGAGGATTCGACCTTGCTGGCCCATGCCGCCGTTGTGGTTCGCATGGAGGTCTCCGACGACGTCCTGGAGGCCGCCCAATGAGCAAGAAACTGGACCGCGTGATTTTGGAAATGGGCTCCGGCGTCTCGCTGCGCGGCGGCAACTATACCAAAGCCGCCTGCCGCGCCGTCGATGACGCCATCCATCATTCAAGCTTGTCGGTCATGCGCGAATTGGGCATGGACCCGGATGCCGATATGACCGTCGAGGTGACGATCGGCGTGCAGGACCCGTCGGCGGTCGACGTCGATGCCGTGCAGGCCATGCTGCCCCACGGCAAGGCAACGGTCCGCGTCGTCAAGGGCGGCCTGAACGTGCCGTATCCCGAGCGCGGGTACGAAACCGTCATCGCCAGCGCGGCGGTCGCGGCATTTGCCGATCTGTCGCGGTTCAAAGCCTCCAAATAGCGCGCCTTGCGGGGCGGCCAATGCGAAAGGGGGCGCTTCCGCGCCCCCCGCAATCGTCCCGTCAGGCGGATTTCAGCCTATTTGACGGCCGAGAATGCCGTCGGCTTGAGGATCATGTTTTCGATGGTGGCGACGATGGGACCGTCCTTTTCGGATTCGGCCCGCTTGGCGATCCATTCCGGATCGGCCTGGAAGGCGTTCCATTTCTGCTCGCGCTCGGCCAGGGATTCCCATTCCAGCAGATAGTACAGGGCATGGTTTTCCGGACCGATCTCGGTCGTCCAGAACCCGGCCTGACGAATGCCGTGACGGTCCCAGATGCCCAGGGTGGTTGACGCAAAACGATTCAACAGGGCAGGCAGGCGCCCCGGCGCGCAGTGGTAAATTCTCAGTTCGTGGATCATGAAGGCTCTCTCTTCTCTAAAACGCCTTGTTCGAGAGTGCCGTCATTCGCCCCCCGGCGTCTACGCCGATATGGCGTTCCCCGCCGGTTCGGGATAACGGGAAGCCATGCCGCGCTTTTCCCTGCGTGTGAAAACCCCACATTTTCAGAAAGTTATTGAAAAGACCTAGGGGCGGTATTGATCGCGGGGCGGAGGTCGATTTCCACCTTCCATGCGCGGAGTTGGCGACTTATGCCGCGTCGTTCTGGACCGCCTCGGGGCGCCGGGCGATGCCCTTGGCGGCCTGCTCGACGCCGTAGGCCTGGACCAGGATGTCCGTCGAGGCCTCGGCCAGGTCGATGCATTCCGTCAGCAGGTTGAGGATGCGCATGTTATTGGCGACGACCTTCTCCGTCTCCCGTTCATGGGTGGCGACGGAAACATTGCACCGCGCGATGATGTCGTTGCGCAGGATGCGGATAATGTCCTCCAGCTTGGCGCCGTTGGGGTTGTCGTCCGACACAAGGAGCTTCGTCATGGTCATGGTCCTTTCCTCATTGGGGTTCCCCCTTTTTATTTCGATATCAAAATAATATAGGGAAGCTCAGGGGAAAGTGATGAAAGTCACACCCTGGACATGGGTCATAGACGACCGGGGGGCGGCGCGGCTAGGCGTTCAGGCCGATCGGGCAGGCGATGCCCGTACCGCCCAACCCGCAATAGCCCCGGGGGTTCTTGGCCAGGTACTGCTGGTGGACGTCCTCGGCGTAATAGAACGGCCCCGCATCCTTGATCTCGGTCGTGATCTTGCCGTAGCCCGCGTCGGTGAGTTTCTTCTGATAGGCCTTCAGCGAGGCCTCGGCGGCGCGGCGCTGGTCGGGCGAATTCACGTAGATGCCGGAGCGGTACTGCGTGCCCCGGTCGTTGCCCTGGCCCATGCCCTGGGTCGGGTCGTGGTTTTCCCAGAACACCTTCAGCATGTCCTCGAAGCTCGCCTTGGCCGTGTCGTAGACGGCGAGCAGGATCTCGTTATGGCCGGTCTGGCCGGTGCAGACCTCCTGATAGGTCGGATTGGGGGTGAACCCGGCGCCGTATCCCACCGCCGTGGTCCAGACGCCGGGCGTCTGCCAGAACATGCGCTCCGCCCCCCAGAAACAGCCCATGCCGAACACCGCCGTTTCCATGCCGTCGGGAAACGGCGGTTTGATGCGGTTGCCGGTGACGACGTGGAATTCGGACGTGGGGATCGGCGTGTCGCGCCCGGGCAGGGCCTGAGCGGCGGTCGGCAGTTCAGATTTGTTCGGCGTCTTGAACAGGGAAAACATGGCGGTGATCCTCGAAAATCCGTGTGTGGTTCAGCATATAGGAGATTCGCCCGCGATATCCATGCGGTCTCGCGAAAGCGTGACCGTGGGCCACCCCGGGGCCGCCATTTTTCTTGGATCGCGCGGCGTTCGGCCATATTATGGCGGGCATGCAACGGCAAATCGCACTCGCCGCCCTGGTCGGCATGGCCACCGTGATCTTCGCGCCCGAACTGATGGACGCGGGGGCCTTCGTGCTGGCCAAAAGCCTGGAGGTGAACGCCCTCAAGGTGGTTCAGAACAGCCTGTACGGCCTGGGATGCTTCTAACCCGACGCCGTGCGGCCTGCGCCTGATATGCCCGGCCTCCCATGACGGACACTTCTCAAGACGGCATCCTCGACCTGTGGCCGACCAAGCTGGTGCGCCGCCACCTGCCGGGTTTCGAGGAACCGACCCAGGCCCTGGTCAAGCTGATCCGCGACATGGAGCGGGCGAACAAGAACCTGACCACGGACTACCTGGCCCCCGATTTCTTCAATCTGGACGATCCCGCCGTCGGCTGGCTGCGCGAACAGATCAACCTGACCGTGGTTGATTATCTGCGCGCCATCGGCATCGACTACGACGTGAAGTGGACCATCCAGGGCTGGCCCAACATCAACCGACTGGGCGATTACCACGACGCCCATAATCACCCGGGGGCCTACCTGTCCGGGACCTATTACCTGAAGATGCCGGGGGCGAAGGAGCCCATGCGCAACCGCGCCGACCTGCGCCCCTCGCACATCACGTTCTACGACCCGCGCCCGGGCGTGAACATGACGGCGATCGCCAAGGACCCCTACGTCGACCCCGAATTCACGGTGCTGCCGGAACCGGGCCTCTTGATGATGTGGCCGGCCTTTCTCAGCCACTTCATCCACCCGAACCTGTCCAAGGACACCCGGGTCTCGGTCAGCTTCAACATCGTGCTCAAGTGGCAGGACCACTACCGGCCGTCGCAGTAACCCCGCCGCTTCGCGTCACCAGCCGATGGCCTTGGGCAGCCAGGTCGCGATTTCCGGGAAGGCGAACAGCAGGCCCAGCGCCACCATCTGCAAGGCGATGAACGGAATGACGCCCCGGTAGATGTCGCCGGTGGTGATGTCCGGCGGCGCCACGCCCTTGAGGAAGAACAGGGCCCAGCCGAAGGGCGGCGTGAGGAACGATGTCTGCAGGTTCATGGCGACCAGGATCGCGAGCCACACCATGTCGACGCCCGAATGGGCGAACACGGGCAGGAACAGGGGCAGGGCGATGTAGGAAATCTCGATCCATTCCAGGAAGAAGCCCAGCACGAAGATCACCGCCATCATGAACAGCAGGTCGGCGGTCACGCCGCCCGGGATGAAGTCGAACATGTAGCCGACCAGGTGTTCGCCGCCGAGGCCCCGGAACGCCAGGCCGAAGGGCTGGGCGCAGATCAGGATGAAGAACACCATGGCCGAGGTCAAAAGCGTGCTTTTGCACACGTCGGCCAGGACGCGCAGGTTCAGCCGCCCGCCCATGAGGGCCAGGATGAGGGAGCCGAGGGCGCCCATGGAGGCGGCCTCCGTCGGCGCCGCGACGCCGCCGACGATGGAGCCGAGAACGGCGAAAATCAGCACCAGGGGCGGCAGCACGACCTGCACCAGCTTGATCAGCAGTTCGCGCCGGCCCATGGCGTCGCGTTCGGCCTCGGGGATGGCGGGGGCCATGTCAGGGCGGAAATAGCCGACCAGCAGCAGGTAAAGGGCCAGGATTCCTGCCAGCATCAGGCCCGGCACCATGGCGGCGGCGAACAGGGTGCCCACGGACAGGCCCAGGATATCGGCCAACAGGATCAGGACCAGGCTGGGCGGGATGATCTGGCCGAGCGTGCCGGACGCGCAGATGGTGCCGCAGGCGAGCCCCTTGTCGTAGCCGCGCCGCACCAGGGGGCCGAGCGCCAACAGACCGACGGTGACGACCGTGGCACCCACGATGCCCGACGACGCCCCCATCAGCACGCCGACGATGACGATGGCGAGGCCCATGCCGCCCCGGAGCCGCCCCATGGCGTGGCCGATGACGTCGATCAGGTCCTCGGCCATGCGGGATTTTTCCAGCATCACGCCCATGAAGATGAACAGGGGCAGGGCCAGCAGGGTGTAATTGGTGACGACGCCGTGAATGCGCCCCGGCAGCAGGCCGAACAGGCTGGTGCCGAACCCCAGATAGCCGAACAGCAGGCCCGACACGGCCAGCGAGATGGCGACAGGGATGCCGATCACCAGAAGCCCGAAGAAGCCGCCGATCATGCCGATGGCGAGCAGTTCCATTTCCGTCATTGCGCGGCAGCCTGCTCTGCGCGCGCGGCGGCGAAGGTGGTGAGGGCGCCCAGGGCCTGGCTGATCGCCTGTAGGCCCAAAAGGCCGAAGCCCAAGGGAATGAAGGCTTTCAGAACCCAGCGGTACGGCAGGCCGCCCGGATCGGGCGAGCCTTCAAGAATGCCATAGGACTGCTGCACATAGGGCAGGGACAGCACGACGATGGTGACGGCAACCCCGATCACGAGAAAGTCCGTGACCAGGTCGACCACGGCCTGCCACCGGGCGGGCAGGCGGGCGTAGAGGAAATCCACCCGCACATGCTCGCCCTTCTGCATGGCGTAGGACATGCCAATCAGGGCGATGGGCGAGACCAAATGCCATTCCAGTTCCTGCAGGGCGACGGAGCTGAGATTGAAGCCGTAGCGGGTGAGCACGTTGCCCGCGACGACGAACACCATGACCAGGCCGCAGACGGCCGCGAGACGGCCCGCCCATTCCACGGGAATGAGCAGGGCCGCTTCGAGACGCCGCAGGCCCGAGGGGCTGCGTGGATGCATGTGCAAGGTTATCCGTTCCGCGTTAGGAAGAGATCATGCCCTGATAGGGCTTTTCCGAGATCGCGGCCCATGACCGATGCTTGGCCCGGAAGGCCATGAAATGGTCGTGGACCTTCTTGGTCAACGGATCGGCGGCGGCCTTTTCCGCCAGAACCTGTTCGGTCAGCTTCTTGAGCTCGGCGACGACCGCGTCGGGCAGGGTTTGGGCGATGACGCCGTGGTTGGTCACCAGATCCGTCAGGGCGTCGGCGTTGTTGGCCTCGCTCCAGGCGTGGCTGTCCAGGTTGCAGGCCTGGGCGCAGGACTTGACGATGGCTTGAAGGTCCTTGGGCAGGCTGTCCCAGGACTTCTTGTTCATCAGCAGTTCCGTGACGTTGGACGGCTCGTGCCAGCCGGTGGTGTAGTAGTACTTGGCGGCCTTGTGCAGGCCCATGCGGCGGTCCTGGAAGGGGCCGACGAATTCGGCCGCGTCGATCACGCCGCGTTCCAGCGCCGGGAAGATCTCCCCGCCCGGCAGCAGCTTCACGGCAACGCCGAGCTTTTCGTAGACCTTGCCGGCGAGGCCCGGGATGCGCATCTTCAGGCCGTCGAAATCCTTAACGGATTCAATGGGTTTCTTGAACCAGCCGGTCATCTGCACGCCCGTGTTGCCCATGGGCAGGGCGGTCAGGCCGTAATCGGCATAGACCTCGTTCCACAGCTCCAGGCCGCCCGCGTGGTACATCCAGGCGTTGACGCCCTGGAAGTTGAGGCCGAAGGGAACGGTGGTGAAATATTGCGCGGCGAAGATCTTTCCGGCCCAGTAATAGGCGTTGCCGGCGTTCATTTCGATGGTGCCGGCGCGCACGGCGTCGAAACCTTCCTTGGGCGGGATCAGTTCGCCGGCGGCGAAGTGCTGGATGTTCAGGCGGCCGCCCGACATTTCCTTGACGCGCGCGCAGAAGTCCGTGGGGCTGCCCGGGCCGACCGTATAGAAGGGGGCGCCGGCCGGATACATGTTGGTCATCTTCCAGTTGAAGGTGTCCTTGGCGCGGGCGATGGCCGGGGCGGCCAGCAGACCGCCGGCGGCGGCCCCGGCGGTGACGGAGGCTTTCAAGAGGTCTCGGCGATTCATGACGTTCTCACTTTTCCCTGTCTGGTTGGTTTTTGAAGGCACCGATTAATGGTGATGCGTGCCAAACGAATGATCGGGGTGAACGCCGGGCGCCGTTGCCTGGCGGGTATGGCCTTTCCTGAAATACGAATCCGATCAGGCAATTGCCTGATTTCCATATGAATTCGGCGCTACCTGACCTTGGCGGCAGGTAGGGGATTCGGTGTCGATGTTTGAATGAGATCCCGCGCCGTTGCGGGAGAGATATCGGCCCTTACAGGGCCGGGCCCGGAGGCGCCGGAACGTTTGGGCCGGACCGGGGCGTCCCCTTCCTACGGCTGACTGGGCCAAGGGGACGCCGCCGATCCGGCCGGCGGAGTAAGGACGGGACCACGCGCGGTGGGAGGTCCGCTTGAACGCCCGTCCTGTACGCCTGCTCCGCCGGAACCCGTGGTGGTACGGGTTAAATTAGCGGGCGCCCGCGGCGTTCGGGTGGATCAGGCCGTCGAGGCCGTGACGGATCGAGCCGGCAAGACGGGAAATGGCGCGGCCGAGGGAGAAGAAGTGGTCGCGGACCGCTTCGGCGCGAAGCAGTTCCGCTTCGTGCAGGTGCCGGGTCAGTTCCTCGGGGGAGATTTCTTTGTAGCTCGTCTGTCCAATGATGTTGCTCATCTGAGGACTCCTTTCGGGTTTGGTGTGCGGTTCGTCACTGAATCTGCGGCTGCTGCATTGCAACAATCCGTGTTGCAGTGCAATATAGTGGTAAGATGAATCAGCGATAATCCCCTCGGATTGCACAAGGCTTGTGACTTTTACGCACAAACGGTCAAAACTTAATTGGAAATAAGTTAATGGATATCGCGACACAGATGATCATGTTCGCCGCCGTCGTTGAAAACGGCGGGTTTTCCGCCGCCGCGCGGGATCTCGGCCTGACGCCCTCGGCGGTCAGCCGCCAGATCGGCCAGTTGGAGGACCGCCTGGGAACGCGGCTGTTGAATCGCTCGACCCGGCGTATCTCCCTGACCGAGGTCGGACGCGCGTTCTATGTCCGCTGCGCCGAGGTGTCGCAGAGCGTGCAGGAGGCCGAATCCCTGGTTCTCAACATGGTCGACCACCCCCAGGGCACCCTGAAGGTGGCGGCGACCGTGGCGTTCGCCAAGGCGCAGCTGCTGCCGCTGCTGCCCGCGTTTCTGGCCGTCAATCCGGATTTGAAAATCTCTCTAGACGCCACGGACCGGGTCATCGATCTGGTCGAGGAACAGGTCGACGTGGCCATCCGGTTTTCCGAACAGATCGACGATTCGTCCGTGGTCTCGCGCAAACTGGCGACCAACCGCCGGGTCTACGTCGCGGCGCCGTCCTATGTCGCCGCCAACGGCATGCCGCGCACCCCGGATGATGTGCCGGCCCATAACTGCCTGCGCATTTCCACGGTGGAAGCCTGGAACACCTGGACCTTCGACGACGGCCAGGGAGACCAGAGTTCCGGCCCCATACGCCTGCCGATCAAGGGCAATTTCGAGGCCAACAGCGCCGACGCCATCTATTACGCCGTGCTGGCCGGGGTCGGGATCGCCCGGCTTTCCACCTATCTGGTTAACGATGCCCTGGCGCAGGGGCGTTTGGTCCGGGTGTTGCCCGATTACGCGGATGAAACGTCGGATATCCTGGCGATCTATTCCAACAAGCGGAACCTGTCGCCCAACGTGCGCGCCTTCATCGACTACTTCGCCGAGAAGTTCGGTCCCGTGCCGCCCTGGGAAAGGGAACAGGCGGCATAGACGTCCGCCCTCAAGGGGCCTACATTTGGATCAGATATCGGATGGAAGCCCTTGAAAGTCTTTATCGTCGATGACGACCCGATCACCGTTGAAATTCTGACGTCCGTTCTTGAAGGCGCCGGCCATGAGGTGATGAGCGATCTGATGGCCGACACGGCGATTTCGACCATCAGGCAGGAAATTCCGGATGTCGTCCTGACGGATCTTCAGATGGCGGCCGTCGACGGCTTCGACATGTGCCGGGAACTGCGGCGGAGCAACCGCCTGCGCCAGACCAAGATCATCATCGTATCGGCCCATTCCGCAGAGACCTGGAAAGGGCGGACGAAGGAACTGGGGGCCGACGGCTATGTCGAGAAACCCATCGACGCGGACAAGCTGCTTGCCCTGATCGCGACGTTGGGCAAAAGCGCCTAACCGCCGCCGGGCAGCCCGGCCAGCAGGCCGCTCGCGCGGATGCCGTCGAACAGGAATTGCACGGCGAGGGCGGCCAAGAGAATCCCGAACACCCGCGACAGCACGTGCACGCCGGTCACGCCCAGGCGCTTCTGAACCTGTGCCGCCGCCAGCATGAGAATCAGCGAGATCGCCAGCACCGCGGCCAAGGCGCCCAGAACGGCGGCGACCTTGCGGACATCGCCATGGGCGTCGGAAATCAGCAGGATGACCGCGCCGATGGTGCCCGGCCCGGCGATCAGCGGCGTGGCCAGGGGAAACACGGAGACGTCCTTGCGGGTCGCGGATTCGGCATTTTCCTCCTCGGTCGTCGAGGTCATCCCTGAATTCCGGGCGAATACCAGATCGATGGCGACCAGCAGCAGCAAAATCCCGCCCGCCGTGCGCAGGGCCGGCAGGGTGATGCCCATGTAGGTCAGCACCGGTTTGCCCAAAAGTGCGAAAAATCCCAGGATCAGGGCGGCGATGAGGACGGCGCGGACGGCCGTGCGCCGGCGCATGTCCGCGGATGCCTTGGCTGTCAGGGCGGCGAAAATGATCGCCACGTCCTGCGGCCCGATGGTCGCGAGAAAGGTCGTGAAGGCGATGAGAGCAGGCTCGAGCATGGCCGGATATTAGGACATCCAGCGGCGGCCGGAAATCGCCGTCATCGCGGGGCGGGGATCAGGCGGCTTCGGTGACTGTTGGATGCAGGACGCTCAACTGCTCGGCGGCGGGGACATGACCTCGCGGCGCAAGGCGTCCAGCCGTTCGCGGAAGTCCCGCGTGTCGCCGTAGTCGACGAACCGGCGGTAGCGCCCATGCGGTGTGCGGACCCGCAGGGCATGCTTGATCGGGCACCAGTACTGCTCAGTGCGGCTGGCGGCCTCCCGGGTATAGGCGATCACCCCGTTGGCGTAGCCGCAATAGAGGCAGTTCAGTTTTTCGATAAGGTTCAGGTAGGGCAGGCGGTGGCGGTCGATGACCACGTAGTCCGAGCGCTTGACGCGTTCCATGCGCCATATGGTGTAGCAGATGGCCTGAAACACGGTGACGCCGATGTCGAGGATCAAGAAGGGCACGATGAGGCCGTAAACGGCGGGGGCGACCAGCAGGGTCGCGAGCGGCGACCGGCGCAGGAAGGTCACCAGCCCGGTCTTGAGCAATCTGTGGCGGCGCAGGACCTCGTCCTCGAACACGGCCCGGCCGGCCTCCACGCGGTACTGCAAGGTCTCCCGCTGAGCCTCCAGCTTGCCCTCGATCTCCTTCTCCAGGCGGACCAGGCGTTTGACCAGGTCCTCGATCTCGTCGTCCATTGCCATGGCGTGTGCCTCCCGTGCCCATGCCGGGGGCACGCTAGGGCATGGCCCGGGCCGCGTCCACGAAGGCTTTGAAGGTGTCTTCGATCACCTTGCGGCCGATGTCGCGGGTGATGAACACGATTTTCGAGCGGTGATCGTCGTCGGGCCAGCCGGGCAGGCCCGCGGGCGGATGGAACAGGTGCTGCACCCCATGCACGGCGACCGGATTGGGCTCGCCCGCCACGTTCAATATCCCCTTGATGCGCAACAGATTTTCGCCTTGGGTCGTGATCAGCATCTCGATCCAGGTGACGAAGCTGTCCCAGGGGATGGGCCGATCCACGGTCATGCAGAAGGACGTAATACGCGCGTCGTGGCGGTTGGGATCATGGTGATGATGATGGCCGTGGTCATGATCGTGGTCGTGGCCATGTCCATGGTCGGCATGGTCCTGCGCGAAGGCTTCGGCGCGCAACCAGCCGGCGACGTCGGCGATCTTGCGATCGGCCTTGAACAGGCCGGCGTCGAACAGGTCCTTGGGGCCAAATTCGGCGGACGCGTCGAACACGGGGGCCGACGGGTTGAGGTCGCGCAGGCGGTCCCGGATTGCCGCCAGTTGTTCCGGCGAGGCCAGGTCGGCCTTGGTCAGCACGATGCGGTCGGCGACGGCGGCCTGTTTCACGCTTTCCGGCTGGGCGTCCAGGGTCTGCGCTCCGTTCACCGCGTCGACCACGGTGACGATGCCGTCGAGCCGGTAGCGCGGCCCCACGGTGGGGTCGGTCATCAGGGTGTGGATGATGGGGGCGGGGTCGGCCAGGCCCGTGGTCTCGATGACCACGCGCTTGAACCAGGGAATTTTCTTGTCGAAGCGCTGCCAGAACAGCTCGCGCATGGCGTTGACCAGGTCGCCGCGCACGGTGCAGCACAGGCAGCCCGAATTGAGCAGCACCGTGTCCTCGCGGGTTTCCTTGACCAGCAGGTGGTCGATGCCGATCTCGCCGAACTCGTTGATCAGCACGGCCGCCTCGCCCATGTCGGGATGGCCGAGCAGTTTATTGAGCAGCGTCGTCTTGCCGGCCCCGAGGAAGCCGGTCAGCACGGTGACGGGAATGGTCTTGGCGATCAGCCGCGCGTTGACGTTCTGTGGGGCGTCCGCCGTCTCGGCGCCAGTCCTTTCCACCTCAGTCCTTTCCGCCTCAGTCCTTTCCGCCATAGAGGGCCTCCGGCGTGACCTCGGGCTCGGCGATGACGCGGATGTCGCCGCCCTGCACGGCGTGGAAAAAGCAGTTGTGGCGCCCCGTGTGGCAGGCCACGCCGGTCTGATCGACCAGCAACAGCACCGTGTCCTCGTCGCAGTCGAAGCGGAATTCCTTGAGTGCCTGGATCTGGCCCGAGCTTTCGCCCTTGCGCCACAGCCGGTTCTTGGAGCGAGAGAAGTAGCAGACCCGGCCCGTTGCCAGGGTTTCGCGGATGGCGTCGGCGTTCATCCAGGCGAGCATGAGCATCTCGCCCGTATCAAACTGCTGCGCCACGGCGGGGATCAGGCCGGCTTCGTTGAATGTCAGGCGGCCGATCACCCGGTCCGCCACGTCGTTGCTCATGCCGTCGTCCTTGTCACTTCGCGGCGTTCAACCGCGCAAAACCTTCCTCCAGGTCCTCGATCAGGTCCCGGGGGTCTTCCAGCCCTATATGGAGGCGCACCATGGGATTGTCATGCCCCCAGGGCACGGCCGTGCGCGATCCCTTGGGATTGATGGGGATGGCCAGACTTTCGAAACCGCCCCAACTGGCGCCGATGCCGAACAGATCGAGCCCGTCGACCATGGCCGACACCGCCGCCTTGGAATAATCGCCGAGCATCACCCCGAACAGACCGGACGCCCCCGTATGGTCGCGCTTCCACAAGGCGTGGCCGGGGTCGGTGGGCAGGGCGGGGTAGAGCACGCGTTCGACCTCGGGCCGGGCCGCGAGCCAGGTCGCGACTTCCATCGCGTTCTTCTCGTGGCGTTCCATGCGCACGGACAGGGTGCGGATGCCGCGCAGCGCCAGATAGCATTCATCGGGTCCGGCGCGCGATCCCAGGGTGTTCTGCATGCCCTTCAAGGCCTGGAACTGCTCCTCGGTCGCGACCGTGACCGTGCCCAGCATGGCGTCGGAATGGCCGCACAGGTACTTGGTGCCGGCCTCGAGCACGATATCGACGCCCAGCGTGAACGGATTGCAGAAGAAGGCCGACGACCAGGTGTTGTCGATCACGGTGAGAATTTCCCGCGCCCGCGCGACCTTGGTGATGGCCGGCACATCCTGCACCTCGAAGGTGTGGGAGCCCGGGGATTCCATGTAGATCATGCGCGTGTTGGGCTGGATCAGGTCCTCGATCCCGGCGCCGATCAGGGGATCGTAGAAGGTGATCTCGACGCCCGCGCGTTCCAGAAGATTGGCGCCGACCCGCTTGCGCGTCGGCCCATAGACGGAATCGGAAATCAGCACATGGTCGCCGTGTCTGAGGAACGTGATGGTCGCCGCCGCGATGGCGCCCAGCCCCGACGGGAAGGTCACGGTCCGGTGGGCGCCTTCGTAAAGGGCGGTCACGGCTTCCTCGACCGCGAACTGGGTCGGCGTGCCCGAACGCCCGTACTGCACGCCCTTGAAAGGCGGCCGGTCGCGGGTTTCGAATTCCTCGACGGTCGGGAACAGCACGGTCGAGGCGTAATAAATGGGCGGATTGGGAATGCCCACGTTGTCCCAGGGCTTCATCGCCGTATGGGCGATCACCGTGTCCTTGCGCCGTGATTTCTTGGTCATTTCGGGGAGAGTCCTTGGTTGGTTGGGCGTTTCGGCAAGATAACGGGAAACCATGTTTTCGCAAGGCGTTACGCGTGTGCACCGCACCAAAGCGGACGGCTTCCCGGGAAAAAGGACAATCATTCTCGCTTGAGAGATTTTTGTAGGTTATGTTACGCCTGTAAGCCTTCGCGGGTGCGGTATGAACATTCGCCCGCGGAAAACAAAGTAATAAACCGATTTCAGATAGCCAGGGAGCAATCTACAAATGTTCAAACGAGCAAGTTTCGTAGCCGCCGCGGTTGCGGTTGCCGGCATTGCCTCGGGGGCACAAGCGGCGACGCTTGATGACGTCAAGGCGCGCGGCATTCTGCACTGCATCGTGAACACCGGCCTGCCCGGGTTCTCCTACACCGACGCCAACGGCAAATGGGCCGGCTTCGACGCCGACATGTGCCGCTCCGTTGCCGCCGCCGTCCTCGGCGACCCGGAAAAGGTGAAGTTCATTCCGGCCACCGGCAAGACCCGGTTCACGCTGCTGAACTCCAAGGAAGGCGACGTGATCTTCCGCAACACTACATGGACCTTCGTGCGTGACGTGGACGTGAAGCTGACCTTCATCCACCCGACCTACTACGACGGGCAGGGCTTCATCATTCGCAAGTCCAAGGGCGTGAAAAGCGCCAAGGAACTGGACGGCGCCACGGTCTGCATCCAGACCGGGACGACGACCGAACTGAACCTCGCCGACTACTTCCGCGCCAACAAGATCAAGTACACGCCGGTGCCGATCGAAGACAGCTCGGAAGCGCGCAAGAACTATCTGGCCGACCGTTGCGATGCGTACACCACGGATGCTTCCGGTCTGGCCGCCACCCGCGCGACCTTCGAAAAGCCCTCGGACCACGTGATCCTGCCGGAAATCATTTCCAAGGAACCGCTGGGTCCGGTCGTCCGCCACGGTGACAACCAGTGGGAAGACATCGTCCGCTGGGCCGTGTTCGCCCTGATCCAGGCCGAGGAATCCGGCGTCACCGCCGCCAACGCCGATGAAATGGCCAAGACCCCGCCGAACCCCGACGTCGCCCGCCTGCTGGGCGCCGAAGGCGACCTGGGCGCCATGCTCGGTCTCGACAAGGCCTGGGCGCTGCGCGCCATCAAGGCACACGGCAACTACGGTGAAATCTTCGAGAGCAATCTCGGCACGAAAACGCCGATCGGTCTGGAGCGTGGGTTGAACGCCCAATATACCAACGGTGGTCTGCAGTACGCGCCGCCGTTCCGGTAAGCCGGGACATATTCGTGCAAACGATCTGAACGATACGCGCCGGTGGGGGTTCCCCTCCGGCGCGTCTTCGTTTCGGGGGCCGATAATAAGAAACTGCCTTCCCGAGAGCACGGGAAGAAACAAGGCGGCGGAACACCTGTAAGGTTTGAATCAAACCGCCCAATAACGACAGGGGGCTGACGTGACCACGACTGTGGATCAAGGAAGCGCGACGGCACAGGGCGAGCCCAATGTGCTGTTGAAGCTCTGGCGGAACAAGGAGACCCGCTCGGTCATCATCCAGATTGTGACGATGGCCCTGCTGTTCGCCTTCTTCGCCTATATCATCAATAATGCGGTATTGAACCTGCAAGCGCTGGGCAAGACGTTCAGCTTCGACTTCTTGCAGGAACCCGCGTCCTACGACATCAACCAGACGCTGATCGAATACACCTCGCGGTCGACGCACGCGCGGGCCATGCTGGTGGGTATCCTGAACACCGCCCTGGTGGCCTTCTGCGGCGTCATCCTGGCAACGGTTCTCGGCTTCGTGCTGGGCGTCATCCGGTTGTCGAACAACTGGCTGGCGTCGCGCATCGTCTACGTGTTCATCGAATTCACACGTAACGTGCCGGTGCTGCTGCATATCCTGCTGATCCACGGCATCATGGTGCACTTCCTGCCGTTGCCGAAGCAGGCGATCAGCGTCGGCGATGCCTTGTTCCTGTCCAACCGCGGCGTGTATGCGCCGCGCCCCGAATTTCTCGACGGCTTCGGCTTTACCGTGGCGGCCTTCGGGATCGCGGTGATCGCCGCGGTGATCTTCCGCCGCTGGGCCAGGAAGGTGCAGGAGGAGACGGGCAAGATCTATCCCGTGTTCCTGATCTGCACGGGGGTCATCATCGGCCTGCCGCTGATCGTGTTCCTGATCTCCGGCTCACCCTTGGTGTGGGAACTGCCCAAGATGGGGCGCTTCAACCTGCAGGGCGGCGTCATGATGCTGCCCGAGTTTCTGGCCCTGTGGCTGGCGCTGTCGTTCTATACCTCGGCCTTCATCGCCGAGATCGTGCGCTCCGGCATCATGGCGATCAACAAAGGGCAGTGGGAAGCCGCGGGCGCCCTGGGCATTCGCCGCAACCGCGTGCTGCAACTCGTCATCATCCCTCAGGCGCTCAGGGTCATTATTCCGCCCCTGGCCAGCCAGTACCTGAACCTGACCAAGAACTCGTCGCTCGCCATCGCCATCGGCTACATGGACATCGTCGCCACCATCGGCGGCATCACGCTCATGCAGACGGGCAAGGAAATGGAGACGATGATCATCGTGCTGCTGATCTATCTCAGCTTCTCGCTGGTCATCTCGGCGTTCATGAACTGGTACAACAAGCGCATCGCGCTGGTTGAAAGGTAAGGGGAGGGGATCATGGCAAACACACAGAATCCCGATATGACACCCGGCCTCGTGAACGCCTACGAGCCGGGCGAACATCCCGATTGGCCGGCGCCGTCCTCGGTCAAGGGGCCGGTCCATTGGATCAAGACAAACCTGTTCGGCTCGGTCACCAACACGCTGCTGACCCTGCTGACCATCTACCTGCTGTACAAGATCATCCCGGCCATGGTGGATTGGATGTTCATCGATGCGGCCTACACCGGGACCTCGCGCAAGGATTGCGAAGCCCAGGCCGGCGGGGCCTGCTGGGCCTTCATCGGTACTCGGCTGCAGTTGTTCATCTATGGCTTCTATCCGGAGGCCGAGCGCTGGCGCGTGAACCTGACGGCGATCCTTCTGTTCGTCGCTTTGGCGCCGGTGCTTTATGACAACGTGCCGCATCGCGGCAAGGCGCTGATCTTCACCGTGCTTTATCCGCTGATTGCCGGCGTACTGCTGGTCGGCGGCATCTTCGGGCTGGAATACGTGGCGACGGACCAGTTCGGCGGCCTGATGCTGAACGTCATCATCGGCGTCACGGGCATCGCCTTCTCGTTGCCCATCGGCATCTGTCTCGCCCTCGGGCGGCAATCCCATCTGCCGGTGCTGCGCATCGTCTGCATCGCGTTCATCGAGTTCATCCGCGGCGTGCCGCTGATCACCTTGCTGTTCGTGGCCGCCGTGATGCTCAGCTACTTCGTGCCGCCGGGCACCAACTTCGACCTCCTGGTCCGCATGCTGATCATGGTCACGCTGTTCGCCTCCGGCTACATGGCCGAGGTCATCCGCGGCGGCCTGCAGGCGATTCCCAAGGGACAGTACGAGGCGGCCGATTCCATGGGTCTCAAGTACTGGCAGTCGATGCGCCTGATCGTCCTGCCCCAGGCGTTGAAGATCGCCATCCCCGGCATCGTCAACACCTTCATCGCCCTCTACAAGGATACGACCCTGGTCATCGTCATCGGCCGGCTCGACATCCTGGGCATCGGACGGTCATCGCTGGCCGACAGCAAGTGGCAGGGCCTCTCGACCGAGGTCTATGTCTTCGTCGCCATCTTCTTCTTCATCAGCTGCTTCCTCATGTCGCGGTACTCCCTGTACCTCGAGAAGAAGCTGCACACGGGTCATTAAGAGGAGCCACCAATCATGGCTGAAACGCAAACCGCCGCACAGACCGGCATGATCGGGTCCGCCAAAGGGTCGGACGACATCATCCAGATCAACGGCATGCATAAGTGGTATGGCGATTTCCACGTTCTCAAGGGCATCAATCTGAGCGTGAAATCCAAGGAACGCATCGTCATCTGCGGGCCGTCCGGGTCGGGCAAATCGACCCTGATCCGCTGCATCAACCGGCTGGAGGAACATCAGAAGGGCGACATCTACGTCAACGGGATCGAGCTGACCAATGATCTCAAGAACATCGACCTGATCCGCCGCGAGGTCGGCATGGTGTTCCAGCACTTCAACCTGTTCCCGCACCTGACGGTGCTGGAGAACTGTACGTTGGGCCCCATCTGGGTGCGCCAGACGCCGAAGAAAGAGGCCGAGGCCATCGCCATGCAGTACCTGGAGCGGGTCAAGATCCCCGAACAGGCGCTGAAGTTCCCGGGCCAGCTTTCCGGCGGCCAGCAGCAGCGCGTGGCCATCGCGCGCTCGCTCTGCATGAGCCCCAAGATCATGCTGTTCGACGAGCCGACCTCGGCCCTCGACCCGGAAATGATCAAGGAAGTGCTCGACACCATGATCGAGCTCGCCGACACGGGCATGACCATGCTCTGCGTGACCCAC
The DNA here is from genome assembly GCA_031655335.1 of Thalassospiraceae bacterium LMO-SO8. Classification (NCBI taxonomy): domain Bacteria; kingdom Pseudomonadati; phylum Pseudomonadota; class Alphaproteobacteria; order Rhodospirillales; family Thalassospiraceae; species Thalassospiraceae bacterium LMO-SO8. The sequence continues at coordinate 3,606,314 of CP134226.1, read as the reverse complement.
GAAATGGGCTTCGCCAAGACCGTGGCCGACCGGGTCATCTTCATGGACGGCGGCGAGATCATCGAACAGAACGAACCCAATTCGTTCTTCGACAATCCGCAGCACGAACGCACCCAGCTGTTCCTCAGCCAGATTCTGGCGCATTAAATCAGCGGCGGTTCCGAATATGGAGAAGGCGTCCCTTGGGGCGCCTTCTTCTTTTGTGCGGATGCCCCCAAAAGCCATTTCAGGACATTCAGGTTGTGGGCATGAGTGATCTCATCCGAGCGAAAAGAAGGTGCAAATGTCGAACTAATCGACCACGCTGAATTGGAATTTTATGGCGCCGATGAAAGAGCCGCGGCCGTTTCGAAAGGTAAAAAATGCATCGTCTGGCAGCCCTTGTAACTCTTTTGGCCGGAATCAGCCTGCCCGGTATCAGCCACGCCGCGACGCTGAATGTTTGCTACGATCAATGGCCCCCGATGACAATGTTTCCATCCGAAAGGGCCCCCGCGCGCGGTGTCGTTATCGATATGTTGGACGAAATATATTCGTCACATGGATATGAACTGAAATATTTTGAAGTTCCCTTGGCAAGGGGATTGGATATGGTGGCGAATGGCCTTTGCGACATGTTGCCGGAACTCCCAGCTTCGGAGATTGCAGGAAAAGGCTACGTGTATGCGAACCAAGAAACTTTTGCGTACACAACAGCTTTTGTCGTCAGGCGAGGGGATCCCTGGCGCTATGAAGGCACGCAATCCATGAAAGGAAAGCGCGTCGCAACCGGGCCTGGTTGGGACTACAGTTCAATAAGCGCCGACTATCAAAATTATCTTGATGACCCAAAAAATTCTGACTTTGTAGAAGTGGTTGCCGGTTACGATGATGTGGTTGATCGCATCTTCAAAATGATTAAGGAAAACAGGGTCGATCTATATGCGGATAACGACCTCGTCCTGCAGTTCGTAATGAAGCGGCTGGCCTTGAACGATGTTCTGCAGATTGTGCGTTCGGGTATGGAAAACAAGTTGGTGGAAAAACCGATCTTTTCGACAAGAATCCCCCCTGAAAAAAGACAAGTATTAATCAAAATTTGGGATGAGGGGCGTTTATCGATGAGGGGTAAAAAAGAAAACGAAATTCTTAAAAATTATGGAGTTACATTAAATGATCAATAATTATTATGTTTAAACGCATTTTCTATATTAATTATCATATTGTGTGATCTTAAATGTTATCAACTTTTATATATCCCAATAATATATCAAAAAAACTTCTGAGGATTATATTTTCTATATATTTATGTGTAACTTTATTTATAACTATTATTCAATTTCTAACAGAATACTTAAAAACGCAAGATTCAATTTTAAGCGAATTGAAGCAGTTGGAGCAAACAGTTCACATCCCCATTTCTACGAGTGTGTGGCAATACAATCAGAAACAGCTGGAAGCCCTCACTACCGGGCTTATCGAGATGCCTGTGATCGAAGGTGTCGATGTTTTTGATGCGAATGGAAAAAAAGTAATTTCTAAAAGGTCTTACAGTCAGGAATCGGCGCCGTTATCTATATTCAGTACAAAATCAGATTTGAGCTGGACGTTTAATAATAAAAAAATACCTCTTGGTTTTCTTGTAATTTACTCATCATCGCAAATTGTTTTAGATCGAGTTTTATTCGGTTTTTCACTGATAGTTATTACGGCTATGGTGAAATTATCTATTTTATTTTGTTTATTTGTATGGGCTTTTGATCGTTATTTGGCGGCCCCTTTGAAGGAATTGATGTCGCAAGTGGATGAGGTTCACCAGGATCAAAACGCAAGAAAACGGATTAACCTTTCGATTAGTGAAAATAACGAAATTAGACAACTTCAAGAGCATATGAACGTGATGCTCTCTGCCATGGAGAGAGACCGGGAGTTGTTATTGGATGATGAGAAAGCCAAGCGGGCTTGGCTGGAAGACGCCGTTTCAGAGCGTACAGAAGAATTAATGGTGCAAAAAAGACGGCTCGAATACGAAGTCGACGTCAAAAACAGATTCTTTTCCATCATCTCCCATGATCTGAAAAGCCCCTTCAATTCCCTTCTGGGAATGACCCATATGATGTCCGAAATGGCGGACAGTTTTAGCAAAGACAAACTTGTTGAATATGCCAAGGCTGTGAATGAGGCAGGCGACCGGGTCTTTGAACTGTTACAAAACCTTCTCGAATGGTCGCGCCTGCAGATGGAAGGGGTCAAATTTGATCGACCGGCAGTGTCATTCTCATTGCGTGATTTAGCTCAGGAAAACATCGACGTTCTGATGCCCATGGCTATGGGAAAAAATATCTCGCTTACGAACAGCATAAATAACGACACAGCCTTTGCCGATCCGGATATGGCTCAAACGGTCATCCGGAATCTCGTTTCCAATTCCATAAAATTTACCCCGAAGAATGGAAAAATTGAGATTTCGTCGCAACAAACAAACGGAATGGTTCAGGTAACAGTGAGCGACACAGGCGTTGGCCTTTCAAAGGAGCAAATGGATAAGATTTTCGCTCTAGACCATAAAGCCTCGACGATTGGTACGGCCGGAGAACGAGGAACAGGGCTGGGACTGCCTCTCTGCAAGGAAATGATTGAGAAGTATGGAGGGGAAATTTGGTTAGAGAGCGTTCCCGGTGAAGGCACGCAATTTCATTTTACCCTGCCCATTAAGCCGGAGAGATAGAAAGCCGTTAGAACGTCCAGCTTGGATTAAAAGCGCCTGTTACGGACGACCTTCCCAGAACGAAAAAAGCCCCGGCCAGATCAGCATCAGGCCCAGCTGGATCTGCACGAGGCGACGAAATACCGCTTCCGAGATGCGCTTTCGAATCCAGAACCTCGTGGCGAAGTCGGTGCCGCCTGGTGGTTTCCATGTCGCATGGACTTGGTAATCTGCATTGCACCGCCTCCTTCTTCCGACCATTGGGAAAACATCATGATCATCGGTTTCGTTCCGTTCTTCCGGGTATTTACGGCCAGCACAGCGATGCCGGCCCCTTGCATCCGCAAGACCTCCTCTCGGCCGAGAGGCAGGGACCAATGAGCGGCATGGCAACCCCGGAATTGAGCGGGCGCGTGGCCCTGGTCATCGGCGCCGGGTCGATTGCGCCCGGGATCGGCATCGGCCGGGCGATCTGCCTGGCCCTGGCCCGGGAAGGGGCGCATGTGGTGGCCGCCGACAACGATCTGGCCGCCGCCCAAGTGACCTGCGACATGATCGCCGAGGCGGGGGGAAGTTCGGAAACCTCCGAAGTGGACGTGCTGGACGATGCGTCTGTCGAGGCCTTGGTGGCCCGTGTGATCAACCGTCACGATCGGCTCGACATCCTGCATTGCAACGTGGGGCTTGGCAAAAGCGGCCCATCGGACGCAACCTCGGCCGCCGAATGGCGGCGGATCAGTGATGCCAACCTGACGTCGCTGCATGTCGCGTCCCAGGCGGCGGTCCCGACCATGCGTGCCCAAGGGGCCGGGGTGATTACGATTACGTCCTCGATCGCGGGGATTCGCTATCCCGGGTTCCCGCACCTTGCCTATAGCGCGACCAAGGCGGCGGCGAGTCACTTCGCGACGGCCTTGGCGGTCGAACTGGCACCCGACAACATTCGCGTGAACTCCATCATTGCCGGGCTGATCGACACACCCCGGATCGGGGTGACGCTGGCCAAAAGCTATGGCGATCGCGACGAAGCGCAGATGCGTGCCGCGCGCGACGCGAGCTGTCCGATGGGGCGGATGGGAAGTGCCTGGGACATCGCCGAGGCGGCGCTGTTTCTTGCCTCGGACCGGGCGGGCTATATCACGGGCACGTCGCTGGTGGTCGATGGCGGGTTGTCGGCCACGGTCCGCCAGCCGGCGGCGGTCTGAACGGAAGCTCTGCGGCCGACGCCTAAGACAGCCCCCGCCAGATCAGCATCAGGCCCAGCAGGATCAGGCCGACCTGCACCAGGCGGCGGAACACCGCTTCGGAGATGCGCTTGCGGATCCAGAACCCCGTGGCGATGCCGATGCCGACCGGCACCATGGCCAGGGCCGAGGCCGTGAACTGCGGCCAGGACATGTGGCCTTCGGTGATCAGGCGCAGATACAGCGGCACGGAGCCGACCATGGCCGCCAGGGCCATCTGGGCGACGAACAGGTTTTTGGGCAGGCGCAGCGCCGCGAAATAGACGATCACCGGGGTGAAGGCCCCGGTAGCACCGGAACACAGGCCGATCAGCCCCCCGGCCACGGGATTGGCCAGGCGGGCGTGACGTTGCAGGAAGGTGGCGTTGGGCGTGAATATCTGCGCGCATGTCGTGGCGATGACGACGCAGCCGAGGGCCAGGGCGATGACCTGCGGGTCCAGGTTGGTCAAGGCGCCCGCGCCGATCCACACGCCCCCCATGAGCAGGACCAGGAACGGCCAGAAGCGCCGGACCGCTTCCCGGCATTCCCCGGATTCGATGATCTGCCAGACATTGGAAATCGCCACGGGCACGATGAACAGGGTCACCGCCTGGGCCGGGTCGATGACCATGACCATGATCGGCAGGCCGACGGCGGGAATGCCGGCACCCAGCACGCCCTTTACCAGGGAGCCGGAAAACAGGCCCAGGATGATGACCAGAAGGGCGATGGGGGTGAAGTCCGGCAGCGTCATGTGTTGGTGTCCGCCGGATGTTATGCTGTCCGGATGGGCTGGAGAGACGGGGTCAGGTAACGATGGGCGTGTCCTGCCGGGCCCCCCATTCGGACCAGGACCCGTCATAGACGGCGACGTCTTCCTTGCCGATCAGGTAAAGCGCCAGGGCCGCGTAACAGGCCGTGACGCCGGACCCGCAGCTGGTGACCAGCGGGCGCTTGAGGTTGACGCCCGCCTTGTCGGCCAGCGCCCTGATTTCCTCGGCCGAGCGCATGGTGCAGTTCTTGTCCGCGTCCATCAGGTCGCCGTAGGGCAGGTTCAATGCCCCCGGCATGTGGCCGGAGCGCATGCCGGCGCGCGGTTCCGGCGAGGTGCCGGCAAAGCGGCCGGCGGCGCGCACGTCGAGAACATCTTCGCGCTTGCCATCGATGTTGGCCAGCACCTGATCCACCGTGCGCACCATCATGTGGTTTTCGCGCGGCGTGAAATGGCGCTCCCGGGGGGTCGGCTCGATATCCGTCACCGGCCGGTTTTCCGCCAGCCATTTCGGCAGGCCGCCGTCCATCACGCAGACGTCGCCGTGGCCGAACAGGCGGAACATCCACCACACGCGGGCGGCCGCCATGCCGCCGCCGTTGTGGTCGTAACACACGATGCGGATACCGTCGCCCAGGCCCAGCTTGCGCACCTTGGCCGAGAAGACATGCGCCGGCGGGATCATGTGGGGCAGGGGATTGTCCGGGTCCTTGACGTCGTCGATGTCGAAGAACACGGCGCCGTCCAGGTGCTGCTTGGCGTATTCCTCCCGTCCGTTGCGGCCGTCGTTGGGCAGGTAATAGGTGCAATCGACGATGCGCACGTCGGGCGCCGACATGTGATCGGCGACCCAATCGGTGGAGACCAGGGCTTGCGGGTTCGAATAGGGCATGGAGCGGTTTCCTTCCCGGTCGATCAGGGCAGGAAGTCCGGGACCGGCAGGCCCTTGGACTTGAGGAAATCGCGATTGAACAGCTTCGACGTATAGCGCGTGCCGACGTCGCACAGGATGGTGACGATGGTCTTGCCGGGGCCCAGTTCCTTGGCCAGGCGCACGGCCCCCGCGACGTTGATGCCGGACGATCCGCCGAGCACCAGGCCTTCGTCCTTGATCAGGTCGAAGATCAGCGGCACGGCTTCCTGGTCGTCGATGGAATAGGGCTGTTCGACCTTCAGGTCCTCGATGATCGCCGTGACGCGGCCGAGACCGATGCCCTCGGTGATCGAGCCGCCCTCGGTCGCCTTGGCCTCGCCGTCCTTGAACAGGTGGTACATGGCCGCCCCTTTGGGGTCGGCGCAGCCGACGACGATGTTCGGGTTCTTTTCGCGCAGGAACGTCGAGGTCCCGGCCAGGGTGCCGCCTGTGCCGACGGCGCAGATGAAGCCGTCGATCTTGCCGCCCGTCTGTTCCCAGATTTCCGGGCCGGTGGAATGGTAATGGGCGCGGCGGTTGTCCAGGTTGTTCCACTGGTCGGCGAACAGCACGCCGTTCTGTTCCGTCGCGGCCAGTTCCTCCGCCATGCGGCGGGCGATGTGCTGATAGTTGTTGGGGTCGGAATAGGGCAGGGCCGGAACTTCGACCAGCTTGGCGCCGCACAGGCGCAGCATGTCCTTCTTTTCCTGGCTCTGGGTTTCCGGAATGACGATGGTGGTGCGGTAACCCCGCGCGTTGGCGACCAGGGCCAGGCCGATGCCCGTGTTGCCGGCCGTGCCCTCGACGATCAGGCCGCCGGGCTTCAGGTCGCCGCGCTTTTCGGCCTCCAGGATCATGTGGCGGGCGGGGCGGTCCTTGACGGATTGGCCGGGGTTGAGAAATTCGGCCTTGCCCAGGATTTCACAGCCCGTCGCCTCGGACAGCTTGTTGAGGCGAATAAGCGGCGTGTTCCCGATGGCGTCCACCAGGCCCTTCTTGATGTTCATGTATTTGAGTTCCGTCCCTAGAGGTTCGTCAGCTTACGTTTGTTGGGGTTTGCGGCAACATAACCGTGCCCGCGGGGGCGATCAAGGCGCGGGCTTTGGATTTCGCGCGGATTTCCTGTTCCGTCGGACGCGTGGTAGACGCTATTCTCCCCGCCCGCCGGGACACGTGCGAAAATAAGAGCGAATGGAGAACAATCATGGCCGACGAACCCGTCCTTCTTGAAATTGACGCCAGGGGCGTCGCGACGGTCACGCTGAACCGTCCGGACGTCAACAACGCCTACGACGATGAAATGATCGCGGCGTTGCTGAACGGGGTGAAATCCCTGTCCGTTGATGACCGGGTGCGCTTGGTCGTCCTGCGGGGGGCCGGCAAACATTTCCAGGCGGGCGCCAACCTGAAGTGGCTGAAACGAGTGGCCGGCGAGGGGCCGGAACAGAATCTGCAAGCATCGCGCGACACCGAAGCCGTCGTGCGGCTGCTGGATATCTGCCCGAAACCGACCGTGGCCGTGGTGCAGGGGTTCTGCGTCGGCGGCGGCACCGGCGTGATCGCCGCCTGCGACGTGGTGATCGCCGCGTCCGACGCCACGTTCTCCATTTCCGAGGTCCGCTGGGGCCTGATCCCGCAACCGATCCTGCCGCAGTTGATCGCCGCCATGGGCTCGCGCAACGTGCGCCGCTACGCCCTGACCGCCGAACGCTTTTCCGCCGACCAGGCCAACAACATGGGGCTGGTCCACGAAGTCGCCCCCCCCATGCAGCTTGAACGCACGGCGGAAAAGACGATCGAGGCCTTCCTGCGCAGCGGCCCCGACGCCGTGGCTCAGACCAAGGCCAAGATACTGGAACTTGCGGAAACCAGCATTGACGAGGCGACGGCCGAGGATCTGGCCCGCCTGCATTCGGAAAAACGCCAGTCGGCCGAAGCCAGCGAGGGGCTTACCGCGTTTCTCGAAAAGCGCAACCCAAGCTGGTTCAAGGAATAGGGCGGCCGTTCATGTCCACTCCCGGCGCACGTCTTCCCGATTCAGTTGCAGCCATTGCAGGCAGATGATGATCGTGCCGTTGTTGATGGTGCCGTCGGCGACCATCTTGAAGGCGTCCTCCGCCGGGACCGTGAACACCCGGATGTCCTCGTTCTCGTGGTCCAGGCCATGGATGCCGCCGGCATCCGCGGCGTCGACGCGGCCCAGATAAAGCCGGATGGTTTCCGACGAGCAGCCGGGCGTCACCAGATAGTTGGTGATCTGCTTGAGGGCGAGAAGGTCACGCCCGCATTCCTCCATGGTCTCGCGCGCCGCGACCTCGTCGGGATGTTCGCCGTCCTCGACGATGCCGGCGACGATTTCGATCAGCCAGGGGGAGGGCGGGGCGCCGTCCCAATTGGGCGACGGCGCACTGGCCGCCGCACCCACGCGGAACTGTTCGATCAAGACGACTTCGTCGCGGACGGGGTCGTAGGGCAGGACGGCGACGGCATGACCGCGTTCCAGGCATTCACGGGTGAACTCGTTGCTCCAGCCGCCGGCGAACAAACGGTGGCGGATGCGCCATTCCTCCAGGCGGAAATATCCCTGGAACACTTGGCGCCGCGCCAATATCTCTAGATCGTCACTGTCCATCGGATATCGCCCTTTCATGCCGTGGCGGTAGTATGGTCATCTTGGGTTTCATATCAACGACGTCACCCTGATGAAAGGCGGCCGCCATGACGACAAGCGAAAAGGTTTCCTTCCCGGGCGCTTTGGGCGAGACCCTGGCCGCGCGATTGGACCTGCCGGACGGCCCGCCCCGGGCCTATGCGCTTTGGGCGCATTGCTTTTCCTGCACCAAGGACGTGTTCGCCGCGTCGCGGGTGGCGCGGTCGCTGACGGAAAACGGCATCGCCGTGCTGCGCTTCGACTTCACCGGCCTGGGTGCCAGCGAAGGCGACTTCGCCAACACCAACTTTTCCTCCAACGTTGGCGATCTGGTCGCGGCGGCGGACTGGATGCGGGACAATCTGGAAGCGCCGGCCATGCTGCTGGGGCACTCCTTGGGCGGGGCCGCGGTCCTGGTGGCGGCGGCCAAGGTGCCGGAGGCCAAGGCCGTCATCACCATCGGCGCCCCGGCGGATGTCGCCCATGTCGCCCATAACTTCCAGGAGTCGATCGAGGAGATCGAGGCCAAGGGCGAGGCTGAGGTGCTGCTGGTCGGGCGGCCCTTCCGCATCAAGAAACAGTTCCTGGACGACATTCGGGCGCAGAACGTCGCGGCCGCCGTGGCCGACCTGAAAAAGGCGCTCTTGATCTTTCATTCGCCGGTCGACGCCACCGTCGGCATCGACAACGCCGCGGCCATTTACGGTGCGGCCAAGCATCCGAAAAGCTTCGTGTCCCTGGACGACGCCGACCATCTTTTGAGCCGCAAGGAAGACGCGGAATACGTGGCTGGCGTGATCGCCGCCTGGGCGCGCCGCTATGTCTGTCTGGAAGACGCGCCGGCGTCGCGCATCGCGCCCCAGGCCGAGGCGGGCACCGTGGTGGTCGAGGAAACCGGCCAGGGCAGGTTCCAGAACGCGGTTTCCGTGGGCGGGCGGCATGTCCTGCTGGCCGACGAGCCCGTGGACGTGGGCGGCACCGATACGGGGCCCGGGCCCTATGACTTCCTGCTGACGGCGCTGGGTGCGTGCACGGCCATGACCATCCGCATGTACGCGGATTTGAAGAAACTGCCGTTGACCAAGGTCCGTGTCACCCTGACGCACGACAAGATCCATGCCGAGGATTGCACCGATTGCGAAACCAAGGTGGGCAAGCTGGACCGAATCGTCCGCGATCTTCATTTCGAAGGCGATCTGAGCGACGAACAGAAAGCGAAGCTTCTGGAAATCGCCGACAAATGCCCGGTCCACAAGACCCTGCATTCCGAGATCGTCGAGGAAAGCCGGCTGGTCTAGGCTGGGCCCACAACGAAGAAACGCCAGGAGGAGGACACCCATGACCGAGAAACTGATCCCGACGACGCTGGTCGGCAGCTACCCGCAGCCGGCCTGGCTGGTCGACAAGAACAAGATGCTGGGCTCCGCGCCGCCGCGCGTGCGCATGAAGGACGTGTGGAAGGTGGCGGCGGAAGAACTGGACGAAGCCCAGGACGACGCCACCCTGACCGCCATCCACGATCAGGAACGGGCCGGGATCGACATTCTGTCCGACGGGGAAATCCGCCGCGAAAGTTATTTCAACCGCTTCGCCAACGCATTGGACGGCATCGACATCGACAACCCGGCCATGGTGCCCAATCGGCGCGGCGTCGCCGTGCCCGTACCGCGCGTGGTTGGCGAAATTCGGCGCACCACGCCCGTACAGGTGCGCGACGTGGCGTTCCTGCGCGCCCATACGGACCGCCCGATCAAGATCACCATCCCCGGCGCCTTCACCATGGCCAAGCTGGCCAAGGACGAACACTACGGCGACACGGCGGCCCTGATTTCGGCCTACGCCAAGGCGGTGAATGAAGAAATCCGCGATCTCAAGGCCGCCGGCGCCGACGTCATCCAGATCGACGAGCCCTACATGCAGGCCAATCCGGAAGAGGCGGAAAAATTCGGCGTGTCGGCCATCAACCAGGCCCTGGACGGCATCGAGGGGGAGACCGTGGTGCACCTCTGCTTCGGCTATGCCTACGTGGTCAAGGACAAGCCCGTGGGCTATTCGTTCCTGCCGCAGTTGGACGCGTGCTCGGCAGGGGCGATCTCCATCGAAGCGGCGCAGCCCAACCTCGATCCCGCGATCCTGGAAAAACTGCCGAGCAAGAAGATCCTGTTCGGGGTGCTCAGCCTGGGCACGGAAGAGGTCGAGACGCCGGAGATGATCGCCGACCGCCTGCGCGGCGCCTTGAAACACATCGCGCCGGAACGCCTGATCGCGGCCCCCGACTGCGGCATGAAGTACCTGCCGCGCGACGTCGCCTTCGGCAAGTTGAAAGCGATGGTCGACGGGGCGGCCATGGTGCGGGGGGAACTGGGCTGACGGGCATTTATATCTAAATAACGAATATTAAACTGCAAAAGAATTCGTTATTTCGGCCCGTTGATATCAGGTATTTATTCCCCTGCCGGCAATGAGCCGGTCACCGCGCCGGGGCATCCCGGCGATTTTTGAGGAAAATGAGCATGTTTTCCCGCACCAAACCCGCGACCTCCGCCGCCGCCAAGCCGGCCGCGAAACCCGCCGTCAGCAAGCCTGCCGCCAAGCCGGCGGCGCCTGCGAAGAAGAAGTAATTTCGGAGGCGGCGGCCGCCCTCACGGCCGCCTGACCGATGAACAGGGCCGCCGGATTCCCCCCGGCGGCCTTTTTCATGAGCCGTGTCAGCCGCCGGGCACCCAGGCCCAGTAGCGGCCCGAAGCCCCCAAGGCCGCCGTGATCAGGCCGAGCACCAGGTTGATCGCGACGATGCGTCGGATGACGTTCAGGCTGGCGGCCCCCGTCGGCCAGTCCTGGGCCGCGACGGCACCCTGGAAGGTGCGGTACGGGGCGAAGAACAGATAGATGAACAACGCGTTCATGACCCAGCCGATACCGTGCATCCAATGAACATGGATGGGGGCGGCGGCGCAGGTCCCGTATTGCAAGGCGATCACGGCATAGCCGGATACCGGCAGGATCAACACGGCGGCCCAGACCCAGAGAAAGAACCGGCCGAACACGCGATCCCACAGTTTCAGGCGCTCCGGCGGTGGGGCGATGCCGCCCACGGCGGGGCGAAGCACCAGATAGGCGAAGAACATGCCGCCGACCCAGACGACGGCGGCAAGGGCGTGAAGGGCGGTGGCGGCGGCGCTGGTCATGGCGGTCTTCCGGCTGTGTCGATGGTGGGGGAGTGTAGCGCGGCCTTGAGGGGACGGAAACGGCGGCTTGGGCCTTTATTAGGAGGCGTCGGGCGGGAGCAGGCTGCGCGCCACCGGAAACACGAGATGGGCCGATGTTCCCTGGCCGACCTCGCTTTCCATTTTCAGCACACCGCCGTGCAGTTCGATCAGTTTGCGCGACAGGGTTAGGCCCAGGCCCGTGCCTTCGTGCTTGCGGGTCAGGGACCCGTCGACCTGCCCGAATTCGGACAGCGCCACGGCCATGTCCTCGGGCGAAATACCGATCCCCGTGTCCGACACGGTCAGCCGGATGGCGCCGTCTTCCTGCCGGCGCGCCACGACGGAGACCGCCCCCCCTTGTTCCGTGAACTTGATGGCGTTGGACAGCAGGTTGACCAGCGCCTGTTTGACCCGCAGTTCGTCGGCCATCAGGGGCGGCAGGTCGGCGGGGCAGTCAATCATCAGCGAGACCCCGGCCTCGAGCGCGCGCTCACGCACCAGGCGATGACAGGAATTGAAGACCAACCTCAGGTCAAGGCGCTGTTCGTTCAGGCTCATCTGGCCGCGTTCGATGCGGGCCAAATCCAGAAGGTCGTTGATCAGTTGCAGCAGATGTTTGCCGGCGTCGTTGATGTCGCCGGCGTATTCCTTGTACTGGGGCACGTTCATGGTGCCGAAGGTCTCGTTCACCAGAATGTCGGAAAACCCGATGATGGAATTCAACGGCGTACGCAGTTCGTGACTCATGTTGGCGAGAAATTCGGTCTTCGCCCGGTTGGCCAGTTCCGCTTCTTCCTTGGCCGTGCGCAGCGCCTGATCCGACTGCCATTCGCGGGTGACGTCGCGGGCGAAGCCCCGGTAGCCGACAAACGCACCGTCGTCGGCGAACACGGGGGCGCCGCTGATCCGTGCATAGCGGAGGTTGCCCTTGCCGTCGATCAGGCCGTATTCGAAGTCCCGGAACGGCCGCCGTTCGGCCAGATCCGCCCGGTGCTGGTCGAAGGCGATGCGCTGTGCGGGGCCCCGGATCACGGCGATGGCCTCGCGCGTTTGGCCGATCAGGCTCTCCGGTGACAGGCCGTAAGTGCTCAACAACCGATCAGAAATGAAGGTGAAACGATGTTCGGTGTCCGTTTCCCAGAACCAATCGGCGGCGGCGAAGATGAAGCGCCACCAATCGTCGTCGTTCAAGTTGCCGACCAGCGGGCCGGCCAGTTCCGGCGGCGGAGACCGGCGCGACGCGATCTGACGTGACAAGGCAAAGGCGGCGGCGGCGGCGAGGGCGGCGACCAGGGCCGTGATCAGCGGGCGCCATGTGTCGATGCCCATCTCGGGAAGCAATCTCGGCGCCCCGAACGTTTCCCATAAAATGACAAAAAGAAACGTAAAAACAATGTAGTATGTGTATTTTTTCATGTAAATTATAACGGAGCATGCAGGCCTATCGTCGGACCCAAACCGATCAATGAGGTCTGTCGGACTCCGGGATTCTCCCGCCGTTTCGCCCTTTTCCGGAGTATAACGTGAAGATCGTGAATTGTCGGAGCATGAAATGACGATGGAAAACACGGCCTGGTTGCCGGCGGCATTGCTCCGGGTCGGTCAGATGGCGCAGGCCGATGCCGCGGCCATCGCGGGCGGCACCCCCGGTATCGATCTGATGGAAACGGCGGGAGCCGCCGTCGCCGACCGCGCCCTGACCTTGTTCAACGGACGGCCGGTGGTTGTTTTGTGCGGCCCGGGCAACAACGGTGGCGACGGCTTCGTGGCGGCGCGACGCCTGACGGACCAGGGGGCCGAGGTGCGGCTTTACCTGCTGGGCGCGCGGGACGGATTGCGGGGTGATGCCGCCCTGGCGGCGGACCGCTGGACCGGCGCGGTGGAAGAGTTAACGGCAGGCTTCGACCCGGCGGGGGCAGGGGTCGTCGATGCCTTGTTCGGGGCGGGCCTCGCGCGTCCGCTCGACGGCGTCGCGGCGGCCGTGGCGGAAACCCTCAACGGGGCATCGGCCGATGTCTTGGCCGTGGATATCCCGTCGGGCGTCATGGGCGACACGGGGGCCGTCGCCGGAGCGGCCATAAAGGCCCGGGAAACGATGACGTTCTGCCGCTGCAAGCCCGGCCATTTCCTGCGTCCGGGGCGGGATTTCTGTGGTGCCGTGCGGGTCGCCGACATCGGCATCCCGGACGCCGTGGTCGCGGCTCAGGCGCCCGATACCTGGGTCAACAGCGCCGACATCTGGTGGCCGGATTTCCCCCATCCGGGGCCGGACGACCACAAGTACACGCGGGGCCATGTCGTGATCTGGGGCGCGGCGGCCATGCCCGGCGCCCCGCGTCTGGCCGCCGACGGCGCCCGGCGGGCCGGGGCGGGGATCGTTTCCATCGCCTGCCGGGCCGATGATGTCGGCGTGTTCCGCGCCGGCGCCCCCGGCGTTCTGGTCCGGCCCATGGACGACGTGGCCATCTATGAAACCTATGTCCAGGACGGCAACAAGACCCTGGTCGTCGGCCCCGGCAACGGGCCGGGACCGGATACCCGCGCGCGGGCTTTGGCGGCGTTGGCCACGGGCCAGCCCGTGGTGCTGGACGCCGACGGCATTTCCGCCTTCGCCGATGATCCCGACACCCTGATCGCGGCCCTGCACGGCACCTGCGTGATCACCCCCCATGGCGGTGAATTCGCCCGCATCTTTCCGCAGGAGGGCGACCGGCTGAGCCGCGCGCGTCAGGCTGCCCGGAAATCGGGCGCGGTGGTCCTGCTGAAGGGGTTCGACACGGTCATCGCGGCCCCCGACGGCCGCGCCGTGATCAACGCCAACGGCTCCCCCCATCTGGCCACCGCGGGCACCGGCGACGTTCTGGCCGGTATCACGGCGGGGCTTCTGGCCCAGGGCATGGCGCCGTTTCCGGCGGCCTGCGCGGCGGTCTGGCTGCACGCGGCGGCGGCGCAATGTATTGGCCACGGCCTGATCGCCGAGGATATTCCCGGCCTTATGCCGGGCATCGTGCGTGCCTTGCCGGGCGCCGTGGCGGAAGGTGTGCCCGGGCATATTTTCACCCATTTGCCTCTTGAACCGGCCGGCAAAAGCGAACAGGTTTAACGGGATGTCCGCGTACCTTTGAAAGGGTTTTGATGACCGAGCATAAACCGAGCAGTTTTCTCGACCGAACCCTGGCCAATCTGCGCCGGGGCTGGCAGTCCATCGCCGGATCGTCATACGACGAGGACGCCGCGAGCACGCGCCCCAACCTGCCGGATGAGGACGCCGGGCGCATCCTGGAACAGATGCAGGAGTGCCTCGACAACAAGGGCGGCGAGGTTTCGGCGCGGACCAAGGCGGCGGCCCTCGGCCGGGTCTACCTGGCCCTGGACAAGGGCGGTCGCGAGAAGTTTCTGCGCCTGATGGCCGGTAATTTCGGCACCGACGCCAAGGCTGTCGAGACGGCCATCGGCAAGTTCCAGGCTGCGGACACCGATGCCGCGCGCCTGGACGCGCAACTTGCGATCAAGAACAGCCTGCAGGCGCCCTGGCGCCGGCTGCTGACCCAGTTCAACGCGCTGCCCGATGGGGTCAAGTTCCTGGTCGATCTGCGCGCGGAGCTGCTGCCGCTGGCCAAGTCGGACGCGGGCCTGAAGGCCATGGAACACGACCTGCGGGATCTTCTGGCCAGCTGGTTCGATGTCGATTTCCTGGAATTGCGGCGGATCGCCTGGGATACGTCTTCGGCGTCGTTGTTGGAAAAACTGATCGCCTACGAGGCCGTGCATGCCATCAAGGGCTGGGAGGACCTCAAGAATCGGCTTGATTCCGACCGCCGTTGCTATGCCTTCTTCCATCCGCGCATGCCCGACGAGCCCCTGATCTTCGTCGAGGTCGCCCTGGTCCACGGCATGGCGGCCAACGTGCAGGCGCTGCTCGACACCAACGCCCCGGCGACCGACCCGGCCGCCGCCGACACGGCGATCTTCTATTCCATCTCCAACGCGCAGAAGGGCCTTGCGGGAATCAGCTTCGGCAACTTCCTGATCAAGCGGGTGGCGCAGCAGTTGTCCCAGGAATTCCCGAACCTCAAGACTTTCGCGACCCTGTCGCCGATTCCCGGTTTCCGCCACTGGCTCAACGAGCTTTTGGCGGAGGGCGAGCCCAAGTTGTTCTCGGCCGAGGAACGCAAGGCCCTGAACGCGGCCACGGGGCGCAAGGGCGGGGCCAAGGGGTCGCTGATTTCGGTTCTCGACACCCCGGCCTGGATCAAGGACGACGTCATGGTTGCCGCCCTGCAAGGGCCGCTGACGCGCCTGGCGGCGCGCTACCTGGCCAAGGAAAAGGGCCGGGGAGGGCGCGCGCGCGATCCGGTGGCGCATTTTCACCTGTCCAATGGGGCGCGGCTCGAACGCCTCAACTGGCTCGGCGATACCTCGGACAAGGGCCTGGCCCAGTCGGCGGGGCTGATGGTCAACTACCTCTATGACCTGGGCCGCATCGAAGGCAACCACGAGGCCTATACTTCCGCCGGCAGCGTCGATATGTCCTCGGGCGTGAAGGCGCACCTGCGGGGGTGAGCCCGCGGGGCGCCGGTGCGGTGCCGATTTCCCGGTTGTAATCGTGGTCAGAATGGATAAAGTCGCGCCGCTCGCTGGTCGGGCATCCCGGCGGCGTCGGCGGGCGTGGCGGAATTGGTAGACGCGTCAGGTTTAGGTCCTGGTGGCCTTTGGCCGTGGGGGTTCAAGTCCCTCCGCCCGCACCATCCTACGCTTTCGGTTTCGGGTGGCGGGCCACTTGCTGGACCGCCGACCGAAGGCGCTCAGGCATAGGCGCCCCCCGAAGCGCGCGAATGCGTGCGGAGGGAGGCCGTATCTAGTGCGGGATTGTTCCGACCAGCCGTTTATCGTTGCCGGGTCCGGGGCGGCGGCCTATATATCCGCCCGGGAGTTGAGGGCTTAATCCTAGTGTGTTTTACAGGCGGCGCCGATTTGGGCGCTTCGCCGCAGATTTCCGAAACGGGAGTTCCATGCAAGTCGTCGAGACAAAATCCGAAGGCCTGAGCCGCGAGATGAAAGTCACCGTGGCCGCCAAGGACATTGAAGAGAAAATCAACCTGCGTCTTCAGGAAGTCGCACAATCGGCCTCGCTGCCCGGTTTCCGGCCCGGCAAGGTGCCCGTGGGCCTGCTGCGCAAGCGCTTCGGGCCGTCCATCCTGGGCGAGATCCTGGACCAGGCGGTGAACGATTCATCGCAGCAGGCGCTGGCCGAGAAGGGCATCCGTGCCGCGACCCAGCCGCAGGTCGAGATCACCTCGTTCGATGAAGGCAAGGACCTGGAATACACGCTGGCCGTGGACATCCTGCCCGAGATCACGCCGATGGACTTTTCCAAGCTGAAGCTTGAGAAACTGGTCCTGAAGCCGGATGAGAAGCAGGTCCAGGAAACCCTCGAGAATCTGGCCAACGCCCATAAGACGTCCGAGCCGATCACCGCCAAGCGCAAGACCAAGTCGGGCGACGTCTGCGTCATCGACTTCGTGGGCAAGCTGGACGGCGTCGAATTCGCCGGCGGCAAGGCCGATGGGTACCACCTGGAATTGGGCTCCGGCTCGTTCATTCCGGGCTTCGAGGAACAGCTGATCGGTGTCGAGGTCGGCGCCGATGTCGAGGTCAAGGTCAACTTCCCCGCCGAATACGCGGCCAAGGATCTGGCCGGCAAGGAAGCCGTGTTCGACGTCAAGGTCCACGAAATCCGCGAGGCCACGCCGGCGCCGATCGACGACGATCTGGCCAAGAAGGCCGGCCTGGAAAGCCTGGACGCCCTGAAGGACCGCATCGTCGAGGGCCAACGCCGCGAGTTCGACCAGATGGCGCGCATGCAGGTGAAGCGCGTGCTGCTGGACCAGCTGGCCGACAACCACGACTTCGAGATGCCGCCCAAGATGGTGGAGATGGAGTTCGACAACATCTGGGCCCAGTTCGAGGAACAGCGTAAGCAGGAACACGCCCACGAACATGATCACGACCACGATCATGACCATGACCACGACCATGCTCACGATCACGACGACATGTCGGACGAGGAGCACAAGGCCGAGTTCCGTGACATCGCCGAACGGCGGGTCAAACTGGGCCTGCTGCTGTCCGAGGTCGGCCGCGCCAACGCCATCCAGGTGTCGCCGGAAGACGTCAACCGCGCCATGATCCAGGAAGCCCAGAAATACCCGGGCCAGGAGCAGCAGGTGCTGGAATTCTTCCGCTCCAATCCCCAGGCGCAGGAGCAGATCAAGGCTCCCGTGTTCGAGGAAAAGGTCATCGACTACATCATCGAACTGGCCCAGGTGACGGAAAAGCCGGCGTCCTTCGAAGACCTGATCAAGGTTCTCGAGGCGGAAGACGAAGCCAAGGAAGCCAAGAAGCCCGCCGCCAAGAAGAAGGCCGCCCCGAAGAAGGCCGCGGCCAAGGACGACGCGGCGGACGGCAAGGAGCCGGCCAAGAAGAAGCCCGCGGCAAAGAAGCCGGCGGCGAAAAAGGAGTAGCGGCGGCGGAACCGGGGCGCTATCAGAGCATAGGCGGCCCGCCATCCCCGGACCCGTCATCCCGAGCAGCACGTATCATAAGGACCGCGGCATGACCGATCCCCACGACATCTACATGAATACCCTGGTGCCCATGGTCGTCGAGACCACCAACCGGGGTGAGCGCGCCTACGACATCTATTCGCGGCTGTTGAAGGAGCGCATCATCTTCCTGACCGGTGGGGTCGAGGATCATGTTTCGAGCCTGGTCTGCGCGCAGTTGTTGTTCCTGGAATCGGAAAACCCGTCCAAGGACATCTCGTTTTACATCAACTCGCCGGGCGGCGTCGTGACCTCCGGCCTCGCGATCTATGACACGATTCGCTACATCAAGCCGGATGTGTCGACGGTTTGCATCGGTCAGGCGGCGTCCATGGGCTCGCTTCTGCTGGCCGCGGGTGCCCCCGGAAAGCGCTATTCGTTGCCCAATTCGCGGATCATGGTTCACCAGCCGTCGGGCGGCTTCCAGGGGCAGGCGTCGGACATCGAAATCCACGCCCGCGAGATCATCGCGCTGCGCAAGCGGCTTAACGAGATCTACGTCGAACACACCGGCCAATCGATGGAAACCATTGAAAATGCGATGGAGCGTGACAAATTCATGACTCCGGAAGACGCCAAGGCGTTCGGTCTGATCGACGAAGTCGTCGCTAACCGGCCGACGACCGGCGACGACGACGGCGGCAAGTCCGGCAAGAATTGAGCCACGGCATCCGCCTGAATGGCCGCTCCCCGGTCTTGGGCGGCGGCGCAAACACCACGGGACGTCTCTCCGCCGTTACGTCTTTTGGCATAGCTCCATGGGCGTGATTGTGATTGAGTGTTGCACAAGGGTCCGGCTAACATGGTCTTGATCCGGGAGGCGGCGCGGGACCAACAGGATAAACAATGACGAAAACCACCGGCAGCGACTCCAAGAACACCCTTTACTGCTCGTTCTGCGGCAAAAGTCAGCACGAGGTGCGCAAGCTGATTGCGGGTCCGACCGTGTTCATCTGCGACGAATGCGTCGAGCTGTGCATGGACATCATCCGCGAAGAGCACAAGACGAACCTTGTGAAGTCGGGCGACGGCGTGCCGACGCCGATGGACATTTGCGCCGTCCTCGATGACTACGTGATCGGCCAGAGCAACGCCAAGCGTGTGCTGTCGGTCGCCGTGCATAACCACTACAAACGCCTGAATCACGGCGCCAAGAACAACGACGTCGAACTGGCCAAGTCGAACATTCTGCTGGTCGGCCCGACGGGGTGCGGCAAGACCCTGTTGGCGCAGACCCTGGCGCGCATCCTGGATGTGCCCTTCACCATGGCCGACGCGACGACCCTGACCGAGGCCGGCTATGTCGGCGAGGACGTCGAAAACATCATTCTCAAGCTGCTGCAGTCCGCCGACTACAACGTCGAGCGCGCGCAGCGCGGCATCGTCTACATCGACGAAGTCGACAAGATCAGCCGCAAGTCCGACAATCCGTCGATCACCCGCGACGTCTCGGGCGAGGGCGTGCAGCAGGCGCTGCTGAAGATCATGGAAGGCACGGTCGCCAGCGTGCCGCCGCAGGGCGGGCGCAAGCACCCGCAGCAGGAGTTCCTGCAGGTCGACACCACCAACATCCTGTTCATCTGCGGCGGCGCCTTCGCCGGGCTGGACAAGATCATCTCCGCCCGCGGCAAGGGATCCAGCATCGGCTTCGGCGCCGACGTGCGGGCGCCCGAGGAACGCCAGACCGGCGAAATCCTGCGCGAGGTGGAGCCGGAAGACCTGTTGAAGTTCGGCCTGATCCCCGAATTCGTCGGCCGCCTGCCGGTGGTCGCGACGCTGGAGGACCTGGACGAAGAGGCGCTGGTGGAAATCCTGACCAAGCCGAAGAACGCCCTGGTCAAGCAGTACCAGCGCCTGTTCGAGATGGAAGACACCAAGCTGACGTTCTCCGAAGCCGCGCTTCGGTCCATCGCCGTCAAGGCCGTTGAGCGCAAGACCGGCGCCCGGGGCCTGCGGTCGATCATGGAAAACATTCTCCTCGACACCATGTTCGACCTTCCCGGCATGGAAGGTGTGGAAGAGGTCGTCATCAATGGAGAGGTGGTGGAAGAAAGTGCCAATCCGCTGTTCATCTATGGCGAAAAGGCCGAAGAAGTGGAAACCAGCGCGTAATTTGCGCCTTTCCGCTGTTATCCACGGTCTGGGCTTGCGCCGCAGCGTTCCATCCCCCACCTTTGTTGTGAAGCAATTCCAACCCGCCGTTGCCCTTGTGGCGCGGTCTTCCCGTGTTGAGGCCAGATGTTCCCAGGTATGAAGTCCCAGCAATTCCCCGTCCTGCCGTTGCGCGACATCGTCGTGTTCCCGCACATGATCGTGCCGCTGTTCGTCGGCCGCGACAAATCCGTGCGGGCGCTCGAAGACGTCATGCAGGACGACAAGCAGATCCTGCTGGTGGCGCAGAAGAACGCGGCCCAGGACGACCCGACCGCCGACGACATCTACACCGTCGGCACGGTGTCGACGGTGTTGCAGCTTCTGAAGCTGCCGGACGGCACGGTGAAGGTGCTGGTCGAAGGCGTGCAGCGCGCGAAGGTCACCGAGTTCGTCGACAACCCCTCGTTCTTCGAGGTCGAGGCGGAGCTGATCCCCGACGAGGAAGGGGATGAGAACGAGCTTGAGGCGCTGTCCCGTTCGGTCATCGGCCAGTTTGAGCAATACATCAAGTTGAACAAGAAAATTCCGCCCGAAGTTCTTGTTTCAATTAATCAAATTGACGAAGCCAATAAGCTGGCGGACACCGTCGCCTCGCATCTGGCGCTGAAGATTTCCGAAAAGCAGGAGTTGCTGGAGATCGAATCCGCGGCCGAACGCCTGGAGCGCGTCTATTCCCACATGGAATCGGAAATCGGCGTCTTGCAGGTCGAGAAGAAGATCCGCAACCGGGTCAAGCGCCAGATGGAGAAGACCCAGCGCGAGTACTATCTGAACGAGCAGTTGAAGGCCATTCAGAAGGAACTGGGCGAAACCGACGAAGGCAAGGACGAGGTCGCGGAGATCGAGGAAAAGATCGCCAAGACCCGGCTGACCAAGGAAGCCAAGGAAAAGGCCGAGGCGGAGCTGAAGAAGCTGCGCTCCATGAGCCCGATGTCCGCCGAAGCCACGGTGGTGCGCAACTACCTGGACTGGATGCTGTCCATTCCGTGGAAGAAGCGCACCCGGGTGAAGAAGGATCTGTTGAAGGCCGAGGAAGTCCTCAACGAGGATCACTACGGGCTGGAAAAGGTGAAGGAACGGATCCTCGAATACCTGGCCGTCCAGCACCGCACGAATAAGGTCACCGGACCGATCTTATGTCTCGTGGGCCCTCCGGGCGTGGGCAAGACGTCCCTCGGTAAATCCATCGCCAAGGCGACGGGCCGCAATTTCGTACGCATGTCGCTGGGCGGCGTGCGGGACGAATCGGAAATCCGCGGCCACCGGCGCACCTATATCGGCTCCATGCCGGGTAAGGTCGTCCAGGGCATGAAGAAGGCCAAGTCGTCCAACCCGCTGTTCCTGCTCGACGAAGTCGACAAGATGGGCCAGGACTGGCGCGGCGACCCGGCCTCGGCGCTTTTGGAAGTGCTTGATCCGGAACAGAATTCCACCTTCAACGACCATTATCTGGAGGTCGATTACGACCTGTCGGACGTGATGTTCGTGACCACCGCCAACACCATGAACATGCCGGGCCCGTTGCTGGACCGCATGGAGATCATCCGCCTGTCCGGTTACACCGAGGACGAGAAGGTCGAGATCGCCAACCGCCACCTGCTGCCCAAGCAGATCAAGGCGCACGGCCTGAAGAAGGGCGAATGGTCGATTTCCGATGGTGCCCTGCGCGACGTGATTCGCTATTACACGCGGGAATCCGGGGTTCGTAACCTGGAACGCGAGTTGGCCAACCTGGCCCGCAAGGCGGTCAAGGAGATCATGATCGGGGCGTCCAAGACCATCAAGGTCACGTCCAAGAACCTGGAAAAATACGGCGGCGTGCGCAAGTACCGGTTCGGCGAAATCGAAGCCGAGGACATGGTCGGCGTGGTCACCGGCTTGGCCTGGACCGAAGTCGGCGGCGAGCTTCTCAACATCGAAGCCGTCATGGTGCCGGGCAAGGGCAAGATGACCATCACCGGCAAGCTCGGCGACGTCATGCAGGAATCCATCCAGGCGGCCAAATCCTATGTGCAGTCGCGCTCGGCCTCGCTCGGCATCCTGCCGCCGCTGTTCAACAAGCGCGACATCCACGTCCACGTGCCGGAAGGGGCGACGCCGAAGGACGGCCCGTCGGCCGGCGTCGGCATGGTGACTTCGATCGTGTCCGTGTTGACCGGCATTCCGGTCCGGAAGGACGTCGCCATGACCGGCGAAGTGACCCTTCGCGGGCGCGTTCTGCCGATCGGCGGGCTCAAGGAAAAGCTGCTTGCGGCGCTGCGCGGCGGGATCAAGAAGGTCCTGATTCCCAAGGACAACGAGAAGGATTTGTCGGAGATTCCCGAAAACGTGAAGCGTGGGCTGGAAATCGTGCCCGTGACGACCGTTGACGAGGTGCTTTCGCATGCGCTCGCCAGTCCGGTGACCCCGGTCGAATGGGACGAGGAAAAGGCTGAATTGGAGGCCCGCGCCCTCCGGTCGGGCAGCGCCGACGACGACGATGTCGGCGGCGTGGTGACCCACTAAAACCCTCTAACTCTTTCCATTATATAGACTTTTCAGCGGGCCGCCGGATCATCCGGTGGCCCGTTTTCATGAAGATGGCGGAAATCCGCCCGTCCGCGGGCTGCGAGGGCATTCTTCCGAGCCCGGAACGAATGCTGGAAAATTCGTCGAAACCCGCAAAAATCTGGGGAAAACTGGGGCATGAAGATTGACGCCCCATGGGTGCGCACATACACTCTTGGCGATTCGAACGGGTGGCGAAACACCTGGTCGAGTGGGTGGCTAAACACCCGATCACGATAATAATCTATTTGTCCCAACCCGATACCTTTCAGCAAGAGGGGGCCTTTCAATTGAACAAGAATGATCTGATCGCAGCCGTTGCCAACAGCACCGGCTTGTCCAAATCCGATTCCGCAAGCGCAGTTGACAGCGTTTTCGACGCGATCGCTGGCGCTTTGAAGGGCGGTGACGAAGTCCGCCTGGTCGGCTTCGGCACCTTCAGTGTGACCAAGCGCGCCGCGACCACGGGCCGTAACCCGCGGACCGGCGAAAGCATCCAGATTCCGGCGTCCAACCAGCCCAAGTTCAAGGCTGGCAAGGGTCTGAAGGACGCGGTCAACTAAGACCGGCGTCTCAGCCACACATAACGCCTACAGACCGGCCGCCGAAATATTCGGCGGCCGGTTTCGTTTGACCGGATGCCTTGGGGCGCGATCGCCGACGGCACGGGGCAGGGGAGGGGCTTGCGCGCTTGTGCCGGCCGGCCTCAGCCCTTAAATAGAGCCCTCTGCGGACGGGCGGTTAGCTCAGTTGGGAGAGCGTCTGGTTTACACCCAGAAGGTCGGGGGTTCGAACCCCTCACCGCCCACCATCCGCCGCAAGGGGAGGATGCCGCAAGCCTGCGATTTTCAAGGCAAGAGAGGTTAGGGGACTTTTCCCGCCGATCGTCCTTGACACTGCTTCCGGCGCTGGAGTACATGGTGCCCTCTTTCGCGCACCGGGGCCCATGCCCCAGGCGGAAAGACCCTTCAGAAGGGGGTGTAGCTCAGTTGGTTAGAGCGCCGGCCTGTCACGCCGGAGGCCGCGGGTTCGAGTCCCGTCACTCCCGCCATTTCCCCCAATTCCAGGTTTCCTTCACGTCTGTTGCCGGGCGTCGGTTTTTTGCGCCCGCGCGGCGATAAAACCTTTGAAATTTATCCGGTTATCGGTCACTTTCCCCCGGTAGTCACCGACATGGCCTCATTAAGTCATCGACGTGGCCGCATCGCGGCATTCCTTAGAATGCATTCGGGGGGACCAAGGCAGGAAGCCGGGGACAGGGAGTTCGGCGTGAACGATTTGCTATTGGAATATCTCCCCATCCTGATCTTCATCGGGATTGCCGTCGGCCTTGCCGGCGCGATCATGTTGGCGTCCTTCGTGATCGCCCAGCAGAACCCCGACGTGGAAAAGAACTCGGCCTATGAATGCGGCTTCGAAGCCTTCGACGATTCGCGCGGCCGGTTCGACGTTCGGTTTTATCTGGTGGCCATCCTGTTCATCATTTTCGATCTCGAAGTGGCCTTCCTGTTTCCCTGGGCGGTGACGCTGGGCAAGATCGGTGTCTTCGGTTTCTGGTCGATGATGGTATTCCTGTCCGTGCTGACCATTGGATTTATCTACGAGTGGCGCAAAGGCGCCCTCGAATGGGAATAATAGAGGGAGTGACCGAATGTCCGTCGTGACGCAGCCCGGAACCGCCCCCGACCTCGGCCAGCCCTTAGGGCCCGGCGCCGAGCAGGACGAGATTCTCGCCCGCGTGACCCAGGAGCTACAGGACAAGGGCTTCGTCCTTGCCAATGTGGACAAGCTGGTCAACTGGGCGCGCACGGGGTCGTTGTGGCCCATGACCTTCGGTCTGGCCTGCTGCGCGGTCGAGATGATCCACGCCTACATGAGCCGCTATGACCTGGACCGCTTCGGCGTGGTGCCGCGGCCGAGCCCGCGCCAGTCCGACGTGATGATCGTCGCCGGCACCCTGACCAACAAGATGGCCCCCGCGTTCCGTAAGGTCTACGACCAGATGGCGGAACCGCGTTATGTGATCTCCATGGGATCCTGCGCCAACGGCGGCGGCTATTACCATTATTCCTATGCCATCGTGCGCGGCTGCGACCGTGTCGTGCCCGTCGACGTCTATGTGCCCGGCTGCCCGCCGACGGCCGAGGCGCTGGTGTATGGCATTCTCCAATTGCAGAAGAAAATCCGCCGTACCGGCGCCCTGTGGCGCTGACGCGACCGGACGAACCGAGACCGATCACTAAAAGAACCAAGAAGACCATGGATCAGGCCCTCAAGGAACTTGCCGAACACCTCCGCGACCAGCTTGGCGATAAGCTGTTGGCCGACGAGGTGCGTCTCGGCGAATTGATGATCACCGTCAGGCGGGACGCCATCGTCGCGGTGCTGAAGTCCCTGCGTGACGATTCGAACTGCCGGTTCCATCAGCTGATGGACATCTGCGGCGTCGACTACGCGGATGAAAGCCCGCGCTTCGAGATCGTCTACAACCTTCTGTCCATGACCCATAACACGCGCATCCGCGTCAAGCTGCGCACGGACGAGGACGACCCCGTGCCGTCCGTCGCCGGGGTGTTCTCGACCGCCAACTGGTTCGAGCGCGAAATCTGGGACATGTACGGCGTGTTCTTCTCCGACCATCCCGACCTGCGCCGCCTGCTCACCGATTACGGGTTCGAGGGGCATCCCCTGCGCAAGGACTTCCCGCTGACGGGCTATGTCGAGGTGCGTTACGACGACGAACAGAAACGCGTGGTCTACGAGCCCGTGAAGCTGACCCAGGAATTCCGCAACTTCGACTTCGAAAGCCCCTGGGAAGGCATGGAACGCGTCGTCCTGCCGGGCGACGAGAAGGCCGAGGCGGAACCGGAAACCGAGGCGTCCTGACCATGGCCGAAACCCAGATCAAGAATTTCAACCTCAACTTCGGGCCGCAGCATCCGGCGGCCCACGGGGTGCTGCGCCTGGTCCTGGAAATGGACGGCGAGGTCGTGGAGCGCGCCGATCCGCACATCGGCCTGCTGCACCGGGGCACGGAAAAGCTTATCGAATACAAGACCTACGCCCAGGCCGTGCCGTACTTCGACCGCCTGGACTATGTCGCGCCGCAGAACCAGGAACACGCCTTCGTGCTGGCGGCGGAAAAGCTGCTGGGCATCGAAATTCCCAAGCGGGGCCAGTACATCCGCGTGCTCTATTGCGAAATCGGCCGCATTCTCAACCACATCCTGAACATCACGGCCTTCGCCATGGATGTGGGCGCCATGACGCCGATGTTGTGGGGCTTCGAGATTCGCGAACGCCTGATGGAGTTCTGTGAATCCGCCTCGGGTGCGCGCCTGCACATGAACTATTTCCGCGTCGGCGGCGTCGCCCAGGACCTGCCGGCAGGGTTGCTGGAAGACATCGCCAAATGGGCCGATGAAGAGTTCCCGGCCTTCCTCGACGATCTGGAAAGCCTGCTCACGGAAAACCGCATCTTCAAGCAGCGCACGGTCGATATCGGCGTCATCGATGCCGAACAATGCTTCGACTGGGGCTTCACGGGCCCGAATCTGCGCGCCTCCGGGGTTGCCTGGGATCTGCGCAAGGCGCAGCCCTATGACGCCTATGCGGAAATGGATTTCGACATTCCCGTGGGCAAGATGGGCGACTGCTACGACCGCTATCTGGTGCGCATGCTGGAAATGCGCGAATCCCTGAAGATCATCCGCCAATGCGTTGAAAACATGCCCGGCGGGCCGGTCAAGTCGACCAACAAGAAGGTCACGCCGCCGACCCGCGGCGACATGAAGCAATCCATGGAAGCCTTGATCCACCACTTCAAACTGTTTACCGAGGGCTTCCACGTGCCGGCTGGCGAAACCTATACGGCCGTCGAGGCGCCCAAGGGCGAATTCGGCGTCTATCTGGTGGCCGACGGCTCCAACAAACCCTATCGCTGCAAGATCCGGGCGCCGGGATTCGCCCATCTGGAAGCGACGGAATTCCTGTCGAAGGGGCATATGCTCGCGGACGTGGTCGCGAACATCGGCTCCATCGACGTCGTGTTCGGCGAAATCGACCGGTGACCGGAATGAATACACAGCAACCGTCGAGCTTCGCCTTTACGGCGGAGAACCTCGAAAAGGCCAAATGGCACATCGCCAAGTATCCGGCGGGCCGCCAGCAGAGCGCGGTGATGCCGCTGCTGGATCTGGCGCAGCGGCAGAACGGCGGCTGGATTCCCCAGGCGGCGATCGAGGTCATCGCCGACATGCTCGATATGGCGTCGATCCGGGTCTACGAGGTCGCGACCTTCTACACCATGTACAATCTGAAGCCGGTCGGCAGGCACTTCGTCCAGGTCTGCACCAACCTGCCGTGCTGGCTGCGCGGTTCGGACCAGATCATGGCCGCCTGCAAGAAGGTGACCGGGTGTTCGAACGGTGAAACCTCCGCCGACGGCGAATTCACGGTGCTCGAGGTCGAATGCCTGGGTGCCTGCGTCAACGCGCCGATGATGCAGATCGGCGACGATTATTACGAAGACCTGGATTCGGTCACGGCCGAAGAGGTTCTGACGGCGCTCAAGGCGGGACAGAAGCCGAAGGTCGGCTCCCAGTCGGGGCGCCATACCTGCGAGCCCGCCGGGGGGATCACGACCCTGACCGACCGTTACCCGGACCGGGCCGCCAAGGCGGGAGGCGACGACTGATGCTTGCCGACAAGGACCGCATCTTCACCAATATCTACGGCTTCGACAGCCCCTGGCTGGACGCCGCGCGCGCGCGCGGCGACTGGGACG
Organism: Thalassospiraceae bacterium LMO-SO8; assembly: GCA_031655335.1. Taxonomy (NCBI): domain Bacteria; kingdom Pseudomonadati; phylum Pseudomonadota; class Alphaproteobacteria; order Rhodospirillales; family Thalassospiraceae; species Thalassospiraceae bacterium LMO-SO8. The sequence goes on along the minus strand of CP134226.1, from coordinate 3,578,766 downwards.
GCACCAAGAAGCTGATTGAGTTGGGCCGCGACAAGATCATCGACGAGATGAAGGAATCGGGCCTGCGCGGGCGCGGCGGCGCCGGCTTCCCCACGGGCGTGAAGTGGTCCTTCATGCCCAAGGAAATCGGCTCCCGGCCCCATTACCTGGTCATCAACGCGGACGAGGGCGAGCCGGGCACCTGCAAGGACCGCGAAATCATGCGCTCCGAGCCGCATAAGCTCATCGAAGGAGCCTTGGTCGCGTCCTTCGCCATGGGCGCGCATGCGGCCTATTGCTACGTGCGTGGCGAGTTCCATCACGAGATCGATTGCCTGCAACGCGCCGTCGACGAAGCCTACGAAGCGGGCCTGATCGGCGACGACGCCTGCGGCACGGGCTGGAAGTTCGATTTCTACGTCCATTCCGGCGCCGGGGCCTATATCTGCGGCGAGGAAACCTCGCTGATCGAAAGCCTGGAAGGCAAGAAGGGCCAGCCGCGCCTGAAACCGCCGTTCCCGGCCGGCGTCGGCGTGTGGGGCTGCCCGACGACGGTCAACAACGTGGAATCCATCGCCGTGGCGCCGACCATCCTGCGCCGGGGCGCCGATTGGTTCGCCGGCATCGGCCGGCCCAATAACGTGGGCACCAAGCTGTTCAACATTTCCGGTCATGTGAACCAACCCTGCACGGTCGAAGAGGAAATGGGCATTCCGCTCAAGGAACTCATCGAACGGCACGCGGGCGGGGTGCGCGGCGGCTGGGACAACCTGCTGTGCGTCATTCCCGGCGGGGCGTCGGTGCCGGTGCTGCCCAAGAACATCTGCGACGACGTGCTGATGGATTTCGACAGCTTGCGCGAGCAGCGGTCGGGCCTGGGCACGGCGGCGGTCATGGTCATGGACAAGTCGACGGACGTGATCAAGGCGATCGCGCGCCTGTCGGCGTTCTACAAGCATGAAAGCTGCGGCCAGTGCACGCCCTGCCGCGAGGGCACGGGCTGGATGGCGCGGGTCATGCAGCGCATGGTTTCGGGCGACGCCCATATCGACGAGATCGACACGCTGGAAGAGGTCACCCGTCAGGTCGAAGGGCACACGATCTGCGCCCTCGGCGATGCCGCCGCCTGGCCGATCCAGGGATTGATCCGCCATTTCCGCCCGGAAATGGAAAAACGGATCCTCGACAACATCGCGCGCCGGTCGGCGGCGGAATAGACAGGTTTACTAGGGGCTTGAGCTAGATGCCAAAGATCACCATCGACGGCACGGAACACGAGGTCGAAGCCGGCATGACGATCCTGCAGGCCTGCGAGCAGGCCGGCAAGGAAGTGCCGCGTTTCTGCTATCACGACCGTCTGTCCATCGCCGGCAACTGCCGCATGTGCCTGGTGCAGATGGAACGCTCGCCCAAGCCGGTGGCGTCCTGCGCCATGCCCGTGGCCGACGGCATGGTCGTCTACACGGACACGCCCGAGGTCAAGAAGATGCGCCAGGGGGTGATGGAGTTCCTGCTTATCAACCATCCGCTGGACTGTCCGATCTGCGACCAGGGCGGCGAATGCGACTTGCAGGACCAGGCCATGGCCTATGGCATGGATCACGGGCGCTACAAGGAAAACAAGCGCGCCGTCGAAGACAAGCACATGGGCCCGCTGATCAAGACGATCATGACCCGCTGCATCCATTGCACGCGTTGCGTTCGGTTCTCGACCGAGGTCGCGGGCGTCACCGACATGGGGCTGATCGGGCGCGGCGAGAGCGCCGAAATCGTCACCTACCTGGACCAGGCCGTCAGTTCCGAACTGTCGGGCAACGTCATCGATCTGTGCCCGGTGGGGGCGCTCACGTCCAAGCCCTATGCCTTCGCGGCCCGCCCGTGGGAATTGAAGAAGACCGAAAGCATCGACGTGTCCGATGCCCAGGGCTGCGCCATCCGCGTCGATAGCCGGGGGCCCGAGGTGATGCGCGTGTTGCCGCGCCTCAATGAGGACGTCAACGAGGAATGGATTTCCGACAAGGCGCGCTATTGCGTCGACGGCCTGAAGCGCCAGCGCCTGGACCGGCCCTATGTGCGCGTGAAGGGCAAGTTGCAGCCGGCGACCTGGCCGGAAGCCTTCGCCGCCGTGGCCAAGGCCGTCAAGGGCAAGCCGGGCAACGAGATCGCCGCCATCGCGGGCGATCAGGCTGATTGCGAAAGCATGCTGCTGTTGAAGGAACTGATGGTCGGCCTGGGATCGGCCAACATGGATTGCCGCCAGGACGGATCGAAGGTCGACCCGGCCGTGCGCGCATCCTACATCTTCAATTCGACCATCGCCGGGATCGAGGACGCGGACGCGTTGCTGATCGTGGGGGCCAACCCGCGCTGGGAAGCACCCGTGCTCAACGCCCGCATCCGCAAGCGGTATCTGATGGGCAACTTCCCGATCGCCGCCGTCGGCCCGGCCATCGACCTGAGCTATCCCGTGGACTGGCTGGGTGAGGATGCCAATGTGCTGGCGCAGATTGCCGCCGGCAGCCATCCCTTTGCCGAGGTCCTGAAGACGGCCGAACGGCCCATGATCATCGTCGGCTCGGGCGCCGTGGCGCGCCCCGACGGCGCGGTGGTGCTGGGTCTGGCGCGCCAAGTCGCGGACGCGGCCGGTGCGGTGACGGCGGACTGGAACGGCTTCAACGTGCTGCAGCGCGCGTCGTCGCGCGTCGGCGGCCTGGACCTGGGCTTCGTGCCGGGCGAGGGCGGCCTGGACACGGGCCGCATCCTGGATGGTGCCGCGACCGGCGACATCAAGGTGATCTATCTTCTGGGCGCCGACGAGATCGACACCAAGGACCTGGACAAGCCCTTCGTGATCTACCAGGGCCATCACGGCGACGCGGGCGCCCATGTCGCCGACGTGATCCTGCCGGGGGCGGCCTATACGGAAAAGGACGCGACCTACGTGAACCTGGAAGGCCGCGTTCAGCGCGGCCAGTTGGCCGTCTATCCGCCGGGCGACGCCCGCGAGGACTGGAAGATCATCCGCGCCCTGTCGGACGCCCTGAACGCCACGCTGCCTTATACGACCCTGGCCGACGTGCGCCGGGGCCTGGTCAAGGCCAATCCCGTGTTCCAGGGCATCGACGACATCCAGGCGGCAACCTGGGGCGACTTCGGCGGGTCGGGCGAGGTGTCCGGCGCGTTCACCTATCCGATCGCCAATTTCTACATGACCGATCCGATCAGCCGTGCGTCCGCCACCATGGCTGAATGCACGGACGAAATTCTCGGCGGCGGGGAAGGGAAGACCGGCACCGATGGTTGAGGCCTGGAACAGCTGGATCTGGCCGACGGTCTGGATCGTCCTGAAAATCCTTGTGATCGTGGTGCCGATTCTGCTTTCGGTCGCCTATCTGACCCTGTTCGAACGCAAGGTCATCGGCGCCATGCAGCTGCGCAAGGGCCCGAACGTGGTCGGCCCCTTCGGTCTGTTCCAGCCGCTGGCCGACGGCGCCAAGCTGTTCCTCAAGGAAATGATCATCCCGTCGGGCGCCAATCCGGGGGTGTTCATCCTGGCGCCTTGCGTGACTTTCGCGTTGGCTCTCATGGCCTGGGCGGTGATTCCCTTCGGCGAGGGCCTGGTGCTGGCCGACATCAACGTCGGCATCCTGTATCTGTTCGCGATCTCGTCCCTCGGCGTCTACGGCATCCTGATGGCCGGCTGGGCGTCCAACTCGCGCTATGCCTTCCTGGGCGCGCTCCGCAGCGCCGCGCAGATGGTGTCCTATGAAGTCTCCATGGGCTTCGTCATCATCACCGTGCTGCTGTGCGTCGGTTCGCTGAACCTGTCCGCCATCGTCGAGGCCCAGCGCGACATGTGGTTCGTCATTCCGCTGTTCCCCATGGCGGTGGTGTTCTTCATCTCGACCCTGGCCGAGACCAACCGCCATCCCTTCGATCTGCCGGAGGCCGAGGCCGAACTGGTCGCCGGCTACAACGTCGAATATTCCGGCATGGCCTTCGCCCTGTTCTTCCTGGGCGAATACGCCAACATGATCCTGATGTCGGGGATGACCACGATCCTGTTCCTTGGGGGCTGGTTGCCGCCGATCGACATCGAGCCCCTGAACTGGATTCCGGGGCCGATCTGGTTCGCGGCCAAGATCGCCTTCTGTCTGTTCATCTTCATCTGGGTGCGCGCGACCTTCCCGCGTTATCGCTACGACCAGTTGATGCGCCTCGGCTGGAAAGTGTTCCTGCCGATTTCGCTGTTCGCCGTCGCGGCCGTGGCCGGTGTGTTGCTGGCCTTCGGCTGGGTTCCCACCCCGGTCGCCGGTTAAGGGTTTAGGAGAGTTCCATGAGCTTCATCGGACAAAGCGCCAAGGCCCTGTTCCTGAAGGAACTTGTCGCCGGCATGGCGCTGACGCTCAAGTACTTCACCAAGCCCAAGGTGACCTTGAACTACCCCTATGAAAAAGGCCCGTTGAGCCCGCGGTTCCGCGGCGAACACGCGCTGCGCCGTTATCCCAACGGCGAGGAACGCTGCATCGCCTGCAAGCTGTGCGAGGCGATCTGCCCGGCTCAGGCCATCACCATCGAGGCCGAACCCCGCGACGACGGCTCGCGCCGCACCACGCGCTACGACATCGACATGGTGAAGTGCATCTATTGCGGTTATTGCGAGGAAGCCTGCCCGGTCGACGCCATCGTCGAGGGCCCGAACTTCGAATACGCCACGGAAACCCGCGAAGAACTGTTGTACGACAAGACCAAGCTGTTGGCCAACGGCGACCGTTGGGAAACGGAACTGGCCGAGCGGCTGCGCGCCGACGCGCCCTACCGCTGACCATTCCCCCTGATCGGGGCTGAAACAAGAAGATTTAAGGACTGACGAGGAAAGTATGAGGGGAATTGAGGACAAAGGCCGCGCCATGGCGCGGACAGGGAACGTGAAGGGAGGCGGCAGATGATCGTCGAAGCCCTGGCGTTCTACATGTTCGCCTTCATCGCCGTGGCCGCGGGCGTGCTGGTCATTTCCTCCAAGAACCCCGTTCATTCGGTGCTGTTCCTGATTCTGGCGTTCTTCAATTCGGCCGGGCTGTTCGTGCTGCTGGGGGCCGAGTTCCTGGCCATGATCCTGGTCGTCGTCTATGTCGGCGCCGTTGCCGTGCTGTTCATGTTCGTGGTCATGATGCTGGACATCAATTTCACGGAACTGCGCTCGGGCTTTCTGCAATACCTGCCGCTGGGCGGGCTGGTCGGCCTGATCCTGCTGGCGGAAATGGTCGTCGTGGCCGGCGGTTGGCAGTCCATCGCCGGCGGCGCCAAGCTGGCCGAGGCGGCGGCCCCCATCGTCAAGGGCACGACCAACACCCATGCCCTGGGTGAGATCGTCTACACGCACTACGTCTACCTGTTCCAGGCCGCGGGCCTGATCCTGCTGGTCGCCATGATCGGCGCCATCGTGCTGACCCACCGGCGGCGCACGGGCGTCAAGCGCCAGCGCATCGCCGATCAGAACGCGCGCGGCACGGACACGGTCGAGGTCCGCAAGGTCGAAGTCGGGAAGGGGATCTGAGCATGTTTGAAATCGGCCTGTCCCATTACCTGACCGTCGCGGCGATCCTGTTCACGCTGGGCATCTTCGGAATTTTCCTGAACCGCAAGAACGTCATCATCATCCTGATGTCGATCGAACTGATGCTGTTGGCGGTGAACATCAACCTGGTCGCGTTCTCGTCCCATCTAGGCGATCTGGTCGGCCAGGTGTTCGCGCTGTTCGTGCTGACCGTCGCCGCCGCCGAGGCGGCCATCGGTCTCGCCATTCTGGTCGTGTACTTCCGCAACCGCGGGTCCATCGATGTCGAAGACATCAACATGATGAAGGGCTAGGGAGCGGCTCATGATCGAAATTCTCGCTGTCTTCCTGCCGCTCGTCGGCGCGGCCCTGGCCGGTGTGATCGTGTTCATGCCGCAGGCGGACAAACACAAGCAGCACACCATGGACACCCTGGCGCAGTGGATCACCTGCACGGGTCTGGTACTGTCGGCCATCTGCGCGATCATTCTGTTCAAGGACGTCGCGCTCGACGGCAACGCCCGGGTGACGGAACTGTTCACCTGGATCGATTCCGGCAGCCTGGAGGTTTCCTGGGCATTGCGGGTCGATCAATTGACTGCGGTCATGATGATCGTCGTGACCGGCGTGTCGGCCATGGTGCACATCTATTCCTGCGGCTACATGCACCACGACAAGTCGATCCCCCGGTTCATGAGCTATCTCAGCCTGTTCACCTACTTCATGCTGATGCTCATCACCTCGGACAACCTGGTGCAGCTGTTCTTCGGCTGGGAAGGGGTCGGGCTCGCGTCCTACCTGCTGATCGGCTTCTGGTACGACCGGCCGTCGGCCAACGCGGCGGCGATCAAGGCCTTCGTGGTCAACCGGGTCGGCGATTTCGGCTTCGCGCTGGGCATTTTCGCGACCTTCATGCTGTTCGACACGGTCAACCTGGACACCATCTTCCAGGCCGTGCCCGGCAAGGCCGACGCCACGCTGAACGTGTTCGGCGGCGAATTCCATGCGCTGACCGTGTGCTGCCTGCTCTTGTTCGTGGGCGCCATGGGCAAATCGGCGCAGTTGGGCCTGCATACCTGGCTGCCGGACGCCATGGAAGGTCCGACGCCCGTGTCGGCGCTGATCCATGCGGCGACCATGGTCACGGCCGGCATCTTCATGGTCGCGCGTCTGTCGCCGATGTTCGAATATTCCGAAGTGGCGCTGACCGTCGTCACCATCGTCGGCGCCTCGACCTGTATTTTCGCGGCGACCATCGGTTGCGTGCAGAACGACATCAAGCGGGTGATCGCCTATTCGACCTGTTCGCAGCTCGGCTACATGTTCTTCGCCTGCGGCGTGTCGGCCTATTCGGCGGGTATCTTCCACCTGATGACCCACGGCTTCTTCAAGGCGCTGTTGTTCCTGGGCGCCGGTTCGGTCATCCACGCCATGTCCGACGAACAGGACATGCGCAAGATGGGCGGCATCTGGAAGCACATCAAGGTGACCTACATCCTGATGTGGATCGGCTCTCTGGCGCTGGCCGGCATTCCGCCCTTCGCCGGGTTCTATTCCAAGGACATCGTGCTTGAAGCCGCCTGGGGTGCCCATACGGGCGTCGGCCAGTACGCGTTCTGGCTTGGCATCACCGCCGCCTTCCTGACGGCGTTCTATTCCTGGCGCCTGCTGATCATGACGTTCCACGGCAAGCCGCGCGCCGACGAGACCACCATGGCCCATGTCCATGAAAGTCCGATGGTCATGGTCCTGCCGCTGGTCGTGCTGGCGGGCGGGGCGTGCCTTGCCGGGGTGCTGGCCTACGACCTGATGGTCGGCCACCACATGGCGGAATTCTGGGGCAAGTCGATCGTCGTGCTGGAGCACCACAAGGCTTTGGAAAACGCCCATCATGTGCCGCTTTGGGTGAAGCTGCTGCCGCTTGTCGTCGGCGTCGCCGGGATCGCCATGGCCTATGTGTTCTACATGTTCGCGCCGGGCATTCCGGGGGCGATCGCCGCCAGGTTCCAGGGCGTCTACCAGTTCCTGCTCAACAAATGGTATTTCGACGAGCTGTACGACAAGATTTTCGTGAAGCCGTCCTTCTACCTGGGGCGCAATCTCTGGAAAACGGGTGACGGCACGTTGATCGACGGGCTCGGCCCCGACGGCGTGTCGGCCGCCGTGAAGCACATCGCACGCCGCGCGTCGGCGCTGCAAACCGGCTACCTCTACCATTACGCCTTCGCCATGCTGGCGGGCATCGTGGTGCTGGTGACCTGGTATCTATTGACGAAGGCGGGGTGAGACGACCATGGATTGGCCCATTCTATCGCTGGTCACCTTCCTTCCGCTTGTCGGCGTGGCGCTGATTGCGTTTATTCCGGCGGACAACCCGGAAAATTCGCGGCGCGTGGCGTTGTGGGTGTCGGGCGGCACGTTCGTCGTGTCGCTGTTGATCTGGTTCAACTTCGACCGCACCACGGCGGCCATGCAGTTCGTCGAGGAAGCGGCCTGGATGCCCATCGCCGGCATTTCCTACCGCGTCGGCATCGACGGCATTTCCATGCTGTTCGTGCTGCTGACCACGCTGTTGACGCCGCTTTGCATCCTGGCCAGCTGGGAATCGATCAAGGTCCGTGTGAAGGAATACATGATCGCCTTCCTGATCCTGGAAACCTTCATGGTCGGCATGTTCGTCGCGCTCGACCTGTTCCTGTTCTACATCTTCTTCGAAGCGGTCCTGATCCCGATGTTCATCATCATCGGCGTGTGGGGCGGCCCCAGGCGCATCTACGCCTCGTTCAAGATGTTTCTCTACACGCTGCTGGGCTCGGTGCTGATGCTGCTGGCCATGCTGGCCATGTACTTCGACGCCGGCACCACGGACATCACCAAGTTGTTGGTGCATGACTTCCCGTCCGCGCTCGAACCCTGGCTGTGGCTGGCCTTCTTCGCGTCCTTCGCGATCAAGATGCCGATGTGGCCGGTGCATACCTGGCTGCCCGATGCCCACGTCGAAGCCCCCACGGCGGGCTCGGTCATCCTGGCCGGCGTGCTGCTGAAGTTCGGCGGCTACGGTTTCCTGCGCTTCTCCCTGCCCATGTTCCCCGAAGCCAGCGTCATGTTCACGCCGCTGATCTACACCCTGTCGATCATCGCGGTGATCTACACCTCCCTGGTCGCCCTGGCGCAGGAAGACATGAAGAAGCTGATCGCCTATTCGTCGGTCGCCCACATGGGCTTCGTGACCATCGGCGCCTTCACCATGACGGTGCAGGGGGTCGAGGGCGCGATCTACCAGATGCTCAGCCACGGCGTCGTGTCGGCGGCCCTGTTCCTGATCGTCGGCGTCGTCTACGACCGTGAGCATTCGCGTGAGATCACCCATTACGGCGGACTGGTCGAACGCATGCCGGTCTACGGCATCACCTTCATGCTGTTCATGCTGGCCTCCGTCGGCTTGCCGGGCACGGGTGGGTTCGTCGGCGAATTCCTGGTCCTTTTGGGCGCCTTCCAGGCCAATTCCTGGGTCGCGGCGCTGGCCGCCACGGGCGTCATCCTGGGGGCCGTCTATATGCTGTACCTCTACCGCCGGATCATCTTCGGCAAGCTGACCAAAGAACACCTGAGCAAAATCCTCGACATGGACAAGCGCGAGATCGCGGTGTTCGCGCCGCTTGTCGTCGTTACCCTGTGGATGGGGATTTATCCGTCATCGTTCCTTGACGTCATGCATGTGTCCGTCGAAAACCTGCTGAAGCATGTTGAAACGGCATTGGCCGCGGCCGGCCATTCCAATCTGGCCGGGCGCTAAGGGAGAACCGGACGAGATGTCGATCGATCAAATCATTCCGGCCCTGCCCGAAATCTTCGTCGCCTGCATGATCATGGCGCTGCTGATGCTGGGCGTGTTCCAAAAGGGCGCGCTCGCCGATCAGGACGTGAAAAGCTTCCGCCTGATTTCCGGGCTTTCCGTGGGCGTGCTGGGCCTGACCATCCTGCTGGTCGTGATGCTGGCCGACCGCCAGTTGATGGCCTTCAACAACATGTTCGTCGTCGACGGCTTCGCGACCTATGCCAAGGTCCTGGTGCTGATCGCGTCCGGCTGCGCCATCGTGCTGTCGGCGGGCTATATGGAACGCAACGGCGTGGCGCGGTTCGAATACGCCGTGCTGGTCGTGTTCGCGACCCTCGGCATGATGATGATGATCTCGGCCAACGACCTGATCTCGCTCTACATGGGGCTGGAGATGCAGTCGCTGTCGCTCTACGTCATCGCCTCGTTCCAGCGCGACGATCAGCGGTCGACGGAAGCGGGCTTGAAGTACTTCGTTCTCGGCGCCCTGGCGTCGGGCATGCTGCTGTACGGCGCCTCCATGGTCTACGGGTTCTCCGGCACCACCAATTTCTCGGTCCTCGCCGATCTGTTGAAGGGCGGGACGCCCTCGGTCGGCCTAGTCGTCGGCATCGTCTTCGTGGTCGCGGGGCTGGCCTTCAAGGTTTCGGCCGTGCCGTTCCACATGTGGACGCCCGACGTCTACGAAGGGGCGCCGACGCCGGTCACGGCCTTCTTCGCCGTGGCGCCCAAGATCGCCGCCCTGGCGCTGTTCACCCGGGTGATGATGGAGCCCTTCGGCGAGGCCGCCGACAGTTGGCGTCAGGTCATCATCTTCATCTCCGTCGCCTCGATGATCCTGGGCGCGGTCGCCGCCGTGGCGCAGAAGAACATCAAGCGCCTGATGGCCTACAGCTCCATCGGCCATGTCGGCTATGCCCTGATCGGGCTGTGCGTCGCCAACGAGACGGGCGTGCGCGGCATCCTGGTCTATCTCGCGATCTATCTGGTGATGAACGTCGGCGCCTTCGCCTGCATTCTGTGCATGAAGCGGGGCGACCGCATGGTCGAACAGATTTCCGATCTGGCGGGCATGTCCAAGACCCATCCGACCATCGCCTTCGCGTTCCTGGTCTTCATGTTTTCCATGGCCGGTGTGCCGCCGTTGGCGGGCTTCTTCGCCAAGCTTTACATCTTCTGGGCGGCCGTTGATGCCGGCCTGATGGCGGTCGCGATCATCGGCGTTCTGACCAGCGTCATCGGCGCGTTCTATTACCTGCGCATCGTGCGGGTGATGTACTTCGAGGATGCCGAGGACCCGCTGGACGCCGGCGTCAGCCGTGAATTGAAGATCCTGATCGGCGTCACCGCCTTCATCATCTGTTTCTTCTTCATCCAGCCGAATCTGATTCTGGAACCCGCGGCGGCGGCGGCGAAAGCCCTCCTTGCAGGGTAGAGAGTGAAGTCCGTCATGGACGCGCCAAGACTCCCGTCACTGTTCACCCTTGTCGAACTCGACACGGTCGACAGCACCAATGCGGAAGCCCGACGCCGGGCCGAGCAGGGGGCCGAATCCGCGCCCGAGGGCACCCTGATCTGGGCCGCCGAGCAGACCGCCGGACGGGGCCGCCGGGGCCGCACCTGGGTCAGCCCCAAGGGTAATTTCTACGCTTCCATCATTTTGCGCCCGGACGTGCCGCTTCGGGATGCGGCGCAGTTCGGTTTCGTCGCCTCGCTCGCCGTGTTTGACGCCATCGGCAGCCTGGCCCAGCCGGGCACGGAAGCCCATACCAAATGGCCCAACGACGTCCTGATTTCCGGGCGCAAGGTCGCGGGCATTCTGCTGGAGGCCCAGGGCGCCGCGTCCGCCGACGCGAAGCCCGATTTCGTCATCGTCGGCGTCGGCGTCAACCTGCGCAGCTTCCCTGAGGATGTGGAGTTCCCCGCGACGTCCATGTTGGACGAGGGGGCGACCGTTCTGGTGCCAGAATTTCTTGAAAGCTTCGGGCGGCACTTCCTGGCCTGGACCCGCATCTGGGTCGACGAGGGGTTTGAGCGCCTGCGCAAGAACTGGCTGTGGCGCTGCGACCAGGTCGGCAAGGAGGTCGAAGTGCGGCTTGCCAACGAAACCCTGACAGGCACCTTCAAGGACCTGGACGACAGCGGCGCGTTGATCCTGGAAACGCCCTCGGGCCCGCGCACGATCACCGCCGGCGACGTCTTTTTCCCGCAAAGCCAGGACGCCTAAGGGCGGGACGGGGCATCATGCTGCTGGCAATCGATTCCGGAAACACCAACATCGTCTTCGCCGTGTTCGGCGACGACGGCGCGATGAAGGGCTCCTGGCGCGCCAATTCCAAGCTGGAGCGCACCAAGGACGAACACGCCGTCTGGCTGCGCCCGCTCATGGAAATGAACGGCATCGACCCCGACGGGATAACTCACGCCATCCTGGCCACGGTGGTGCCCAACAACCGCTTTCCCCTGGTCGGGCTGTGCCGCGACTATTTCGGGATCGACCCCCTGGTGGTCGGCGACGCGAATGTCGATCTCGGCATCAAGGTGCTGGTCGACCGTCCCGAACAGGTCGGGGCCGACCGTTTGGTCAACACGGTGGCCGCCCATGCCAAATACGGCGGGCCGCTGATCATCGTCGATTTCGGCACGGCGACGACGTTCGATGTGATCGACGGGCAGGGCAGTTACATGGGCGGCGTCATATCGCCCGGCATCAACCTGTCCCTGGAAGCCCTGCATCAGGCGGCGGCCAAGCTGCCGCTGATCAGTATCGAGCGGCCGGACAGGGTGATCGGCCGCGACACCGTCACCGCCATGCAGTCGGGCGTGTTCTGGGGCTATGTCGGCCTGATCGAAGGCATCGTGCGGCGTATCCAGCTGGAAACGGGGGCCGACGCCCGCGTGATCGCGACCGGCGGTCTGGCCCCCCTGTTCCTTGACGCGACCCAGGCCATCGAACTGGTGGACGGCACATTGACCCTGGACGGGCTGTACATGATCCACCGGAACAACACGGCATGACCGGGCCGGCAAAGCCGAAGAAGGCGAAATCGAAAACGGCCAAATCGACCCCGAACGGCAACGAACTGGTGTTCGTCGCCCTGGGCGGCGCCGGCGAGATCGGCATGAACCTGAACCTTTACGGCTACGGCCCGCCAGGGGAGGAGCGCTGGATCATGCTCGACCTGGGGGTGACCTTTTCCGACGGCTGGCCGCCGGGGGTGGACGTCATCATGGCCGATCCGTCGTTCATCGAGGAGCGCGCGGATCAGCTCGACGGTCTGGTGCTGACGCATGCCCACGAAGATCACCTGGGCGCCGTGCAGTACCTGTGGGACCGTTTCAAGTGTCCGATCTTCGCGACGCCGTTCACGGCCCATATCCTGGCCCGCAAGCTGGCCGAACCGGGCTGGGAGGACGACGCCGACGTTACCGTCGTGCCGTTGCAGGGCACGTTCTCGGTCGGGCCGTTCGAACTGGAACTGATCACGCTGACCCATTCCATCCCCGAACCCAACGCCGTGGTCGTGCGCACGCCCTTGGGCACCGTGCTGCACACGGGCGACTGGAAGTTCGACCCCGACCCGGTGATCGGCGACGTATCGGACCAGGCGGCCCTGCGCGCCCTGGGCGACGACGGCGTGCTGGCCATGGTCTGCGATTCCACCAACGTGTTTTCACCGGGACAGTCCGGGTCCGAGGGCGAGATTTTGGACAGCATGACTGAGGTCATCGCCGGCTGTCCGGGCCGGGTCGCCGTGGCCTGCTTCGCGACCAACGTGGCGCGGCTGGAAACCATCGCCCGCGCGGCCCAGGAAACGGGCCGCCAGGTCGTCCTGGCCGGGCGTTCCCTGTGGCGCATCCAGAGTGCAGCCCGCGAGAACGGATACCTGGCCGATGTGCCGGCGTTTCTCGACGAAGGCGACGCCGACAGCCTGCCCGACGACAAGGTCCTGATCATCTGCACGGGCAGCCAGGGGGAGCCCCGGGCCGCCCTGTCCCGCATCGCTTCCGGCGATCATCCGCGCATTTCCTTGGGCGAAGGGGACTGGGTGATCTTCTCATCCCGGGAAATTCCCGGCAACGAGACCTCGATTGCCCGCTTGCAGAACGATCTGGTGGCGCGCGGCGTGCGGATCATCACCTCGCGCGACGCCTTCGTTCATGTCTCGGGCCACCCCAACCGGGACGAATTATCGCATATGTACCAACTGGTGCGGCCGCGCTATGCGGTGCCGGTGCATGGCGAATTGCGCCACCTGCACGAACACGCGCGCCTGGCCCGCGAATGCCAGGTCGAGGCGGCGATCGTCGCCCCCAACGGCACCATGACCCGCCTGGCGCCGGGGCCGCTCGACGTCGTCGATCATGTGCCGACGGGCCGCCTGGCCCTGATCGGCGGCCGGCTGGTGCCCATGGAAGGCAATCTCATCAAGGAACGCATCCGCGGCGTGTGGCATGGCGTGGTCACGGTGACGGTGGCCGTCGACGACGGCGGTCTGGCCGAGGAGCCGCAGATCACCACGCTCGGCATTTCCGAGGACGAGGACAACGACCCGGTGGTCGATGCCGCCCGCGAGGCCGCGATCAACGCCGTGCGGTCCCTGCCGCCGCGCAAGCTGGCCGACGACGCGGCCGTCATCGAGGCCGTGCGCCTGGCCGTGCGGCGGACGTTCCGCGGACAATTGGACATGAAGCCCGTGACAACGGTGCATTTGGTGCGTATCTGATAAAGACGAGGGGCAGGGACAACCGTGACGGAGAATTCTGCGACATGATCGGAAAACTGAACCACGTGGCCATCGCCGTGCCCGATCTGGCCGCCGCGACCGCGACCTACCGCGATACCCTGGGCGCCAAGGTCTCGCCACCACAGCCGGAGCCCGACCACGGCGTCACCGTGGTGTTCGTCGAGCTGGACAACACCAAGATCGAACTGCTGCATCCCCTGGGCGAAGGCTCGCCCATCCAGGGCTTCCTCGACAAGAACCCGTCGGGGGGCATTCATCACGTGTGTTACGAGGTCGATGACATTCTGGCCTCCCGCGACCATTTGAAGGAGCAGGGGGCCCGCGTGCTGGGCGGCGGCGAACCCAAGATCGGCGCCCATGGCAAGCCGGTTCTGTTCCTGCATCCCAAGGATTTCAACGGCACCCTCATCGAACTGGAACAGGCCTAACCATTATGAGCTGGCAAACCGGCCTTGCCGTCTATTTCGTGATTTGGTGGATCGCGCTGTTCGCGGTGCTGCCCTGGGGCGTGCGCCGGGTCGATCCGGCGGACCTCAACCCGGGCGAGGACCCGGGATCGCCGGCCAAGCCGCGAATCCTGTTGAAGTTCGCCGCCACCTCGGTGCTTGCCGGAATCATCTTCGCGGGCTTCTACTGGCTGCACGAATCCGGGCTGGTCAGCTTCCGTCAATAGCGGGAACGGTCCATCCCGATCGGGCAAAAAATTAAGGCAAGACCTTTCGGTCTTGCCCCACTGAAGTCCTGAATTCTCTAAAGCTTCGCGCCGTTTGAAGGCTGCCGCTTAATTATTGCTTCTTGCTTTTTTCCTCCCAAAACCCGGGCCCAGTCTGACCGGCAGGTGCTCGTCATTGCGAGCGAGGGCATCTTACCCGGAGCCCCCAGTCGGGTCACCCTTTTTCTCAGGGATGCGCCTAAGTTTCTTCGTTAACCTGCTGATTGCACAGGGCCAAACATACCTCCATACGTAGACTGGTCGATGACGCCGCCCGATACATGGGCCCGTGGACAAAGCCCCCGTGGACAAGGTATGACCTTCCCTTGTTCTTGAACCCGTTGCCGGGCCTTGGGGCCCGGTGCCGCAAACCGCCTCGACTGCCATCCCGCAGAGACCATAAGTTAACGGAAGGATCCCGGCCCGCATGCGCCTTTCCCGCTTTTTCATGCCGACCATGAAGGAAACGCCCGCCGACGCCCAGATCGCGTCGCATCGCCTGATGCTGCGCGCGGGCATGGTGCGCCAGTCTTCGGCGGGGATCTATTCCTGGCTGCCGCTGGGCTATCGGGTACTCAAGAACATCACCCGCATCGTCGAGGAGGAACAGGATGCGATCGGCTGCCAGCAGGTTCTGATGCCGACCATCCAGCCGGCGGAACTGTGGCGGCAGTCGGGACGTTACGACGCCTACGGGCCTGAGATGCTGCGCATCACCGACCGCCACGAGCGGGACATGCTCTACGGGCCGACCAACGAGGAGCAGATCACCCAGATCTTCGCCGACGCCGTGCGCTCCTACCGCGACCTGCCGAAGATGCTCTATCACATCCAGTGGAAGTTCCGCGACGAAGTGCGGCCCCGCTTCGGGGTCATGCGCGGGCGCGAATTCCTGATGAAGGACGCCTATTCCTTCGACCTGGATTATGAAGGTGCCAGAAAGTCTTATCAGAAACATTTTGTGTCTTACTTGAAGACCTATGCGCGGATGGGGTTGAAGGCCATTCCCATGGCGGCGGACACCGGGCCGATCGGCGGCGACATGAGCCACGAGTTCCTGATCCTGGCCGATACGGGCGAAAGCGAGATCGCCTGCCACAAGGATTTCCTCGACAACAACTGGCTCGACGGCGTCGATTTCGACGGCGACCTGAGCAGTGTGGTCGAGACCTTCACCGGCAAGTACGCCGCGACGGATGAAAAGCGCGACCCGGCGGCCGAAGCGGCCTTGGGCGACGACCTGATCACCGCCCGGGGGATCGAGGTCGGGCACATCTTCTATTTCGGCAAGAAATATTCCGAGCCCATGGGCGCCAAGGTCACCGGCCCCGACGGCCAGGAAATCGTCTGCGAGATGGGGTCCTACGGCATCGGCGTGTCGCGCCTTGTCGGCGCCATTATCGAGGCGTCCCATGACGATGCGGGCATCATCTGGCCCGAAGCGGTGGCCCCGTTCCGTATCGGTCTGATCAACCTGCGTTCGGGCGACGCGGCCTGCGACGCGGCCTGCCAGGACATGTACGAACAGCTTTTGGGCGCCGGGCAGGACGTTCTCTACGACGACCGCGACGAACGGGCCGGCGGCAAGTTCGCCGACATGGACCTGATCGGCCTGCCGTGGCAGCTCATCGCCGGGCCGCGCGGCCTGGAAAAGGGCATGGTCGAACTGAAGAACCGGGCGACCGGCGAACGCGTGGAAATCAGCCGAGAATCGGCCCTCGCGCGTCTGACGCAAGGATGAGGGCCGTCATGGCCTGGAAAACCGACGGAATGCGGATTAAAGATCACTTGCTTGCCCTTAGCCCAACCCGCCGCCGATCCCACAAGGAAGGATAGCGCCCCTCGTGTTCAGCCGATTTGAATGGATGATGGCGCTGCGCTATCTACGCGCCCGCCGGCAGGAGGGGTTCATCTCCGTCATCGCCTGGTTTTCGCTGCTCGGTATCGCGCTCGGCGTCGCCACCCTGATCATCGTCATGTCGGTGATGAACGGTTTCCGTCAGGAACTGTTGACCCGCATCCTGGGGCTCAACGGGCATCTCAGCGTGCAGGGCCAGTTCCGCGACCTCAAGGATTTCGACCCCATCGGGCAGCGCATTCGTGATCTCAGGGGGGTGGTCAGCGTGACCCCCTTGATCGAAGGCCAGGTCATGGCCACCGCCAACGGGGCGGCGCAGGGGGCCCTGGTACGCGGCATCCGCCATGCCGATCTGGCGCGGCGCAAGCTGATCGCCGACAACATCGCCCGCGGCTCCCTCGACGATTTCAAGGACGGCGGGCAAAGCGTCGTGATCGGCGACCGCCTGGCGCAGAAAATGGGGGTCCGGGTCGGCGATAAGATTACGCTGATTTCACCCAAGGGCAGCGCCACCGCCTTCGGCACGGTGCCGCGCGCGGCGGCCTACCGCATCGCGGCGACCTTCGAGGTCGGCATGTACGAATACGATTCCAGCTTCGTGTTCATGGACCTGGCCGATGCCCAGGTCTACTTCAAGTTTCCCAAGGAAGCCGTCTCGTCGCTCGAAGTCTTCATCCGTGACCCGGATCAGGCGCTGGAGGTCAAGACCCGCATCGCCGGCGCCGTGCCCGGGATCGGGCGCATCCATGACTGGCAGCAGGCCAACGCCAGCTTCTTCAACGCCATCCAGGTCGAACGCAACGTGATGTTCCTGATTCTGACGCTGATCATCCTGGTCGCGGCGTTCAACATCATCTCGTCCATGATCATGCTGGTGAAGGACAAGGGCAGGGACATCGCCATCCTGCGGACCATGGGGGCGACCCGCGGCATGGTGATGCGGGTATTCCTGATCGCCGGCGCCAGCGTCGGCGTGATCGGCACCGTCGCGGGCGCCGTCCTGGGCATCGCCTTCGCCGACAACATCGAGGGCGTGCGCCAGTGGATTCAGGGCCTGACCGGCACCGACCTGTTCGCCGCCGAAATTTATTTCCTGTCGCAACTGCCCGCCGTCATCGACTGGAGCGAGGTCATCGCCGTGATCGGCATGGCGCTGGGCCTGTCGTTCCTGGCGACCATCTATCCGTCCTGGCGTGCCGCCCGCACGGACCCGGCCGAGGCGCTGCGCTATGAGTGAGACGGGGATGGTGCCCGCCCTGGCGCTGCGCGGCATCCGGCGCACCTTCCGCCAGGGGCGGTCGGAATTGGAAATCCTCAAGGGCATCGACCTGACCGTGCGCCCGGGCGAGGTCGTGGCCCTGGTCGGCCCGTCGGGGGCGGGGAAATCGACCTTGCTGCACATCGCGGGCCTGTTGGAATCCCCCGATGCCGGCACGATCGAGGTCAACGGCCAGGACTGTTCCGCCATGGGCGACGAGGAACGCACCCTGATGCGGCGCTACAACCTGGGTTTCGTCTATCAACATCACCACCTGCTGCCGGAATTCACGGCGCTTGAAAACGTCATCATCCCGCAGATCATTTCCGGCATCCCCCATAAGGACGCCAAGGACCGGGCCAAGGAAATCCTCAACTGGATGGGGCTGTCGGAACGCCTGACCCATCGTCCGGCGCGGCTGTCCGGCGGCGAGCAGCAGCGCGTCGCCATCGCTCGGGCGCTGTCGACAGCACCCAAGGTGCTGCTTGCCGACGAACCCACGGGCAACCTGGACCCGCATACGGCGGACGAGGTGTTCTCGATCCTGCTGCGTCTGGCCCGGGGGGCTGGTCTGGCGGCCCTGATCGCGACTCATAACCCGCGACTCGCGGCGCAGATGGACCGCACGTTGCGGCTGACCGACGGGTTTCTGTTCCCGGAATAAACCGCACCCAGCATATTTTCGGGACCAAAATCCGCACGATGCTTTTGCCATATCGGGGTATGATCGGTAGCTTGCTTGGGGGCGGGCCAACGTCAACGATTGCCGGGTGCCGGAAGCATTTGGCGCATCAAGGTACCATGCGCGGATAATCGCTGATGATTGTCGACCTGTCTGAAATCACCGATCCCGAAATCCATGAATTCGTCGACTATTGGGCATCGGTGAAGGGAGAGAGATTCGCGCCGTCCTGGAAGCAGTTCAACCTTTCCAGGTTGAACCCCAAGTTGGTGCCCTACGTCATTGTCGCCGACGCCGTATACGACCCTTCGGGACGCGAGGTGATCGATTTCGTCATCCGCTTTTGGGGAACGGGCCAGACAGAGTGGAAGGGCGCCGACAAGACCGGCAAACGAACCAGGGATTTCCCTCAATTCAGAGGCCCGGTCGGCTGGGAAGAATACCTGCGCGTCGTGCAGGAAAAACGGCCCATTGCCTCGCGGGACACCGTCTACCGGGAGCAATACGGAAAGCGCGTGAATATCGAGCAGACGCAGGTCCGGGTTCCCTTGTCCGACGATGGAATCAATGTGACCAAGGTCGCGACTTTCGGACACTGGTCGAAAGTCTGATCATCCGCCGCCGATGACCGGCGGTCGTCCGTGACCGTATGTGTTCGGTGTTACATTCAATCAATCAAACCTGATCATTCCCAAGGAGCAAGGCCTGCCATGTTGACCGTTCATACCCTCAGCGACCGGATTTGCGCCCACCGCGACAATGCCGGCCATGCGACCGAAGTGCCGCCGAACGCGCGGCTTTTGTTCTGCAACGGTCAGGTCGGCGCGCGCCTCGACGGCACCGTGCCGGACAGCCCGGCCGGGCAGGTTCGGGTGATCTTCGAGCGTATACAGATCATCCTGGAGGCCGCCGGCATGACGTTCGGGGACGTCGTCAAGTTCTCGGTCTACGTCACCGACAAGGCGATCCTGGACGACTATATCGAGGTGCGCCGCGCTTTCCTGGGCGAACATAACCCGCCGGCCACTTTCCTGGTGGTCGGTCCTTTTCCGCGCCCGGGCATTGAGGTCGAGATCGAGGCCATCGCCGCCAAGGCGGCCTAGGGCGTCGCCGCACCGCCCACGAGACGGGCGGCGTGGGTGAGCTTGTCCGGATTGCGGGTGATGTAGATCGCCACGATTTGACCCTCCTCGATCTCCAGCGCCGTGGTCTGCAAGACGTCGCCGCGCCCTTGGCTGATGTAGCCGGGCAGGCCGTCGATCCACACCGGCCGGATGTCGCTGGGCATTTTGTCGGCGAACTTGCGGCTGAGGCCCGCGAACAGGCGCAGCGCCCGCTCCAGACCGACGATGGGGTTGCGGAAGGCCAGTACCTTGCCGCCGCCGTCCGACAGAATCACCACGTTTTCCGCCAGCAGGCCGCGCAGATCGTCGATGTCGCCCTTGGTCGAGGCGGTAAAGAAGGCCTGGGCGATGCGCGCGCCCTCTTCGCGACTGACCTGATAGCGTGGGCGGCCGCCGCGCACATGCTTGCGGGCGCGGGCGGCCAGTTGGCGCACGGCGGCGGGGTCCCGGTCGAGCGTCGCCGCGACCTCTCCCAGCGGCACATCGAACACGTCGTGCAGCAGAAAGGCCGCGCGCTCCAGCGGCGACAACCGCTCCAGGGCCAGCATCAGGGTCAGGGTCACCTCGTCCGCCCGCAGGGCGTCGTCGTCCGGTTCGACAACGGGTTCTGGCAGCCAGGGCCCGATATAGGTTTCCCGCCGCGCCCGGGCGGACTTCAGAACGTCCAGGCACAGCCGCGTGACGATGCGGGTCAGGTAGGCACCCGGCGTGGCGACCGTGTCCCGGTCGGCCCGCCGCCAGCGCAGCCAGGCCTCCTGCACGATGTCCTCGGCCTCCAGCATCGAGCCCAGCATGCGGTAGGCGAGGCGCACCAGCCGGGGGCGGTGCGCCTCAAACACATGGGTGTCGCCGTCAGGCCGCGTCACCGATGTCCTCCAGCGGATGCGCCGCGCGGAAGCCGACCTGTAGGCGGTTCCATACGTTGATGGCGCCGACCGCCAGGGTCAGGTTGACCTGTTCGGCCTCGGTGAACTCGGCCTTCACCAGGTCGTAGTCCACGTCCGGGGCCCCCGTTTCCGCGAGCCGGGTCAGGGCCTCGGTCCAGGCCAGGGCCGCCCGTTCGCGCGGGCTGTACAGCGTGGATTCCCGCCAGGCGTTCAACATGTACAGGCGCATTTCGCTTTCACCGTGCTTGCGCAGGTCGGTCGTGTGCATGTGGATGCAGAAGGCGCAGCCGTTGATCTGCGACGCGCGCAGCTTGACCAGTTCCAGAAGGTTATGGTCGAGCCCGCTGGCGGCAAGGGCGGCTTCCAGCGCCATCATCGCCTTGATGGGGGCTTGGGCCAGTTTGTAGGGGTCGTTCAGGCGCGGTGTCATGGTCGTCTCCATCGTCAAAAAGGGGGGATATGCCCGGATGACGAGATGGCGGCGGCGATTGTGACATGCGGCGGAAAAAAGTTTCGGCGTAGGGCCCGTCAGGGTGCCCGCGACCGCAGGGCGTCGAAGCTCCATTTCCCGCCGCCGGCGGCCGCGATGTAGAGGAACGCGAAGCAGTACAGCACCGCCAGTTCGCCCCAGTTCAAGATGGGGAAGAAGCTGATCGGGAAATGTTCGTGGAAATACGCCACGGCCATGGTCCCGGAACAGATGAAGGCGGCCGGCCGGGTGAACAGACCGATCGCGACCAGGGCGCCGCCGACCAGTTCGACCATCCCGGCGGCGCCGATCAGGGAAAAGGGATCGACGCCGCTGTATTTCGTGACCGGGAAGCTCAGGAATTTCGTGGTGCCGTGTTGCAGGAACAACAAGCCCGTCATGAGACGGAGAAGACTGTAAAGGTGGTCCTTGAAGGGGTTCAGGAATTTCACGGCGGCCTCCTTGGTTGGAACGCGATGTTTCGCAGAGCCGCGGGCGCATCATCGTCGTTGCGTGCGTGGCGGTTATTTCAGGGCGACCGGCTGGCCGTGCGGCGTCGCCAGATAGGCGTCGCGCCATTCGTCCGCGCGGGTGGCGACCTCGTCACCCAAGGCCAGGCCCTTGTCGGCGCACAGCCGTTCCAGCGCCGCCAGCCAGTGGTTGTAATAGGTCTCGCCCGTGTCCGGGTCGCCCGCCGCCTGGGCGCGCTTGATCTCGGCACCCAGCGTATTGGCCCATTCGTCGGCGGTAAAAATACCTTTGTCGATCAACGCGTTGGCAAGGGCGAAGGCCTGGGCCTGCCAGGGTTCGCAGAACGCGGGACCGTCTTCCTGTTTCAGGGCGGTCATGCCGGCTCCAGGTAAGGTTCCCAAAGATCGGCATAGACGGACGATTTGGCGTCGCCGTCGGGGCCCCAAAGCTCGTCGCCCTCGAACCGCACGGAATAAAGCGGATAGCCCTCCGTAACATCCGGCGTATGCGTGTCGGGATAGACGTGGATGCCGTGCAGGCGCTGGATCACGCCGACCCGCCCCCGGGTGTAGCGGGGGGCCCGGGTATGCCCTTTGGGATGGAAGTTTCTGACACGCACGGCATCGCCGACGGCGTATTGCGCCTGAACCGGCGCGTCGATATCCGCCGGCCCGCCGGCCTTGACGGCGTTCAGGGCTTCGTCCGGGCCGGGTACATGGATGGAATTCGGGGCCGGTCCCTGCGGCTTGCCCGTCGCCATTTCCTCGGCCGTGACCAGACCCGATTCCTTCAGCAGGACTTCCGTGCCGGTCAGCCAGTTTTCATAGTAGGTGTTCATCAGATAGCGGGCCGGGTGCTGGCGTTCGCGCGAATGGCGGCCCATGTCGATGTTCCAGCGGCCGAGCAGGGCCGTCGCCAGGGTCAGAGAGAACGCCTTGCGCTCCCAATCGGCGTGGAACACGGGTTCCTCGTCCTGGGGCTCCGGGTTGATGGGGCCGAGGCCGTGCATCCCGCCGAGATCGTGGCCGCTGTTCATTCCGCCGCTCCCTTCAGTTCCTCGGGCGATCTGGCTTGCTCAACCCCGATCATGGAATTGCGGGTGACCAGCTGTTCCAGTTGTTCCGCGGTCCAGCCGTCGGTGCCGGCGGGGCGTTCGGGGATGACGAGGTAGCGCATTTCCGACGTCGAATCCCACACCCGGACGTCCACGTCGGGGGCCAGCGTGGTGCCGAATTCGGCCAAGACCCCGCGCGGGTCCGCCACGGCGCGGGACCGATAGGGGGCGGATTTGTACCACACGGGCGGCAGGCCCAGGACGGTCCAGGGATAGCAGGAGCACAGCGTGCAGACGACCAGGTTATGCACCTTGGGACCGTTTTCCACGCAGACCATGTGTTCGCCCTGGCGACCCTTGAAGCCGAAGTCGCCGATGGCGGCGCTGGCGTCGTCTTGCAGCCACTGGCGGTAGGCGGGATCGGTCCAGGCGCGGGCCACGACCTTCTTGCCGTTCTGCGGGCCGACGTGGTGTTCGTAGCGATCGACCAGGGCGTCCAGGGTGGCGGGGTCGACCAGACCCTTTTCCACCAGAAGGCTTTCCAGGGACTTCACGCGGAGTTCGATGTCCGATGGCGGCTCCGTATGGTCGTGATCGTGGTCGTGTCCGTCATGCGGCATGCGATTCTCCCAATTTGTCTGCGCCCAAGGATGCGGGCGGGGGGATGATACAGCCTGAGGTGCGCGTTCAACAATGCCGGAGAACCTGCTTTGGCCCGGAATCCCCGGGGTTATCCACGGCAATCTTTCCGACGGTGGACAACTGGGCGCAATCGGTTTCCGCGCGCCCGCCGAAGTGTGGAATTATTCTTCCCATGTCCCACGCCGATTTCGTCCACCTGCGGGTCCATTCCGCCTATTCCCTGTCCGAAGGCGCCATCCGTCTGAAGGACCTGGCCAAGATGTGCCGGTCCATGGACATGCCGGCGGTCGCCGTGACCGACACCAACAACCTGTTCGGGGCCCTGGAATTCTCCCTGGCGGCCACGGACAAGGGTATCCAGCCGATCATCGGCTGCCAGATATCCGTGCAGATGGAGGCCGAAGAAGGCAACGGTCATGCCTTGGGGCAATCCAACGGCGGCGGGCGTCGCGAGCGCGCGCCCTCGGTGGTTCTGCTGGTCCAGAACCCGGAAGGCTACCGCAACCTGTTGCAGATGCTGAAGGTCGCCTATCTGGACGGCGACGACGCTGAGGAGACGGCGATCTCGCTGGAGACCCTGTTGCGACACAACGCCGGCCTGATCCTGCTGACCGGCGGGCCCGGCGGGCCGGTCGGGCGGTTGCTGCAACAGGGCAAGGGCGACGCCGCGCGCGACCTGCTGACGCGGCTCGCCGCCGCCTACGATGGGCGCACCTACGTGGAAATCCTGCGCCACGGCATGACGGCGGAGGAACAGACCGAAGGGGCGTTCCTCGACCTGGCCTACAGCCTGGACCTGCCGCTGGTCGCGACCAACGAGTGTTTTTACCCGACGCCTGACATGTTCGAGGCCCATGACGCCCTGATCTGCATCGCGGAGAGCGCCTATGTCTCGGAAACCGAACGCCGCCGCCTGACCCCGGAACATTGGTTCAAGGGTGCCGCCGACATGCGCCGGGTGTTCGAGGACCTGCCCGAAGCGGTCGACAACACCCTGGTCATCGCCAGGCGCTGCGCCTTCATGGTCGAAAAGATCGCGCCGATCCTGCCGCCCTTCGACTGCGGCGAGGGCCGCACGGAAGAGGACGAACTGCGCGCCCAGGCCCTGGCCGGGCTGGAAAAGCGCCTCGTCACCCATGTGTTCACCGAAGGCATGGACGACGCCGCGCGGGACGCGGCGGCCAAGCCCTACCGCGAGCGCCTGGATTACGAGCTCGGCGTCATTAACGAGATGGGCTTTCCGGGATACTTCCTGATCGTCGCCGACTTCATCGGCTGGGCCAAGGACAAGGGTATTCCCGTCGGCCCGGGCCGCGGCTCCGGCGCCGGGTCCGTCGTCGCCTGGTCCTTGTTGATCACCGATCTGGACCCGCTGCGCTTCGGCCTGCTGTTCGAACGCTTCCTCAACCCGGAACGCGTGTCCATGCCCGACTTCGACATCGACTTCTGCCAGGACCGGCGGGACGAGGTCATCCGCTACGTCCAGAAAAAATACGGCGACGACCACGTCGCGCAGATCATCACCTTCGGAAAGCTACAGGCCCGCGCCGTGCTGCGCGACGTCGGCCGCGTGTTGCAGATGCCCTATGGTTATATCGATAAAATCTGCAAGCTGGTGCCCAACAACCCGGCCAATCCGGTGACCCTGGGCGAGGCCGTCGAGGGCGAGCCGCAGATCCGCCAGATGATGAAGGAAGACCCCCAGGTCCAGCATCTGGTCGACCTGGCCATGAAGCTGGAGGGGCTGTTCCGCCATGCCTCGACCCACGCCGCCGGCGTGGTCATCGGCGACCGGCCGTTGCAGGAACTGATCCCGCTGTACCGCGATCCGCGTTCCGACCTGCCGGTCACGGGCTTCAACATGAAGTTCGTGGAAAGCGCCGGGCTGGTGAAGTTCGACTTTTTGGGCCTCAAGACCCTGACGGTGCTGTCGACGGCCGTGGATCTGTGCCGCGAAAAGGGGGTCGAGATCGACCTCACGACCATCCCGCTGGACGACACGGCAACCTTCGAGATGATCGGCCGCGGCGAGACGACCGGGGTGTTCCAGTTGGAAAGCCAGGGCATGCGCGACGTTTTGCGCCAGATGAAGGCCGACACCTTCGAGGACATCATCGCCGTCGTGGCGCTGTACCGCCCGGGCCCCATGGACAACATCCCAAGCTACATCGCCCGCAAGAAGGGCGACGAGGTGCCCGACTACCTGCACCCGATCCTGGAGCCGATCCTGACGGAAACCTTCGGCATCATGATCTACCAGGAACAGGTCATGCAGGCGGCGCAGTTGCTGTCCGGCTACACCCTCGGCGGCGCCGACCTTCTGCGCCGCGCCATGGGCAAGAAGATCAAGGAGGAGATGGACCAGCAGCGCCAATTGTTCGTCGACGGCGCCGTGCAGCGCGACGTCGACGGCCGCAAGGCGTCGGACATTTTCGATCAGGTCGCCAAGTTCGCGGGCTACGGCTTCAACAAGTCGCACGCCGCCGCCTATGCCCTGGTTGCCTATCAGACGGCCTATCTGAAGGCCAACCACCCGGTCGAATTCCTCGCCGCCTCCATGACCCTCGACCAGCACAACACGGACAAGCTCAACGTGTTCAAGCAGGAACTGGACCGCATGGGCGTGGACCTGCTGTCGCCTGACGTCAACAAATCGCAGGTCAAGTTCTCGGTCGAGCGCGAAAACGGCGGCAGCGCCATCCGCTATGCGCTCGCCGCCATCAAGAACGTGGGCGAGGGCGCCATGGCGTCGTTGGTCGAGGCGCGCAAGGAAGGTGGGCCGTTCAAGGACGTCGCCGACTTCGCCCACCGCCTGGACCCCAAGGTCATCAACAAGCGGCAGATGGAAAACCTGATCCGCGCCGGCGCGCTGGACAGCCTCAATCCCAACCGCCGTCAATTGTTCACGGGGCTGGAACGCATTCTGAAGGAAGCGGTCAGCGCCCATCAGGACCGCACCTCCGACCAGATGGGCCTGTTCGGCGGGGGCGGGGGCAGCGACGCCCCCGAGGTGCCGGACATCCGCCTCGACAACATCGCCGACTGGACGCCCATGGACCGGCTCAAGGAAGAATTCGACGCCGTCGGCTTCTATCTGTCGTCGCACCCGCTCGCGACCTACGAAAGCATGCTGGAAAAGCACAAGGTCATGAGTTACGTCGAAATTCTGACCGCCGCCCGGCCCGGCCACCGGCGCATGGCCGGCACCCTGGTCGCGATGAAGGAACGCACCTCGGCCAAGGGCTCGCGCTATGCCTTCGTCAGTTTCTCGGACACCACGGGCACGTTCGAGGCGATCATGTTCTCGGAAGTCCTGTCCGCCGCCCGCGAACATCTGACCGAAGGCAATTCGTTCCTGATCGAGATGGAAGTGCAGATCGAGGCCGAAGCCCCCCGGTTCATGGTCCAGGGCCTGCGCCCGCTGGAAAGTGCGGCGTTGAACGCCGTCGGCTCCGTCACAGTAGTGATCGGCGGGGCAAGCCCGCTGGCGCCGCTGCGCGAGGTGCTGGAAAGCCAGGGCAGGGGACAGGTGCCGGTCTATGTCGTGCCCCGGCTGGAGGACAACCGCGAGGTCGTGTTGTCGCTGAACGACCGCTACGCCGTGTCGCCGGCCGTGATCCAGGCGATCAAGTCGGTCCAGGGCGTGCTTGAGGTCGTCGAGGGCTGAGCGTCCTTCGCCGGAACGTCACGCTTTTTTCCCTTGATCGGGCCGTGCTGCCCCTGTAAACCCACGCCCATATCGCACGCGGGGACGCGGCGCCCGTGCAAATTCACGGGATTTGCCGCTCCGGTGTTCGGTCATGGGACCGAATGACACCCTGCGGAGGCATAACCGGAGAAGAGATTATCATGGCGATTCCGTCGTTCACCATGCGTCAGCTGTTGGAAGCCGGCGTTCACTTTGGTCACAGCACCCGTCGTTGGAACCCGAAAATGGCGTCGTACCTGTACGGCGACCGCAACGGCATCCACATCATCGACCTGCAGCAGACCGTTCCCTTGCTTCACCAGGCCCTTGCCGCCGTGCGCGACGTCGTCGCGTCCAACGGCCGCATCCTGTTCGTCGGCACCAAGCGCGCGGCCTCGCCGCGGGTCGCCGAAGCCGCCAAGAAGTGCGGGCAGTATTACGTCAACCACCGCTGGCTCGGCGGCATGCTGACCAACTGGCAGACCATCTCCAAGTCCATCGCCCGCCTGCGCGAGCTGGACAGCAAGCTGGGCGGCCAGGAAGTTCAGGGCCTGACCAAGCGCGAACAGCTCGGCCTGACCCGCGAGCAGGAAAAGCTTGAGCGCGCGCTGGGCGGCATCAAGGAAATGGGCGGCCTGCCGGACATCATTTTCGTGATCGACACCAATAAGGAAGACATCGCCGTCGCCGAAGCCAACAAGCTGGGCATTCCGGTCGTCGGCGTCATCGATTCCAACAGCAATCCGGCCGGCATCACCTATCCGATCCCGGGCAACGACGACGCGATCCGCGCGATCTCCATGTACTGCAACCTGGTCGCCGATTCCGTGTTGGACGGCCTGTCCGCGTCGCTGACCGCCAAGGGTGTTGATCTGGGCGCCGACGAGAACGCCGGTGGCGCCATCGAACCGGCGGTTGCCGAAGAGGCTGCCGTGGAAGCGGCTCCCGAAGCGGCCGCGACGCCCGAAACCCCCGCCGAAGGCGAGGAAGCCCAGCCGGCTTCCTGACCCGCCTTTACGGGCACGGGCCGAAGACACGATCTGAAGAGAAGGTAGAACCATGGCAGAAATCACTGCGGCTCTCGTCAAGGAGCTTCGCGAACAAACCGGCGCCGGCATGATGGATTGCAAGAAGGCGTTGGCCGAAACCGGCGGCGACCTGGACCAGGCCGTCGACTGGCTGCGCACCAAGGGGCTGTCCGCCGCCGCCAAGAAATCCGGCCGCGTCGCCGCCGAAGGTCTGGTGGCCGTTGCCGTCGACGGCAACAAGGGTGCGGTCGTCGAAGTGAACTCGGAAACCGACTTCGTGTCGCGCAACGAGCAGTTCCAGGAGTTCGTCCGTGGCGTTGCGTCCCTGGCGCTGGCCGCCGACGGCGATTTGGACAAGCTTTTGGCCGCCGATTACCCGGGGACCGGCCGCACGGTCGCCGATCAGCTGACCCACATGATCGCCACCATCGGCGAGAACATGACCATCCGCCGCTGTGACGTGATGTCCGTCGGCAACGGTGTCCTGTCGACCTATGTCCATAACGCCATGGCCGACGGCATCGGCAAGATCGCCGTCCTGGTCGGCCTGGAATCGACCGGCGACAAGGGCAAGCTGGAAGCCTTCGGCAAGCAGATCGCCATGCACGTCGCGGCGGCCAAGCCGCAGTCCGTGTCGCGTGACGAACTGGACCCGGAAATTCTCGAGCGCGAACGCGTCGTGCTGTCGGAACAGGCCCGCGAATCGGGCAAGCCGGAAGAGATCATCGGCAAGATGGTCGAGGGCCGTCTGCGCAAGTTCTACGAAGAGGTCTGCCTGCTTGATCAGACCTTCGTGATCGATGGCGAAACCCAGGTTTCGAAGGCCGTTGAGGCCGCCGGGAAGGATGCCGGTGGCGCCATTTCCATCAATGGTTTCAAGATGTTCGTTCTTGGCGAAGGCATCGAGAAGGAAGCCGGCGACTTCGCCGCCGAGGTCGCGGCCGCGGCCGGGTCCTGATCCTTCGACGCGGCGTCCCGGCGGCTTTTCCGGGCGCCGGGCAAGACGCCGTCCGACGGGTGATGTAGACTGTCACCCGGAACTCATTCCCGCCGCCGGTTTCCCACCAAATGGGCCGGCGGCGGATTTTGATGGAAGAGCGCGAGTGTCCCCAGTGTCCGAGGAACCGAAATACCGGCGCGTGTTGTTGAAACTGTCGGGCGAGGCCCTGATGGGCCAGCGCGATTACGGCCTGGACCCGGACATGGTCGGGCGCATCTGCGACGAGGTCGCCACCGTCCATGACATGGGCGTTCAGGTTTGTCTCGTCATTGGTGCGGGCAACATCTTCCGCGGCATGTCGTCGTCGGCCGAGGGCATCGAACGCACCAGCGCCGACTACATGGGCATGCTGGCGACGGTGATGAACGCGCTGGCGGTGCAAAGCGTCCTGGAATCGAAGGGCGTGGACACGCGGGTGCAGTCCGCCATTCCCATGCAGACCGTGTGCGAGCCCTATATCCGGCGGCGCGCCGTGCGCCATATGGAAAAGGGGCGGGTGGTGATCTTCGCCGCCGGCACGGGCAACCCGTTCTTCACCACCGATACGGCGGCGGCGCTACGCGCGGTGGAGATGGGCTGCGACGCGCTTTTGAAAGGCACGCAGGTCGACGGCATCTATGATTCCGACCCCAAGACCAACCCGGACGCCGTGCGCTACGACAATCTGAAATACCAGGATGTGCTGGCCCGCGACCTCAAGGTCATGGATACCTCGGCGATCGCGCTGGCGCGTGACAACCGGGTTCCCATCCTCGTGTTTTCAATTCACAATCCCGGAGAATTCTCCAAGGTTATCAACGGGGAGGGGCGGTTCACTCTGGTCGATTGACCGGGCGCCGGCCGGCCCTCCGGGACCGTACCGACGCGGCCGCATAGGGAGGAAATTATGGCGGAATTCAATATTTCAAATCTGAAGGCGGACATCGCACGGCGCATGGAAGGGGCCATTGACGCCTTGCATCGCGAATTGGGCGGTCTGCGCACCGGGCGGGCGTCCACCAGCCTGCTGGAACCGGTGAACGTGCAGGCTTACGGCTCCGAAATGCCGATGAACCAGGTCGGCACCATCGGCGTGCCGGAACCCCGCATGCTGACCGTGCAGGTCTGGGACCGGGGCCTTGTCGGGGCCGTTGAAAAGGCCATCCGCGATTCCGGCCTGGGGCTCAACCCGGCGGCCGACGGCCAACTCGTGCGCGTGCCGATCCCGGCCCTGACCGAGGAACGCCGCACCGAACTGGGCAAGGTCGCCCATAAATATGCCGAAGAGGCGCGCATTTCCGTGCGCAACGTGCGCCGCCACGCCATGGACGAACTGAAGAACGCGGAAAAGGCGGGCGACATCTCGGAAGACGCCTTTCACGGCTATACGGACGAGGTGCAGAAGCTGACAGACGAACACGTCTCCAAGATCGACGAGATCGTCGCCAACAAAGAAATCGAAATCATGCAGGTTTGACGCAGATGCCGACCGTCCCTCTTCAAGTCACCGACGTACCGGCAAATCCGGTTCACGTCGCCGTCATCATGGACGGCAACGGGCGTTGGGCGAAGGGCAGGGGATTGCCGCGCACCGCCGGACACAAGGCCGGCGCCGAAGCCGTGCGACGGACGGTGAAGGCGGCGGTCAGTCTAGGCGTGCCCTACCTGACCCTGTTCGGGTTTTCGTCGGAAAACTGGAATCGGCCGGTCGGCGAAATCGGCGACCTGATGGGTTTGCTGCGGCTTTATCTGCGCAAGGAAATCGGCGAACTTGACCGCGAGGGCGTGCGCCTTCGCATCATCGGCGAGCGCGCGCGGTTCGACGAAGACATCCAGCGCCTGATCGCCAACGCCGAGGAGCGCACCCGGGGCAACACGCAACTCAACCTGACGATCGCGCTCAGCTACGGCGGGCGGCAGGAAATCCTGGGCGCGGCCCGGGCCCTGGCGGAACAGGTTCTGCGCGGCGAGATCGCCCCGGAAGACATCGACGAAACCCGGTTTGAGAGCGCGCTTTTCACCGCCGGCCTGCCGGAGCCGGACCTGTTGATCCGGACCAGCGGTGAGCAGCGCATCAGCAACTTTCTGCTGTGGCAGGTCGCCTATGCGGAATTCGTGTTTACCGACGTTCTGTGGCCCGACTTCGGTCACGAACAGCTTGCCGAGGCGCTGGGTGATTTCCGCGGCAGGGAACGCCGTTTCGGCGGCGTCACGAGCTCTTAAGTCTCTTGGCGGATTGAACTTTGGCCCTTTCGGAATTTTACAAGCGGGTGCTGTCTGCTGCGGTCTTGCTGCCGCCCGTGGTCGCCGCCGTTTATGCAGGGCCGCCCTGGTACACGATCCTGGTCGTCCTGTTCACCGCCGCCATGATGTGGGAATGGCTTGTCATGGCCCGCACGCAGGTGCTCTGGCTGGCCCTGGGTTCGGCCTACATCCTGGGCGCCGCCTATGTTCTGTTCCTCATGCGGGGCGACGGTGACGCGGGGCGCAGCCTGATCCTGTTCCTGTTCGTCGTCACCTGGATGACGGATACCGGCGCCTATTTGACCGGGCGGACCCTCGGCGGCCCGAAACTGGCGCCACGGATCAGCCCGTCAAAGACGATTTCCGGGGCCGTCGGCGGTTTGCTGGCTGGGGTCGGGGCCGGTATCCTGGTATGGTACCTGACCGGCGGGGTGATCGACGGACAGATCGCCATCGCCGCCATCGTCGGCAGTATCGCCTGTCAGGTCGGTGACCTTCTGGAATCGGCGGCTAAGCGCCATTTCGGGGTCAAGGATTCGGGGCATCTGATCCCCGGTCACGGTGGTGTGCTTGATCGGGTCGACGGCCTTTTGGCGGCGGCCCTGGCGGTTGCAGGCACGGGAATTTGGCGTTGAGGCAGGGACTTTAGGAATGGATTTGGCCTTACAACCGGATGCGACGGCCCAAGCCGAGGACGCAGCCCCGCGCAGCGTCACCGTTCTGGGGGCGACCGGATCGGTCGGCTGCAACACGGTCGATATCCTGGCCCGCCATCCGGGCGCTTTTCAGGCCGAGGTGCTGACCGCGCATCGCAACGTCGATCTTTTGGCGGAACAGGCCGTGCGGCTGGGCGCCAGACGCGCGGTGATCGGCGATGACAGTAAGTACGCCGCCCTGAAATCGGCCTTGGCGGGCACGCCGGTCGAGGCGGCCGCCGGGGCTGAAGCCATTTCCGAAGCCGGCGACCAGCCGACCGACATCGTGGTCGCGGCAATCGTCGGCGCGGCGGGCTTGCCGCCGGTGCTCAAGGCGGTTCGCCGGGGCGCCACCGTGGCCTTCGCCAACAAGGAATGCCTGGTATCAGCCGGCGACCTGATGGTGCGTGAGGTCGCCACCCACGGCGCCACGCTGCTGCCGGTCGATTCCGAACACAGCGCGATCTTTCAGGTCTTCGATTTCGATCAGCCGGACAAGGTCCGGCGCATCGTGCTGACGGCGTCGGGCGGCCCGTTCCGCACCAAGCCGCGCGATGAATTGGCCGCGGTCACCCCGGCCCAGGCCGTTGCCCATCCCAATTGGGACATGGGGGCCAAGATTTCCGTCGACAGCGCCACCATGATGAACAAGGGGCTGGAACTGATTGAGGCCTTTCACCTGTTCCCGGTGCCGGAAGAGCGGATCGAGATCCTGGTGCATCCCCAATCGGTCATCCATTCCATGGTCGATTACGTCGACGGCTCCGTGCTGGCGCAGTTGGGCACGCCGGACATGCGCACGCCCATCGCCTTTGCCCTGGCCTGGCCGAAGCGGGTGGAAACCCCGGCGGCGCGCCTGGCGCTCGAGGACATCGGCACGCTGACCTTCGAGGCACCCGATCCCGTGCGTTTTCCGGCGCTGCGTCTGGCGCGCGAGGCATTGCGGGCGGGCAACAGCGCGCCTACCTTACTGAATGCCGCCAACGAGGTCGCCGTGGCTTGGTTCCTGGAAAGGGGACTGGGCTTTCTCAAGATCACGGAGGTCGTCGAACAAGTGCTGGAACGGGTGACCGTCCGGCCGCTCGACTCTCTCGACGACGTCTTCGCCGCGGATGCCGAAGCCCGCCGTGTCGCGGAGGAAATTGCTTCGAAATCAGTTGGTTAATTCCCGATTTTCGGGTATTTCACCGGCATGGGTTTCCGACAGGCCTGAAATAAGGACCCCACATGAATATCGTCGACTTCGCCTTCAATTATGTCGTGGTTTTCCTGGTCGTGCTGACGATCCTGGTGTTCGTCCACGAATGGGGGCACTACTGGATCGCGCGCCGCTGCGGAGTCAGGGTCGAAGTGTTTTCCATCGGGTTCGGGCCGGAAATCTTCGGCTGGACCGACAAACACGACACCCGGTGGAAGATCAGCGCCATTCCGCTCGGCGGCTACGTCAAGATGTTCGGCGAGGCCGACCTGGGCTGGGAGGAAGAGGAGGAGTCCGAACCTCTGCCGGCCGAAGAGAAGGCGGTGTCGTTCCATCATAAAAAGCTGTGGCAGCGCTCGGCCATCGTCGCCGGCGGGCCGCTTGCCAATTTCATTTTCGCCGCCGTTCTGGTGGCGCTGCTGGCCGGGATCGTCGGCACGGCGCGCCCCCTGGCCGCGGTCGGCGAGGTTCAGCCGGGCAGCGCCGCCGAAGTGGCGCAGTTGCTGCCGGGGGACCGCATCACCGCCATCGACGGCCAGCCGATCAAATGGTTCGAGGATCTGCGCCAGACGGTTTCCACGCAACCGGGCGTGACGTTGCGCATGGACGTCGTGCGTGGCACGGAAACCCTGACCCTGAGCGTCACCCCTCAATCGCGCGCCGTCGAAGGGCAGGAAGCGCCGATCGGTCTGCTCGGCGTGCGGTTCGACCCCCAGGCGGTCGAGTACGAGCGCCAGGGCCCGGTCGAGGCGGTTTCCACGGGGGTCGGGTATACGGTGCAAATGGTGACCCGTATCTTCGGCGTGCTCGGCGAGATGATTTCCGGTCACCGTTCGGCGGAGGAACTGGGTGGGCCGTTGCGTATCGCACAGCTGTCCGGCGATATCGCGCAGCTGGGATTCAAGGAACTGGTCATGTTCATGGCCGCCTTGTCGGTCAACCTGGGCCTCATCAACCTGTTTCCGATCCCGGTTCTGGACGGCGGGCGGTTGGTGTTTTACGCGGCGGAAGGGTTGCGGGGCCGGCCGGTGGCGCCCAAGATCGAGGAATACGGCATGCGCCTGGGCTTGGCGCTGGTGCTGTTTCTGGTCGTGTTCGTCACATGGAATGATATAACCCAGATGCCGTGGGACCGCGTGTTCGCATGGTTCAAGGGGTTAATTTAACGGATTGCCAATGATTTAGGCTCATAAGGGCGTAACACCTGGGGCCTTGGCATGTACGTTCGGGGGAAGAAATTGGAGCGCCTATCACGTCTCCTTCTCGGTTTTGCGCTGATCACCGCCATCTGGACGGCGGCGGCGGATGCATCGGCGCAGGGCCGCGGCACGATCAGCGAGATCGTCGTCGAGGGTGCCCAGCGTATCGAGCCGGGCACCATTCGGTCCTACCTTCTGATCAAGGAAGGCGAGGCCGCCGACCCCGTTCGCATCAACCGTTCCCTGAAAAGCCTGTTCGCGACCGGCCTGTTCGCCGACGTCACCATGCGGCAGGACGGCACGCGGCTGATCGTCAACGTGGTTGAAAACCCGATCATCAACCGCGTCGCCTTCGAAGGGAACAAGAAGGTCGAGGATTCGACGCTTGAGGGCGAAGTCACGCTGCGCCCCCGCGTCATCTTCACCCGCGCCAAGGTTCAGACCGACCTGCAACGCATTCTGGCCGTCTACCGTTCGACCGGACGGTTCGGCGCGACGGTGGAACCGAAGGTCATCCGTCTGCCGCAGAACCGCATCGATCTGGTGTTCGAAATCAACGAGGGCGAGCCGACCAAGGTCGCCCGCATCTCGTTCATCGGCAACGAATTCTTTGATGACGACGATCTGCGCGAGAATGTTCAAACGAAGGAGTCCGTTTGGTATCGGTTCCTGTCGAGCGACGACACCTATGACCCCGACCGTCTGACCCTCGATCGCGAGCTTCTGCGCCGCTTCTATCTGCGCAACGGCTTCGCCGATTTCCGCGTGCAGTCCGCCGTCGCCGAACTGACCCGCGACCGCAAGAACTTCTTCATTACCTTCAGCGTCCAGGAAGGAAAGCGTTACCGCTTCGGCAAGGTCGACGTGGTCACGACCATCCGTAATCTTGATGTCGAATCTCTTCGCAAGGTCGTCGATATCGATCCCGGCGACTGGTACGACGCAAGCCTGGTCGACAAGACCATCGATTCCATCACCGAAGCGGTCGGCGAGAAGGGCTTTGCCTTCGTCGAAGTGCGCCCGCGCCTGGACCGCGACCGCGACAAGCGGACGATCGATGTGGTCTTCGAGGTCAACGAAGGGCCGCGTGTGTTCGTCGAACGCATCAACATCGTGGGCAACGCGCGCACGCAGGATGATGTGATCCGCCGTGAATTCCGCCTCGTCGAAGGCGACGCCTTCAACGCCGCCAAGCTGCGCCGGTCACGCACCCGCATCCAGAACCTGGACTTCTTCGAAACCGTTGAAATGGAGCCGGTGCCCGGCAGCGCCCCTGATAAGGCGGTCATCAATGTGACCGTGGCGGAAAAATCCACGGGGTCCATTTCCATCGGCGCCGGGTTCTCGACCGACCAGGGCGTGCTGGGCGATTTCGGGCTGCGCGAGCGTAATCTGCTCGGCACCGGCCGGGATTTGTCGCTGCGCTTCATCCTGGCCGCGCGGCGCAGCGAAATCGATCTGAAATTCACGGAACCGTTCTTCCTGAACCGCGACATCGCAGCCGGTTTCGATGTTTTCCGCATCACCGAGGATCTTCAGGATTACGGTTCCTTCGACAAGAAACGGACGGGTTTCCGGCTGCGCGCCGGCTATCACATCACCGAGCTGCTGACCCAGAACTGGGCCTATGAACTGCGGCGGGAATCCATTCTGGATGTTGATTCCAGCGCGTCGCTGGTGGTTCAGGATGCGGCGGGAACCAACATGTTCTCGTCCGTCGAACACGGCATCACTTACGACACGCGCGACAACCGCCTGACGCCGACCAAGGGCTATTTCACCAAGCTCGCGACCAACCTTTCGGGTATTGGGGGCGATGTCTACAGCGTGAAGAACGTCGCGTCTGGCGCCTATCATTGGACGCCCACCGAAGGATTCCTTCTCACCCTTGGCGGCAGGGCCGGCTTCGTCTATGCATTGCAGGACGATGTCCTGCTGTCCGAGCGGTTCTTCGTCGGCGGCCGCGACCTGCGCGGGTTTGCCGTCGGCGGCGTCGGCCCACGCGACGTTTCGACGGATGACTCGCTGGGGGGCGAATGGATGTATTCCGGCACGCTGGAGCTTGGCTTCCCCCTGGGCCTGCCGGCTGAATTGGGTGTCGCCGGCCGTTTGTTCACCGATTTTGGTAGCGCTGGAGAAATCGCGACCACCCGCACAGGTATCGAGGATACGGGTTCATTGCGTGCCTCTGTCGGCTTTGGTGTGACCTGGAAATCGCCGTTCGGTCCTCTCGGTCTCGACCTCGGTATTCCGGTGCTCAAGGAATCGTTTGATGAAACCGAGATTGTCCGCGTGAACTTCGGCACGCGATTTTAGGAGGCTCTTTTGTATTACGTCACAAAGTCCGTTGTTTGGCGCGGCCTGATGTTGGCCCTGTGCCTTACCGTTCCCGCCGCCGCCCAGGCCCAGCAGGAGCCCAAGACCGGGCAGGCGGCGACGGCAGAAGATATTAATGCGCGCGCCGCCAAGGTCGCCGTGCTGGATGTTCAGCGCATCCTGCGCGAAGCGAAGGCGATGAAGAACATTCGCGATCAGGTGTCGCAGCTGCGCAAAAGCTATCAGGAAGAGATCGAGAAAATGCAGGGCGACCTGCGCACGGCCAACGAAGAACTGCGCCGCAAGCGCACCATCCTGTCGCCCGACGCCTTTGACGAGGAACGCCGCAAGTTCGACCAGAAAGTGGCCGAGGTGCAGCGTCTGGTGCAGTCGCGCAACCAGCAGCTCGACCGCGCCAACGCCGAGGCCGTCATCGAAGTCCAGAAGGTCTATAACGCCATCGTTCTCGAACTGGCGAACGAACGGTCTTACGGCCTGATCTTCCGCAAAAGCGCGACCATCGTCGTTCATCCGCCCATCGAAGTGACGCCGGAAGTTCTGGCCCGCCTCGACAAGCGTCTGCCGGCGGTCAAAGTCACACCGCCGCAAAAATAGACGCCGATGGCCGACCCCCGATTTTTCACGAGGGCCGGGCCCTTCACCCTGAGACAACTGGCCAAGGTCACGGGTGCAACCCTGGGCCCCAACACGTCGGGCGACCTGTCGGTCGTCGACGTCATGCCGTTGTCCTCGGCGGGCGAGGGGCACCTGAGCTTCATCGACAACCGCAAGTATCTGGATGCGTTCCGCACGGCCAAGGCCTCCGCCATCCTGGCGGTTCCCAGCCTTGCGGATCAGGCGCCAAAAGGCGCCGCCCTGTTGTTGAGCGACGATCCGTACCGTGCCTTCGCCATGGCGGCGGCGCATTTCTATCCGCGGCCGCCGATTGAACCCGGTATCCACCCCGGCGCCCATGTCGCCGCCGGCGCGGAAATTTCCGCCGAAAGCCGCATCGAGGCCGGCGCCGTGGTCCAAGATGGCGCCGTGATCGGCCCGGGCACCGTGATCGGCCCGGGCGCCGTGGTCGAGTACGGCGTTACCATCGGCGCGGACTGCGTCATCGGGGCCGGTGTCACGTTGCAGTATTGCCTTGTCGGAGACCGGGTCATCATCCATCCGGGCGTACGCGTGGGGCAGGACGGATTCGGTTTCGCGCCGGGGGCGGCGGGTCATCTGAAGGTGCCGCAGCTGGGCCGGGTCATCATTGAATCGGACGTCGAAATCGGCGCCAACACGACCATCGACCGGGGCGCCGGGCCCGACACGGTGATCGGCGCCGGAACGAAGATCGACAATCTGGTGCAGATCGCCCACAACGTGCGGATCGGACGGGGGTGCATCCTCGTCAGTTTCGTCGGCATTTCTGGCAGTACCCATATCGACGATTTTGTTATTATCGGCGGCCAAGTCGGCATCGCCGGCCACTTGACGGTCGGCAAGGGCGTGCGCATCGCGGCCCAAAGCGGGGTGATGCGCGACGTGCCGCCGGGGGCGACCATTGGCGGGTCTCCCGCCAAGGACAGGCGCGAATGGATGAAGGAATTGGCGACCTTGTCCAGGTTGACCAGGAAGAAAGGAGACTAGGGGCAATGGATTCCGAGGCAAGAACGGAAACCATGGAAATCGATATCAACCGGATCATGGAAATGATCCCGCATCGGTATCCGTTTCTTTTGATCGACAAGGTCATCGATGCAATCCCCGGCACGAGCGGCACGGGCATCAAGAACGTGACCATCAACGAACCCTTCTTCCAAGGCCATTTCCCCGGCCATCCCATCATGCCCGGCGTGCTGATCGTCGAGGCCATGGCGCAGACGGCCGGCGTGCTGGTCATGGCCGGATTGACTGACGCCAAGGACGCCCTGGTGTATTTCATGACCGTGGAAAACGCCCGGTTCCGCAAGCCCGTGGTGCCCGGCGACTGCGTGCATATTCATGTCGAATGCATCCAGAACCGGGGCGACGTGTGGAAATTCAAGGGCAAGGCCGTTGCCGACGGCGTCACCAAGGCGGAGGCCGTGTTTGCGGCCATGATCGTGAGACAGAAATGACCGACATTCACGCGACGGCCCAGATCCATCCGGACGCCGAGATCGGCAGCGGGGCCAAGATCGGCCCGTTCTGCGTTGTCGGGCCCGACGCGGTGCTTGAGGACGGCGTCGAACTGCTGTCCCACGTCGTGGTCGAGGGACACACCCGCGTCGGCGCCCATAGCCGCGTGTTCCCCTTTGCCTCCCTGGGGCATGCGCCTCAGGACCTGAAGTTCAAGGGCGAGGTCTCGCGCCTGGTGATCGGCGCCAACAACATCATCCGCGAACACGTGACAATGAACCCAGGCACCGAAGGCGGCGGCCTGGAAACCACGGTCGGCAACAACTGTCTGTTCATGGTCGGCGCCCATGTCGCCCACGACTGCCAGATTTCCGACAACGTGATCCTGGTCAACAACGCCACCCTGGCGGGGCATGTATCGATCGAGGAATGGGCCATCGTCGGCGGCCTGTCGGCGGTCCACCAGTTCGTGCGCATCGGCCGCCACGCCATGATCGGCGGCATGACCGGCGTGACCCAGGACGTGATCCCTTACGGCTCGGTCACCGGCAACCGGGCCAAGCTTGAGGGCCTGAACCTGGTCGGCCTGAAACGCCGTGGTTTCGACCGCGAAACGATCCATGCCCTGCGCCAAGCCTATCGTTTGATTTTCGCCCAGGAAGGCACAATGGCCGAGCGCCTGGACGATGTCGCCGAACTGTTCGGCGACAACCAGCCGATCATGGAAATCGTCGAGTTCATCCGCTCCGATTCCTCGCGCTCCATCTGCCAGCCTTTGGTGGAGGATGCGGCCTAGCTTGCACCGTCTTGGGATCATCGCGGGCGGGGGTCTGCTGCCCGAGATTCTCGTGCAACGCTGCCATGCCGCCGGCCGGCCCGTGTTCGTGGCCGCGCTGAAGGGGCAGGGTGACGCCGGCCGGTTCGCCGACACAGAGGTCGAGACGTTCCGTCTGGGCGCCGTGGGCGGCATTATCAAACGCCTG
The DNA here is from genome assembly GCA_031655335.1 of Thalassospiraceae bacterium LMO-SO8. NCBI lineage: Bacteria > Pseudomonadati > Pseudomonadota > Alphaproteobacteria > Rhodospirillales > Thalassospiraceae > Thalassospiraceae bacterium LMO-SO8. Next base: position 3,539,042 of record CP134226.1, on the reverse strand, counting down.
AAATCCCTGGACATCACCGATATCGTGCTGTCCGGCGCCGTGCGGCGGCCCCGGGCCGCCGACCTGATCCCGGATCTGTGGTCGGCGCGGTTCCTGGCCCGCACCAAGGCTCTCGGCCAGGGCGATGACGGACTGCTGACGGCCATTCTGACGGCGCTTGAGGAACAGGAAGGGTTCCGGGTCCTGGCCCCGCACGATCTGGCGCCGGACCTGCTGACCCCCGCCGGGACATTGGGCGTGCAGGCATTGTCGCGGGAAATGGCGGGCGACCTTGCCGTCGGGATCGCCGGCGCCCGCGCCCATGGCCGCCGCGATGCCGGACAGGCGGTGATTGCCGCCGGTGGCCGTGTGGTGGCCTGGGAAGGCCCGCAAGGCACCGAAGCCATGATCGCCGCCGCCGGGCTCGAGGCACGGGGCGGCATTCTCGTGAAGGCCATGAAACCGGGACAGGAACCACGTGTGGACCTGCCCGCCGTCGGCCCCGACACCGTGGATCAGGCCGTGGCCTCGGGCCTGCGCGGGATTTCCGTCGAGGCCGGGCGGTCGCTGATCCTGGACCGCGACGAGATGATCCGCCGGGCCGATGCCGCCGGTTTGGCCGTTCACGGCTTCACGGACGCGGACACGGGTGGAGGAGCGGCATGACGGCGTCCGAGGCACCGCTGGTCTACCTGATCGCCGGTGAGGCGTCCGGCGACGCCCTGGGAGCATCGCTGATGGCAGCGCTCAAGACCCGTCTTGGCGGCGCCGTCCGCTTTGTGGGCGTCGGCGGCCCCTTGATGGCCGACGAAGGGCTCGACAGCCTGTTCGCCATGGACGATCTGGCCGTCATGGGCCTGGCCGAGGTCGTGCCGCGCCTGCCGCAGCTGCTGAAACGCATGACCGAAACCCGCGCCGACATTCTGGCCAAAAGCCCGGCCGTTCTGGTGACCATCGATGCCCCGGATTTCTGCTTCCGCGTGGCCAAGAAGGTGAAGGCCATCAGGCCAGACCTGCCCATCGTGCATTACGTGGCGCCCACGGTCTGGGCGTGGCGGCCGAAGCGGGCCAAGGCTGTGGCCCAATTCCTCGATCACATGCTCTGTCTCTATCCGTTCGAGCCGCCCTATTTCGAGCGCGAGGGCCTGGCCGCGACCTTCATCGGCCATCCCATTGTCCTATCGACGGGGGCGCAGCCCGGGGGCGAGGACCGCGCCGCCGACTTCCGCGCCTGCCACGGTATTCCTGGCGACATGCAGGTTCTGGCCGTGTTGCCGGGGTCGCGCGGCGGCGAATTGGATCGCCTGCTGCCCGTGTTCGGCGAGACCCTGGCGCGTCTGTGGGCCGGCGGCTGGCGCGGGCGCGTGGTGGTGCCGACCCTGACCCGCCACGGGGATCGGATCGCCGCCGCCGTACGTGGCTGGCCGGGCGATCCACTTGTGGTTACCGGAAATGAGGAAAAATGGCGGGCCTTCGCCGCCGCTGACGCGGCATTGGCGGCCTCTGGCACGGTAACCCTGGAACTGGCCGCCGCCGATGTGCCGACCGTGATCGCCTACAAGGTGTCCGGCGTGACCGCCGCCATCGCCCGGCGTCTGATCCGGACCCCCCATGCCGGGCTGGTGAGCATTCTTCTGGGCGAAGAGGTCATGCCCGAATTCATTCAGGACGATTGCACGGCGGAACGCATCGTTCCGGCCTTGCGGGCCCTGCTCGGCGATCAGGCGGCGCGTGCCACGCAACGGGGCCATTTCAAGCAGGCCATGGCCATGTTGCATGGTCCCGCCGACGGTCCGGCCGCGGCGGCGGCCGACGTGGTCGCCGGCATCATCGACCGGACATAGCAAAAGGGCCGCCCCACGGGGGACGGCCCTTCGCTGAAAGTGGCGGCTAATTCAGCCGATACAGCGGTTTAGCGCTTGTCGATCGGCACGTAGGGCCGTTCGGTGTAGCCGGTGTAGAGCTGGCGCGGACGGCCGATCTTCTGGCTCGGGTCCTCGATCATCTCGTTCCACTGGGCGACCCAGCCGACCGTGCGGGCGACGGCGAACAGCACGGTGAACATGCTGGTCGGGATGCCCATGGCCTTGAAGATGATGCCCGAATAGAAGTCGACGTTGGGGAACAACTTGCGGCTGACGAAATATTCGTCCTCCAACGCGATACGCTCCAGTTCCATGGCCAGGTCGAGCAGCGGTTCGTCCTTGATGCCCAATTCCTCAAGCACTTCGTGGCACGAGTCGCGCATGACGTTGGCCCGCGGGTCCATGTTCTTATACACGCGGTGGCCGAAGCCCATCAGGCGGAACGGGTCGTCCTTATCCTTGGCCTTCTTGATGTATTCGTTGATGTTGTCCTTGTGACCGATCTCGCCGAGCATGGTCAGCACGGCCTCGTTGGCGCCGCCGTGGGCGGGGCCCCAGAGGGACGCGATCCCGGCCGAAATGCAGGCGAAGGGATTGGCGCCGGACGAGCCGGCCAGACGCACGGTCGAGGTCGAGGCGTTCTGCTCATGGTCCGCGTGAAGCGTCAGGATGCGGTCCATGGCGCGGGACAGCACGGGGCTGACCTTGTACTCCTCGCAGGGCGTCGCATACATCATGTGCAGGAAGTTTTCCGCGAAGCTCAGCTCGTTACGGGGATAGATGAACGGCTGGCCGAGGGCGTATTTGTAGGCCCAGGCGGCGATCGTCGGCATCTTGGCGATCAGGCGATAGGACGCGATCATCCGGTGGTGCGGGTCGTTGATGTCGGTCGAGTCGTGATAGAAGGCCGACAAGGCGCCGACCACGCCGCACATCACCGCCATCGGGTGGGCGTCGCGCCGGAACCCGCGGAAGAAGTTGGCGATCTGCTCATGCAGCATCGTGTGGTAGGTGATGTCCTTCTCGAACTTGTCCTTCTGCTGGCCCGTCGGCAGTTCGCCGTAGAGCAGCAGATAGCAGACTTCCATGAAGTCGGAATGTTCGGCCAGTTCCTGGATCGGAATGCCACGGTACAGCAGGATGCCGGCGTCACCGTCGATGTAGGTGATCTTGGACTCGCAGCTGCCGGTCGAGGTGAAGCCGGGGTCGTAGGTGAAGCAATCCGTCTCCGCGTAGAGCTTTCGCACGTCGATGACGGAGGGGCCGACGCTGGCGTCCATGACCGGCAGTTCATAGGCCTTGCCGTCACGGTTGTCCGTCAGGGTGAATGTGGCATTCTTGCCGTGGCTGGTGTCACTCATACGTGTCCCTCCTTATGGGCGGCGGAGACAGGGGTCTCCGGTTCGTCTCGGCGCGCATGCCGCGGGGTGTAGCGGTTCTAACGCGTCGTCCGGGGTTAAAGGCCGGCCAGGGCGTCGTCGAGACGCCCCAAAGTTTCCTCACGGCCCAATACATCCATGATCTCGAATACGCTCGGTGAAACCGTGCTGCCCGTGAGGGCGGCGCGGACAGGCTGTGCGACGGCACCGAGCTTAAGGCCGCCGGCTTCTCCGAACCCCTTGGCGGCGGCCATCAGAGCTTCGTCGCTCCAGGTTTCGGCGGCGTCCAGGACCGGGCGCAGGTCGCGGAGCAGGGCGGTACCCTCCGCGCCCAGTTGCTGCTGCGCTTTTTCCGTTTTGGGGATGGGGCGTTGAAGGGCGTAAAAGGTAGCGTTTTCAGATAGTTCTGAAATTGTTTTCGCGCGTTCCTTCAAACCAGCCATGCCTTTAAATAGCCGATCCTGAGCCTCTTTAGCAAGCCTTCCCGGATGGGCGGCCTGTAAACGTTCCATGACAAGGCCAACCAGCCGGGCGTTATCGGCCTCGCGAATGTAGTGACCGTTCAGGCTGGTCAGTTTGGTGACGTCGAACCGGGCCGCCGATTTGCCGACGTTTTCCAGCCCGAACCATTCGATTGCCTGGTCCGTGGAAATGATTTCGTCGTCGCCGTGACTCCAGCCCAGGCGCAGCAGATAGTTGCGCAGGGCTTCGGGCAGGAAACCGTCGTCGCGGTAGGCTTCGACGCCGAGCGCCCCATGGCGCTTGGACAGTTTGGCGCCGTCCGGGCCGTGGATCAGCGGAATATGGGCGAAGGTCGGCATGTCCCAACCCAGCGCCAGATACAGCTGCGTCTGGCGGAAGGCGTTGGTCAGGTGGTCGTCGCCGCGGATCACATGGGTGATGCCCATGTCGTGGTCGTCGACGACGACGGCCAGCATGTAGGTCGGCGTGCCGTCGGCGCGCAGCAGCACCATGTCGTCAAGCTGCGCGTTGGCCACGGTCACCTTGCCCTGGACCAGGTCGTCGATCACCGTTTCGCCTTCCAGCGGCGCCTTCATGCGGATCACCGGATCGACGCCGGCGGGGGCCTCGGACGGGTCGCGGTCGCGCCAGGTGCCGTCGTACATGCGCTGGCGGCCTTCCTTGCGCGCGATCTCGCGCATCACGGTCAGTTCCTCGGGCGAGCAATAGCATTTGTAGGCCTTGCCCTCGGCCAGCAGACGTTCGGCGGCGGCGCGGTGTTGGTCCGCGCGTTCGAACTGGGAAATCGGCTCCCCGTCCCAATCCAGGCCGAGCCATTCCAGGCCCGCGTAGATGGCGTCGACCGCCGCCTGGGTTGAACGCGCGCGGTCCGTGTCCTCGATCCGCAGATAGAACTTGCCGCCGTCGCCGTGGCGTTGGTGATGCTTGGCGAACAACCAGTTGTACAGGGCCGTGCGCGCGCCGCCGATATGCAGATAACCAGTGGGAGAAGGGGCAAAGCGGGTCACGACCGTCATGGCTGTCTTTTTGTCCTTATGTATCCCTGAATGCGGGACTTTAACGGGGGGCGCCGGAGGGATAGCATACTTTCTGTGCGGGCGCAGCATTCCTTGTGCCGGCACGAAACCCGGGGATGGACAGGCGTGGGGGCGCCGAGGGTGACATGTCCCTAAGACACTGGTTTCAAAGCGAGTTGGCCGCCGCCGCCGCGGCCAACAGGGGGCGCTGGCCGTTCACCCTGCCGATCGGCATGGGGATCGGCATCGGCGCCTATTTCCAGATGGCGGAGGAGCCCGTCTGGTTCGCCGGGCCGCTGGTTCTCGCGGGCGCGATCTTGGCCGCGGGCATGCTGCGCCGGGTGGGCGGGGCGCCGTTCCTCGTTGCCCTGGGGCTGGCCTTCGTCGCGCTCGGCTTCGCCGCCGCGTCGCTGCGCACGCAAGGCCTGGACGGGCGGCTTCTGGCCCATGAGACGCCCACCACGGTGATCGAGGGCCGCATCGTCGAGTTCGAGCCCTTTCATCAGGGATCGCGGGTGATTCTGGACCGGGTCCGCATCGCCGCCCTGGGGCAACCGGAAACGCCGGAACGCGTGCGCATCCGCCTGCGGGGTCAGCAGCCGGCGCTCAAGGCCGGGGACTGGATCCGTCTGCGTGGCCGCCTGTCGGCGCCGTCGCCGCCCTTGATGCCGGGCGGTTTCGATTTTCAGCGCCATGCCTATTTCACGGGCATCGGTGCCGTCGGCTTCTCCATGGGGGCGGCGCGGGTGCTGGACGGACCGCCGCCGGGGCCGTTCGATTGGCGCGTTCACCTGTCGAACCTGCGGGTCCGTCTGGCCATGCGCGTGACCGCCGCCGTTCCGGGCGACGCGGGGGCGGTCGCGGCGGCATTGATCACCGGCTATCGGTCGTTGATCCCGGATGCCGTCCTGAACGCCTTCCGCGATGCCGGGCTGGCCCATTTGCTGGCTATTTCCGGGCTGCACATCGGTCTGGCGGCGGGGATCGTATTCTTCGGCGCCAGGCGGGTGCTCAGTCTGTATCCGCCGTTCGCCCAGCGCTTTCCGGTCAAGAAGGCGGCGGCGCTTCTGGCCCTGCTTGCCGCCTTCGGATACGCCCTGATGGCCGGCGCCACGGTGCCGACCCAGCGGGCCTTCCTGATCGCGGCCATGGTGCTGGTCGCCGTCATGGTCGACCGCCGGGGCATTTCGCTGCGCATGTTGGCCTGGGGGGCGACGGTGGTGCTGCTGATCCAGCCGGAAAGCCTGCTCGGCCCCAGTTTCCAGATGTCCTTCGCCGCCGCCATCGCCCTGGTCGCGGCCTACGAGGCCGCCGCCGAACGGGGCGTCTGGCGGCGGGACGGCGATCCGTCCCACTGGGCAGGGCGGGGCATCGCCCTTTACGCGGCGGGCGTCGCCTTCACCACCCTGGTCGCCAGTCTGGCGACGGCGCCCTTCGTGCTCTACCACTTCAATCAAGTCGCCAAGTTCGGGCTCCTGGCCAATCTGATCGCCGTGCCGGTGACGGCCCTTTGGGTCATGCCGGCGGCCATGCTGTCGTTTCTGCTGCTACCGTTCGGTTGGGAAAAGCTGGCGCTCACCCCCATGGGCTGGGGCACGGAGCAGGTAATCCGCACCGCCGACTGGGTCGCGGGCCTGCCCGAGGCCACGGAAATCCTGCCCTCGGCCCCGGCCTGGGCGTTGACGGGGCTGGCGCTCGGCGGTTTGTGGCTCTGCGTCCTGCGCGGACGGCTGCGTCTGGCCGGGTTGGCCGGAATCCTCCTGTTCGCCGCCGCCAATGCCCGGGTGGTGCCGCCGGACCTCATCGTTTCGGGTGAGGGCGACCTGGCCGCCGTGCGCGGCGAAAACGGATATCTGTTTTCCTCCCTGCGCCACGGCCGGTTCACCCGGGAGAACTGGCTGGAACATGCGGGATTCCGTGCCGATGAGGCCATGCAATGGACGCGCGACGGGGGATATGGCCGCCCCCGGCAGGAGGGGCTGCGCTGTGACGGTGTCGGCTGCGTTTTGACCCGCGCCGGCTGGCGGGTGGTTCTCGCCGAAACCCGCGCCGCCCTGGCCGAGGATTGCGGCCGCGCCGATCTGGTGATCGCCCTGGTTCCGGCCGGGCGGGCCTGTGAGGGAACGGGGGGCACGGGCGCGCGGGTGATCGACCTGTTCGATCTCCGGGCCAAGGGGGCGCACAGCATCACCCTGGGGCCGGCGATCGAGATTCAGGCCGTCAATGACGGGCGGGGCGCGCGTCCCTGGGTGGTGCGCCCGCGGCGCAAACGGGCGGACGGGGAATGAGGGATCAGTACTTGCGCATGAGGCCGACGAGACAGCCCTGAACCTCGACCTGATCGGGGCCGAAGATGCGGGTTTCATAGGCCTTGTTGGCGGGCTCCAGCGCGATGGAGGCGCCCTTGCGGCGCAGCCGCTTCAGGGTGACTTCCGAGCCCTCGACCAGCGCCACCACGATGGCCCCGTTGTCCGCCGTGTTGGTGCGCTTGATGATGACCGTGTCGCCGTCGTGGATGCCGGCCTCGATCATGGAATCGCCGTCGACCTCCAGCGCGTAGTGTTCACCGCCGCCCAGCATGGAGGGCGGCACGTCCACCGCGTTGGAATGATCGCGCAATGCCTCGATCGGTGTGCCGGCGGCGATGCGCCCATAAAGGGGCAGGGACACGGCCTCGCCGGGCTTGCCGACGTCGCCGCCGCCCGACAGCGCCACGGGGCCGCTGCCGAAGCGGCCGGGAATGACGTTGGTGGGGGCCGGCGCCGGGGCGGGGCGGGGCGCGGGTTGACCACTGTCCATGTTCTCCGGCAGACGCAGAACCTCGAGAGCCCGCGCGCGGTGGGGCAGGCGGCGGATGAAGCCCCGCTCCTCCAACCCCGTGATGAGCCGGTGAATGCCCGACTTGGAGCGCAGGTCGAGGGCTTCCTTCATCTCCTCGAACGACGGAGACACGCCGGATTCATTGAGCTTTTTGTCGATGAATACGAGAAGTTGGTACTGCTTTTTGGTGAGCATGCTGTCTCCGCCCCTTTGGCCGCCGATGGTTCGGGATCATTCGGGATCAAATGCGGAACAAAGCCCGCGACCGCCGACACCATCCAGACCCTTGCCTTGTTTCATCCAATGTTTCGCGGGAATACAACCACGAACAATATGATGCAACTTGAATATACACCATATGTTCTACTTTAGTTCACGTATCGTGTCAACTTTGAATCGGATTGGTCGATGAATTTTCGCCCGGCGGGCGGATGCCGGGGCGTTTAGAAGCGCAGGGCGCCGAAGCCGAGGGGCAGGATCCGCACCAAATCCCCGGCCTTGGCGGGCGGGGCGCCGACGTCGCGGATGATCAGGCAGTCGGCCTTGGTGAAGGCGGCCAGCATGGCGCTGTCCTGGCGGGGAAAGGCGGTCGCCACGGCGCGGCCGTCGGCGGCGGTGTCCAGGCTGGCCCGCATGTAGTCCTCGCGCTTGCCGTTGGCGGGCAGATCGGCGCCCAGCACGGCGGTGGATTCCGTCCGTTCGTCCGCCAGCCCCAGCATCTTGGCGACGGCGGCGCGCAGGAACAGGGCGCTGGTCACGCCGGTGGACACCGGATTGCCCGGTAATCCCAGCATGGGCGTGCCGTCGATATGCCCGAAAATCAGCGGTTTTCCCGGGCGCATGGCGATCTTGTAGAAATCCAGTTCGAACCCGCGCCCGCCCAGCACCTGGCGCACCAGGTCGTGGTCGCCGACCGATGCCCCGCCCATGGTCACCAGCAAATCCGCGCCGCGCGCCCCCGCCAGCGTTTCCGCCAGGCTTTCCGGGGTGTCGCGGGCGATGCCCAGGCTTACGGGGTCGCCGCCCATGGCGGTGACATAGGCCGCGAGGGCGAGACTGTTGGAGGAAATGATCTGGCCGGGGCCGACGGGCTGGCCCGGCATCACCACCTCGTCGCCGGTGGCGACGAAGGCGACGCGGGGACGCCGGCGCACCATCAGCCAGGGCACGTTCATGGCGGCGGCCAGGCCGACGCCGCGGGCGGTGACGATCTGCCCGGCGCGCAACAGCACCTCGCCTTCCTTGAAATCAAGCCCCGCCGGGCGCACGAACTCGCCCTTTTCAGCGGGTTTTTCGGTGACCCGCACGCTGTCGCCGTGGCGTTCCGTGTCTTCCTGGATGACGATGGTGTCGGCCCCCTCGGGCAGAGCGCCGCCGGTGAAGATGCGGGCCGCCTGACCGGGGGCGAGGGCGCCGGAGAAGACATGCCCGGCGGCGGCCTCGCCGATCACCGTCAGATCGGCCGGAATGGCCGCCAGATCGTCCCAGCGCACGGCATAGCCGTCCATGGCCGAGACGGCGGTCGGCGGATGGGTCAGGGTCGAGGCCACGTCCCGCGCCAGCACCCGGCCGAGGGCGGCATCCAGCGAGACCTGTTCCGCCGGCAGCAGGCCGCATCCGGCGGAGACTTTTTCCAGGGCGTCGATGACGGACAGCATGGCGGCGGGGTTCCTAGGGGCTAGGCAGCATCGAAGGTGCCGGACTTGCCGCCGGATTTGTGGGTCAGGCGCACGTCCTCGATGCGCATGCCGCGGTCGACGGCCTTGCACATGTCATAGACCGTGAGCGCCGCGACGGTGACCGCCGTCAGGGCCTCCATCTCGACCCCCGTCTGGCCGGTCAGGCGGCAGGTCGCCTGGATATCCACGGCATGACGCGCGGGGTCGCAGGTCAGATCGACCTTGACCGAGGTCAGCATCAGGGGATGGCAGAGCGGAATCAGGTCCGGCGTGCGCTTGGCGGCCATGATGCCGGCCAATTGCGCCACCGACAGCACGTCGCCCTTCTTGACGCCCCGGTCGAGGATGTGCTGAAGCGTTTCCGGCGCCATGATGACGCTGCCCTTGGCCGTGGCGGTGCGTTCCGTCGCGTCCTTGGCCGAGACGTCGACCATGACGGCGTTGCCCTCGGCGTCCAGATGGGTGAAATCGTCGGCCATGCCCGCGTTGTCCTTATGCTTGATGCTTGGCCTCAGGCCGCCGCCCGCGCGGTCGACAGCAGGGTGCGCGTGGCGCTTTCGACGTCGTCCTGACGCATCAGGGATTCACCGATCAGAAAGCAGCGCGCCCCGGCGGTCGCCATGCGTTTCAGATCGGCCCCGGAATTCAGCCCGCTTTCGCTGACCAGGACGCGGTCGTCGGGCACGCCGCGGGCCAGGCGTTCCGTGGTTTCCAGAGACACCTTGAGGGTCGTCAGGTCACGGTTGTTGATGCCGATCAAGGGGCTTTGCAGGCGCAGCGCCCGGTCAAGCTCGGCCGTGTCGTGAACCTCGATCAGCACGTCCATGCCCAGGTCGAAGGCGCAATGTTCCAGATCCCGGGCCGTCGCGTCGTCGAGCGCCGCCATGATCAGCAGAATGCAATCCGCCCCCATGGCCCGGGCTTCGACCACCTGATAGGTGTCGATCATGAAATCCTTGCGCAGCACGGGCAGGGCGCAGGCCGCCCGCGCGGCCATCAGGTATTCGGGCCGGCCCTGGAAATAGGGCTCGTCCGTCAGCACGGACAGGCAGGTCGCCCCGCCGGCTTCGTAGGCACGGGCCAGGGCGGGCGGGTCGAAATCGGCACGGATCACGCCCTGCGAGGGCGAGGCCTTCTTGATCTCGGCGATCAGCCCGAAACCGCTTCGCGACGCATGCCGCAAGGCATGCAAGAACCGGCGTGGCGCCGATTGCTCATGCGCTTGTTTTTTAAGGTCTTGCAGACTGACGTTATTCTTCTGCGCGAGCACGTGGGCGCGCTTGTCGGCGATGATCTTATCCAACACGTTGACGGGTTTTTCAGCCATCTCATGTCCCCCCGTTTGTGATGGCGACCAATCGGTCCAGGGCCTGTGCCGCCGCCCCGCCGTCAATGGCCTGCGCCGCCTTGGCCACGCCCGACGCCAGGTCGTCCACCTTGCCCGCGACGACCAGCGCCGCCGCCGCGTTGAACAGCACGATATCACGGTAGGGGCCCTTTTGGCCCGCGACAAGGTCGCGGATCGCCTGGGCATTAACCGCGGGCGAGCCGCCCTTGAGGTCTTCGGGCCTGGCCGTCGGCAGGCCCGCGTCGGCGGGCGTCACGGTGAAGGTCGTAACGGCGCCGTCCTTCAACTGGGCGACGAACGACGGTCCCGTGGTCGTCAGCTCGTCCAGGCCGTCCTCGCCATGCACCACCCAGCAGGCTTCCGATCCCAGGTTTTTCAGGACCTGGGCGAGCGGCTCGACCCATTGACGGGCGAACACGCCGGTGAACTGGCGTTTGACCCCGGCCGGGTTGGACAGGGGGCCCAGGATGTTGAAGATCGTGCGGATACCCATTTCGACCCGCGCCGGCATGACGTGTTTCATGGCCGTGTGGTGACGGGGCGCCATCAGGAATCCGATCCCGGCCTCCGCAATCGCCCGCTCAACCAGCGGCAAATCCGCGTCCAGGTTGACGCCCAACGTGGTCAGCACGTCCGCCGCGCCGGACTTCGACGACAGCGCCCGATTGCCGTGCTTGGCCACGGGCACGCCACAGCCGGCGACGACCAGGGCCGCGCCGGTCGACACGTTGTAGGTGCCCGAGCCGTCGCCGCCCGTGCCGACCACGTCGATGGCCCCGGCGGGGGCCGTGACGGGCAGCATCTTGGCGCGCATGGCGCGCACCGCGCCGGTGATTTCGTCGACGGTTTCGCCACGCACGCGAAGCGCCATGAGAAGCCCCGCGATCTGCGCCGAGGTGGCCTCGCCCGACATGATGACGGTGAACGCGTCCTCCGCCTCCCGGGCGGTCAGCGCCGTGCCGTCGGCGGCCTTGGCCAGGAAAGGTTTGAGCGCGTCGCTCATGCCGCGGCCTTGGCGCCGGTCATGCCGATGAAGTTCCGCAGCAGCGTGTGGCCGTTCTCGGACGCGATGCTTTCCGGATGGAACTGAACGCCGTAGATCGGCATGTCGCGGTGGGCGATGCCCTGGATCACGTCGTCCTCGCTGCGGGCGGTGACGCGCAGGCAGTCGGGCACCGTCGCCGGGTCGATGGTCAGGGAATGGTAGCGGGTCGCCGTGAACGGGCTGTCGATCCCGGCGAACACGCCGGTGCCGTCATGGGTGATGGTCGACACCTTGCCGTGCATGGGCTTGGGCGCCAGCACGATCTTGGCCCCGAACGCCTGGCCGATGCACTGATGGCCCAGGCATACGCCCAGGATCGGCACCTTGCCGGCGGCGGCGGCGATCAGGTCCAGGCAGATGCCCGCCTTGTCGGGATCGCAGGGCCCGGGAGAGATCACGATGCCCTGCGGCTTGAGGGCGAGAACGTCTGCCGGCGTCACCACGTCGTTGCGGTGAACGGTGACCTCGGCGCCCAGTTCACCCAGGTAGTGCCACAGGTTGAACGTGAAGCTGTCGTAATTGTCGATAAGGACAAACATTCAACACCTTGGACATGGTTTCTGACATGCCGGCGGAATGCCGGACAGGAGCCGTAAATCGGGCGCCACAATGCCCCTTGGCGTCGCCGCGGGTCAAGGACATTAGCCCCCGTGGAACAGCATATATCGGTAGAGTTCGGCCGCCTGGCCAGGGCTTTTTACGGGCGTCCGTCGTCAACAATTCATGCGGGTTATCGCACCAAGCGCAGCGGCGTGACCTTAGGTCGCGGACACCCGGGGATCGGCGGGCGGCGGGGCGGGACCGGCGGATTTCGGCGATCCGGGCGCGCGCGCCACCTTGACGGCCCGGGGGGCGGAGGAGTACCAGCACGGATCAAGAACGGGCGTGACGTAACTTCAAGTGAAAGCCATGACGGAACAGCCCAGCGGACTATTCAAGACGGCGATCAAGGACCCTGCGGTGCGTCTCGCGGCGCTGGGGGGCGCCCTGGCGGGCGCGGTTCTGGTGTTGGTCGTGGTCATGCTGTCCGGCGGCGGCCACAAAGACACGCCGGCCACCGTTCGGTATCCGTCCGCGCAGCAGGGCCAGGTCGCGGAGATCGTGGCCCCGCCCCCCCGCCATGTGACGCAATCCGCGACGGCGCCGGAGATGGCGGCGCCAGAAACCGTGCCCGTGCCGGACAGCTATCCTACGCTGCCCATTGCCCGGGTCGAGGGGCCGGAACCGGCCGCGCCGGCGCTTCCCGAAACCCCGCCAGGCGCCGCCGAACAGCCGCAAGCCCCCGATGCCGCCGCCATGACGCCGCTGCCCAAGGCCGCACCGCCGCCGCTTGCCGCCAAGCCGATGATCGCCATCGTGATCGACGACATGGGCGTCGATCAGCGGCGTTCGGCCCGCGCCATGAAACTGCCGGCCAAGGTGACCCTGTCGTTCCTGCCCTATGCCCGCGACCTGAAGAAGCAGGCGGCCGAGGCCACCGCCCTGGGCCACGAGATCATGCTCCACGTCGCCATGGAGCCGGAAAGCTCGGAAGCCGATCCCGGCCCCAACGTGCTGCTGACCGGCACGCCGGAGGCCGAATTGCTGGCCAATCTGCGCTGGAACCTGGAACAGATGACCGGCTACCAGGGCATCAACAACCACATGGGCAGCCGCTTTACCCGCGATCTTGCGGGCATGCGCGTGGTCATGGGCGAATTGAAGGCGCGCGGGCTGTTTTTCCTGGATTCCGTGACCAGCCGCGACAGTGTCGGCGCCAGGACCGCGCGCGAGGCCGGGGTGCCCTTCGCCACCCGCGACGTGTTCATCGACCACAAGGACGACGAGGCCTTCGTCCACAAACAGTTGGCCAAGGTCGAGGCGGAGGCCCGCAAGCGCGGCATCGCCATCGCCATCGCCCATCCCCGCGACATCACCCTGCGCGCGCTGAAGACTTGGCTGACCAAGGTTCAGGCGGACGGGTTCGAACTGGTCGGGGTGTCCAGGGTGCTGCACAAGCCGTCGGCGGCCCAGACAGGCCTGCCGGGGACCTCCGGCTAGGCTATCCCGCGAACTTCACGGCTTCTTCGGCGGCGCGGATCAGGGCCCGGGATTTGTTGATGCTTTCCTGGTATTCGCCCTCGGGGCTGGAATCATGGACCACGCCGCCGCCGGCCTGGACGTACATGGTGTCGTCCTTGACCACGGCCGTGCGCAGCGCGATGCAGCTGTCCATGTCGCCGTCGGCGCCGAAATAGCCGATGCAGCCGGCATAGACCCCGCGCCGCACGTTTTCCAACTCGTCGATGATCTCCATGGCACGGACCTTGGGCGCGCCGGACACGGTGCCCGCCGGAAAGCCCGCATACAGGGCGTCCAGCGCGTCCAGTTCCGGCTTCAGCCTGCCTTCCACGTTGGAGACGATGTGCATGACGTGGGAATAATTCTCGATATTGAACTGTTCGGTCACCGTCACCGTGCCCGTTTCCGCCACCCGGCCGACGTCGTTGCGGCCCAGGTCCAGCAGCATCAGGTGTTCGGCCAGTTCCTTGGGATCGGTCAAAAGGTCGTTGGCCAGTTCCTGGTCCTCGGCCGCGTCCTTGCCGCGCCGCCGGGTGCCGGCGATCGGCCGGATGGTGACCTTGCCCTCGCGCACGCGGACCAGGATTTCCGGGCTCGAGCCGACGATGGCGAAGCCGCCGAAATCCAGGAAGAACAGGAACGGCGAGGGGTTGAGCCGCCGAAGGGCGCGGTAAAGGGCGAACGGCGGATAGGGGAAAGGCACGGAAAAACGCTGTGACAGGACGACCTGAAACACGTCGCCGGCCTTGATGTATTCCTTGCCCTTTTCCACCATGGCGTGGAATTCGCCCTGGGTCATGTTGGACGCGGGGGCAAGATCCGGCACGTCGCTTTCCGGGTGGGCACGCGCGGCCTCGGGCAGGGGGGTGTCGAAATCACCGACGATGCGGCGCAGCCGCTCCACGGCGATGCCGTAGGCGTTCTGCGCATCCACGCCGTCCCGGGGCCAGACGGGCGTGAACACGGAAATCACGTCCTTGATGGTGTCGAACACGGCCATCACGGTCGGCCGGATGAACACGCCGTCGGGGATGCCCAGGGTGTCCGGGTTGCCGTCGGGAATGTCTTCGACCAGACGCACCGTATCGTAGGCGGCATAGCCGACCAGCCCGGCGCTCATGGGCGGCAGGCCGTCCGGCAGGTCGATACGGGATTCCGCGACCAGCGCGCGCAGCGACGCGATGGCCCCCTCGGTCTCGGCGACCGGGCAGGGGGCGAAGGCCTCCAGGTCGTCCAGGGCGTCGCGGTTGATCTCGGCCGTATTGCCCTGGCAGCGCCAGATTAGGTCCGGCTCCAGTCCGATGAACGAATAGCGGCCGCGCACGGCGCCGCCCTCGACGCTCTCGAGAACGAAGCTGTAGGGCTTGCCGCGCGCCAGCTTGAGGAACGCCGACACGGGCGTTTCCACATCCGCGACCAGCGACGTCCAGAGAACCTGCGGTTCCCCGCGCCCGTAGGCCGCGGCGAAGCCGTCAAATGCGGGTTCGATCTTCATGGGTCCGCGCGTCCGCCCGACCGGGTCTAGTTGGCCGCGGCCGGCGTCGCGCCGGGGTTCAGAATCTGGTTCAGAACGTCCTGATGGACGGTCACGCCCAGGTCCTTGCGCAAGGCTCCCGCCAGTTGCGTGACCAGATCATCCTTCAGCACCGACGCCAGTTCTTGGCGCATCGTGTCGACGCCGGTCTTGTCGGCGGCCGGATCGGCCTGAGTGACGGATTTCAGGCGGGCGATGAAATAGCCGCCGTCGGCACGGGTCACCTTGGCCTCGCCGGTGTTCAGCGTGAAGATATCCTGCAGCACCTGGCCGGGAAGGTCCGACTGGCTGCGCGCCATATAGCGTTTCAGGGCCTTGGTTTCCGCATAGGCGACCCCCGCATCGGCGGCGACGGCCTTGGCATCCTCGACCGTTTTCAGACGTTCGGCCAACTGCTTGGCGAAGGCCAGGGCGGCGTCGCGCTTGCGTTCGGCCATGACGGCGGCCTTGACCTGATCCTTGACCGTCTCGAAGGGACGCACCGCCGGCTTGGTCACCTTGTCCACGCGCAGCACGAAGAAGGCGTCGTCGCCCATTTCACGAAGGGTGGAATCGGTCCCTTCCTCGGTTTCGAAGGCGGCGGCGACGATGGCCTGGGCGTTATCCGGCAGGCCCGCCGCCGGCTTGCCGTCCGGGCCGTTGCCGCTGGAATCCAGGGCCGCGATCTTCATCGCCTTGATGTTCATGGCCTCCGCCACGGTTTCGATGGACGCTCCCTTGCCCAGATCGTCTTCCATGCGGTTGACCTGGGTGTAGAGCGCATCGATGGCGCGTTCATGGGCGATCGTCGCCCGCAGCTTGTCCTTGACCTCGTCCAGGGTGGCGACATGGGCAGGCGTGATCTCGCGCACCTTGACGATGTAGAACCCGATGCCGCCGGGGCCGGGCAGGGGGGGCGTCACGCCGCCCGCGGGCGCCGCGAAGGCCGCGTCGGCGATTTCCGTCAGAACCTCGTCACGGGCGACCGTGCCCAGGTCCGTGCCGGCTTCGTCCATGCCGGCGAATTCCTTGGCGACGTCGACGAAGGTCCGTCCTTCGGACAGCGCCTTGGCCGCCTTGTCGGCGGTCGCCTGATCGGGCAGGACCATCTGCGACAGGGCGCGCCTTTCCGGCGTGCCCAAGGTTTCCGCCTGTTCCTTGAAGGTCTTCTCCACATCGGCGTCGGTCACCGCCGCGATGTCGGTCAGGCCCTTGGCGCTGAGCACGGCCAGGGTGATGGCGCGGTATTCGGGGGCGGTGAAGGCGGACGGGTTGGCCTTGTGGTAGGCGCGCAGTTCAAGTTCGCTCGGCTCGGTCGTGATCTGCGCCGCCGCGTCGGTCACGAACAGGGTTTCCGCCCTGCGGGTTTCCTCGCGGTAGCGATAGAAGGTCTCGGCCAGCACGTCGGGCGCCACAACGCCGGCCTCGACCGTGTCGAGCAGCTGTCCGCGGGCCAGTTCGCGGCGCGCGCGTTCCAGGAATTCCTGTTCGGTCAGGCCGAACTGATAAAGCATGTTCTGAAACTTCTGACGGTCGAAGCCGCCGGCGCCCAGGTTGCTGCGGAACGCGTTGGACGCGCGCACGGCGTCGCGCACGATGGTGTCGGACACGGCGATATCCATGTCATGCGCGGCCTTGGTCAGCAGGATATCGTTGATCAGCTGGCCCAAAACCGATTGCGGCAGGCCCAGAAGGCGCGCCGTTTCCGGCGTCAGCTGGCCGGCGAACCGGGGATTGAGCCGCGCCATCTCGCGGCGGACCTCGTTTTCCACGTCGCGGCGCGACAATTCCTTGCCGGCCACTTCGGCGACGGGCTGGTCGTCGGGACGGAATTGGACCATGTCCCCGATACCCCAGGCGCCGAAACTGATGACGAGCAGGCCGAGGATGATCTTGACGACGAGTGAGCCGGTCTTTTCGCGAATTTGACGAAGCATGGAAAATCCTTCTGGGTTGCGCCCTTCTCCTTGGGGCGGCGCATCATAGAGGGGGCGCGGAACGCCCGCAACACCACTTGGACGCCGATTGCGGCGCCGTTCCGGCGGCTTGCCGATTGGCTTGCCGGGGGGCCTGTGTTAGAGGAGGCGCAGCAAGAGAAACCATCCGATACATCCAATACATAGGTGTGACATGAGCCAAGGGCGGACGCCGCTGATCGCGGGCAACTGGAAAATGAACGGTGGGCTGGACGAGGTCGATTCCCTGGCCGGCGAACTGGCCCGGCGCATGACCGCGCTGGACGCACCACCCGCCTTCGACATGGCGCTGTGCCCGCCGTTTCCGCTGTTGCCCATGATCGCCGCCCGAATCGAGGAAAGCGGGTTGGCGCTGGGCGCCCAGGATTGCCATGGAAAAGAGCAGGGGGCCCATACGGGCGACGTCAGCGCGGCCCTGCTGGCCCAGGTCGGCTGCGACTTCGTCATTGTCGGCCATTCCGAGCGGCGCACGGACCATCACGAAACCGACGCCCAGGTTGTGGAAAAGGCCCGGGCGGCGCAGGCGGCGGGGCTGTGCGCCATTGTCTGCGTCGGCGAGACCGAGGCGGAACGCGACGCCGGCCGCGCGGCCGAGGTCGTGGTCGGTCAGGTCGCGGGCTCCGTCCCCGAGGGCTCGAACCCGGATAATCTGGTCATCGCCTACGAGCCCGTCTGGGCCATCGGCACGGGCAAGACCGCGACGCCCGGGGACGCCCAGGAAATGCACGCGGCGATCCGCGCATCGCTGGCCGGCCGGTTCGGTGCGGATGCGGCGGCGGGGGTGCGCATTCTCTATGGCGGGTCGATGAAACCCGGCAACGCGGCGGAGCTTCTGGCCCTGGCCGATGTCGACGGCGGGCTGATCGGCGGGGCGGCGCTGAAGGCCGACGATTTCTGGGCGATTGCCGAGGCCGTGGCGTGAGGGCGCAAAACCTCCTGGTAATCGGCCTTGCAACGCAGTAAAACGCGGCCCAACTGATTGGGGTCGGTGCGCGCCACGGCGGCGCACGGCCCGTTTGGAAGGAAGTTCGATGCAAAACGTGATCCTGGTCATTCACCTGCTGCTGGCCATCGGCTTGGTCGGTGTGGTGCTGTTGCAGCGCTCCGAAGGCGGCGGCCTGGGCATCGGTGGCGGCGGTGGCGGCATGGGCGGCTTCATGACCGGGCGCGCGACGGCCGACCTGTTGACCCGCACGACGGCGATCTTGGCGACCGCGTTCATGATCACCTCGCTGGTGCTGGCGATCATCGCCGCCCACGACCGCAAGGCGGCGACGGGGTCGATTCTCGACCAGCCGGCCCAGACCGCGCCCGCGCCGAGCGTGCCCGCGGCCCCCGCAGCCCCGATCGCCAAGTAGGGAAATGGCAGGAATCCGCGACTCCCGGAACATCGATCAGAGGCGGGGAATTTCCCGCCTCTTTTCTTTTTGCCCCATCAACCGTCAGTGTATTGTGTAGGCCCATGACGCGGTTCATCTTCATCACCGGCGGCGTGGTCTCTTCCCTCGGAAAAGGACTGGCATCGGCGGCTCTCGGGGCCTTGCTGCAGGCGAACGGATTCAAGGTCCGTTTGCGCAAGCTGGATCCCTATCTCAACGTTGATCCAGGGACCATGAGCCCCTATCAGCACGGCGAGGTCTACGTCACCGACGACGGGGCGGAGACCGATCTCGACCTCGGCCATTACGAGCGCTTCACCGGCGTGGCGTCCCGCCAGTCCGACAACGTGACCACGGGCCGCATCTATTCGGACGTGATCGCCAAGGAACGGCGCGGCGACTATCTGGGCGCCACCATCCAGGTCATTCCCCACGTCACCGACGCCATCAAGAATTTCGTGACCTCGGACCTGGAGGACGAAGACTTCATCCTGTGCGAGATCGGCGGCACGGTCGGCGACATCGAGGGCCTGCCGTTCCTGGAGGCCATTCGTCAGTTGCGCAACGACCTGGGCCGCGACCGCACCATGTATATGCATCTGACGCTGCTGCCTTATATCCCGACGGCGGGCGAGTTGAAGACCAAGCCGACCCAGCATTCCGTGAAGGAACTGCTGAGCGTCGGGATTCAGCCGGACGTGCTGTTGTGCCGCGCCGACCGGCCGTTGCCCGAGGGCGAGCGCAAAAAGATTTCCCTGTTCTGCAACGTCGATGAACGCGACGTCATCCCGGCCCTGGACGTGGACACCATCTACCGGGTGCCGCTGGCCTATCACGCCGAAGGCCTGGATGCCTCCGTCTACCGCCATTTCAACATCGAGACGGGGGAGCCGGACCTCAGCCGCTGGGAGACCATCGCCGAGACCGCGATCCGGCCCGAGGGCGAGGTGTCGATCGCCGTGGTCGGCAAGTACACGGTGTTGCCCGACGCCTACAAGTCGCTGATCGAGGCCCTGACCCACGGCGGTATCGCCAACAACGTCAAGGTCAACATCAAGTGGATCGAGTCGGAAATCTTCGAGACCGAGACCGAGGCCCTGCATACCCTTGAGGACGTGCACGGCGTGCTGGTTCCGGGCGGCTTCGGCGAGCGCGGATCGGAAGGCAAGATTTCCGCCGTCACCTTCGCGCGTGAGCGCGGCGTGCCCTATTTCGGCATCTGCTTCGGCATGCAGATGGCCGTGGTCGAGGCGGCGCGCAATCTGGCCGGCATCAAGGGGGCGAGTTCGACCGAATTCGGCCCGGCCAAGGAGCCTGTGGTCGGCCTGCTGACGGAATGGATGAACGGCAATCAATTGGAACAGCGCAAACAAGGCGGCAACCTGGGCGGCACCATGCGCCTGGGCGCCTTTCCCTGCGCATTGCAGGACGGTTCGCGCGTCCGCGATATCTACGGCCAGCAGGACATTTCGGAGCGCCACCGCCATCGCTACGAGGTCAACACGGAATACCGTGCGCGCCTGGAGGCGGCGGGCCTCATGTTCACCGGCATGTCGCCCGACGGCCTGCTGCCGGAAATCGTTGAAATCCCCGAGCATCCGTGGTTCATCGGGGTGCAGTTCCACCCGGAACTGAAATCGAAACCGTTCGAGCCGCATCCGCTGTTCACGTCCTTCATCGACGCGGCGGTCAAGCAGGCCAGATTGGTTTAAACAACATCTGGTCTAACCGGCCTTTTAAGGAAACGCCCTTGTCCTCTTCGATCACCGTCGGCGACCTGAACATCGGCAACGGCCTGCCGCTCGTGCTGATCGCCGGGCCCTGCGCCATGGAAAGCCAGAACCATGCGCTGGACATGGCCGGCGCGCTCATGGAAATGACCGGCAAGTTGGGCATGGGGCTGATCTACAAGACGTCCTTCGACAAGGCCAACCGCACCAGCGCCACCAGCCCGCGCGGCATGGGCCTGGACAAGGCCTTGCCCGTGTTCGAGGCGGTGAAGAAACAGATCGGCTGTCCCGTGCTGACCGATGTGCACGACGCCGGGCAATGCGCCGAGGCCGCGACCGTGGTCGACGTGCTGCAAATTCCGGCCTTCCTGTGCCGTCAGACGGACCTGCTGCTCGCCGCCGGCGAGACGGGGGCCGCCATCAACGTCAAGAAGGGCCAATTCCTGGCCCCATGGGACATGCAGAACGTGGTCGACAAGATCAAATCCACCGGCAATCAGCGCGTCATGGTGTGTGAGCGGGGGGCTAGCTTCGGCTACAACACCCTGGTGTCCGACATGCGGGCCCTGCCGGTGCTGGCCAAGACCGGCTGCCCCGTGGTGTTCGACGCGACCCATTCCGTGCAGCAGCCGGGTGGGCAGGGCACGACATCCGGCGGGCAGCGGGAATTCGCGCCCGTGCTGGCCCGCGCCGCCGTGGCCGTGGGCGTCGCCGCCGTGTTCATGGAAACCCATGAAGACCCGGACACGGCGCCGTCCGACGGCCCCAACATGATTCATCTAACCGACATGCCGGGCGTGCTAGAAACGCTCGCGGCGTTCGACCGGCTGGCCAAGGCCCACCCGGTTTCCCTATAAAGCCCTGATCCTGACCCTGACGCCTAACAGACGGCCCGCTGGCCGGACCTGACCGGAGAAAGACATGACCGCCATCGTCGACGTATTCGCCCGCGAAATCCTGGATTCCCGCGGCAACCCCACCGTGGAAGTGGACGTGACCCTGGAAACGGGCACGCTCGGCCGCGCCGCCGTGCCGTCGGGGGCGTCGACCGGCGCCCATGAGGCCGTGGAACTCCGCGACGGCGACGATGCGCGCTACCTGGGCAAGGGCGTGCTGGCCGCCGTCGACGCCGTGAACGGCGAAATCTGCGACGCCCTGGCCGGCGCGGACGTCGAGGATCAGTTGTTCATCGACAACGTGATGATCGAGCTGGACGGCACGCCCAACAAGGCGCGGCTCGGCGCCAACGCGATCCTGGGCGTCAGCCTGGCCGCCGCCAAGGCGGCGGCGGAGGAGGCGGGCCTGCCGCTGTACCGCTATGTCGGCGGCGCCTTCGCCCGCGACCTGCCGGTGCCGATGATGAACATCATCAACGGCGGCGCGCATGCGGACAATCCCATCGATTTCCAGGAATTCATGATCATGCCCGTGGGTGCGGACGATTTCCCCGACGCCCTGCGCATGGGGGCGGAGGTGTTCCATACCCTGAAAAAGGGCCTGGCCAAGGCGGGGCACGCCACCAACGTGGGTGACGAAGGCGGCTTCGCGCCGAACCTGAGCAGCTCGGAAGAAGCGCTCGACTTCATCATGAAGGCCATTTCCGACGCCGGCTACGCGCCGGGCGAGGACGTGGTCCTGGCCCTCGACAGCGCCTCGACCGAATTCTACCGGGACGGCAAGTACGTCATGGAAGGGATCGGCAAGACCCTCGGCGCCGACGAGATGGCGCGGCTTTACCAGGATCTCTGCGCCAACTATCCCATTAAATCCATCGAGGACGGCATGGCCGAGGACGACTGGGACGGCTGGAAGGCCCTGACCGACGCCATCGGTGGAACGGTGCAGTTGGTCGGCGACGACCTGTTCGTGACCAACCCGGTGCGCCTGGCCGACGGCATCGAGAAGGGCGTCGCCAATTCGATCCTCATCAAGGTCAACCAGATCGGCACCTTGTCGGAAACCCTGCAGACGGTCGAGATGGCCCACAAGGCGGGCTACACGGCGGTGATTTCCCACCGTTCCGGCGAGACCGAGGACACCACCATCGCCGACATCGCCGTCGCCACCAACGCCGGGCAGATCAAGACCGGGTCGCTGTCGCGCTCCGACCGGCTGGCCAAGTACAACCAGCTTCTGCGCATCAACGAGGACCTGGGGCCGACGGCGCGGTACAACGGCGCCGCGCTGTTCGGCTGATCGCGTTAACCTTTTCGGATTTCCAAAGTACTGGAAAACAAAGGGCTTTTCCGAGTCCTAACCGAAAATTAACCATCATTCCTTAGATTCGTACCTGCCGATTCGCGGAACCGGCATGGGGAATACTGGGGAATACGAACAATGGCGACACGCTTTGCCTCTCTGAAGAAAAAACTGACCGCGGCCCTGGGGCCGTCTCTGGGCATTCTGGCCTGTGCCTATTTTGCCTATCACACGGTCCACGGCGACCGGGGCGTGACGTCCCTGATGCTGATGCAGGAAAAGGTCGCCGAGGCGCAGATCCTCGCCGACGACCTGAAGGCGCAGCGCAGTGAGTGGGAACACCGGGTCGAACTCCTCGGTTCCCAGTCCCTCGACCTCGACATGCTTGAGGAACGGGCCCGCGTCATGCTGAACGTCGGCTTCGACCGCGATTACGTCATCTTCTTTACCAAGACGGGGGGCTGAGCCGATGGGATCGCTCGCGGAAACCCTGCGTCCGCCTTATTACGCTGCCGTCGTCACGCCGGTCGGCGGCGACATCGACCCGTCGGGCCGTCTGGCCATGGATGAATTGATTTCCCTGGCGCCGCGTCTCGACGGATTTCTCGGTCTTGAGACGGGCCGCCTGGATGACGGCCGGGGGGCCGCCGTGTGCTATTGGAAAACACCGGCGGCGATTCAGGGTTGGAAAACCCGCGTGCTGGCGCAAATGATGGAAGAGGTGAGCCTGAAGAACCGGCGCATCGAGGATGCCTGCGCCATCGAGGTGACGCGCGTCGTCAAACGCCTGTTCGGGCGCAAGACGCCCCTTTCCGTCGAGATCATGAGCACCTTCACGCCGCCGGCACCGGCGGTCGAACGGAGTGCGGCATAATGTCCGCCCAGGCGTCCATTGCGGTCGCCGAGGACAGGGACCTGCTGGCGTCGGCGTGCCTCGACGTCGCCCCCGAAGGGGACGGCCGGCCGACCTATTTCGCGGTCCTGTTCACCGATGCCTGGGACGGCGACCCGCCGACCAGATGGGCCGAGGCGCTGCGCCTGCTCGCCACCCTGGCGGAACAAAGCCCGGGCTATCTCGGCTACGACGTCGAGGTCATGGACGGCGGCCGCGAATACGCCGTCACCCATTGGGCGTCTCCCGCGCACATCCGGCAATGGAAGAAATCGTCGGCGATCGTGATCGGCGACAACGGTCTGCTGTCACGGATTTACGGGCGGGAAGGCTGCCTGTGGCCCTGGCTGGACGCGGCCAAACAGGCCTGATCCGTGACCGTAACGATCTATTTTTAACTGTTATTGAATTAATTAAATAGCAGTATTCCTGACCTATATTGTTTTTCGTCCCTTTTTTCAGCTATGATCTCCTGAAGTGATGGCGGGTAACCGCCGGCCCTGGGAGGGAGCGAAAAGGCGGACACCTTTGGCGCGCCATCTGGGGATGGAAACAGTCAGCCAAGGGAGGTCCAATGGCCCGGTCACCCAAGACGGCGGCGAAGGCAAAAACGCCCGCCAAGTCATCCAACGCGAAATCCTCAAAAACAGGTCCCACGCCGGACGAGCTTCGCCATTATTACCGCGAGATGCTGCTCATCCGCCGGTTCGAGGAAAAGGCGGGTCAGCTTTACGGCATGGGCCTGATCGGCGGTTTCTGCCACCTCTATATCGGTCAGGAAGCGGTCGTCGTCGGCATGATGGCGGCGTCGGAACCGCAGGACACCGTCATCACCAGCTACCGCGACCATGGCCACATGCTGGCCTGCGGCATGGACCCCAAGGGCGTGATGGCCGAACTGACCGGCCGGCGCGGCGGCTATTCGCGCGGCAAGGGCGGCTCCATGCACATGTTCTCGCGCGAAAAGAACTTCTTCGGCGGCCACGGCATCGTCGGCGCCCAGGTGCCGCTCGGCACGGGGCTGGCCTTCGCCCATAAGTACAAGGGCGACGGCGGTGTCTGCATGGCCTATTTCGGCGACGGCGCCATCAACCAGGGCCAGGTCTATGAGAGCTTCAACATGGCCGCGATCTGGAACCTGCCGGTGATCTATGTGATCGAAAACAACAAGTACGGCATGGGCACGTCGATCGAACGCACCTCCAAGACCGCCGACCTGCACACCCGCGGCCTGGCCCACGGCATCGAGGGCTTTGCCGTCGACGGCATGGACGTTCTGGCGGTCAAGGAAGCCGCGGCCGAGGCGCTCAAGCGCTGCCGCGAAGGCAAGGGCCCGGTGATTCTGGAAATGAAGACCTACCGCTATCGCGGCCATTCCATGTCCGACCCGGCCAAATACCGGACCAAGGAAGAGGTCCAGAAGGTGCGCCGCGAGATGGACCCCATCGACACGCTCGCCCACAAGCTTCTGGAAGCCAAGGTCGTCACCGAGGACGATCTCAAGGCCATCGACAAGGAAGTGAAGGCCCTGGCCAACGAGGCCGCCGAGTTCGCCCAACAGAGCCCGGAACCGGACGCGTCCGAATTGTGGACCGACGTCCTGGTCGAAGCCTGAACGAAAACGTCGCACGAAGGGAACATCTGAACATGGCTACGCAAGTACTTCTGCCGGCGCTTTCTCCGACCATGACCGAGGGCAAGATCGCCAAGTGGCTCAAGAAGGAAGGGGACACGGTTGCAAGCGGCGACGTGTTGCTGGAAATCGAAACCGACAAGGCGACCATGGAGGTCGAGGCCGTCGATGAGGGCATCCTGGGCAAGATCCTGGTCCCCGACGGCACGGACGGCGTCGCCGTCAACACGCCCATCGCGGTGATCGTTGACGAGGGTGAAGACATCCCCGAAGGCGGCAATGCCCCGGCCGCCGTCAAGGCCCCGGAACCCAAGGCCGAAGCGCCGGCCCCGGCCGCGCCGGCGACAGCCGCCGCCCCTGTTGCGGCAACGGTCGCGGCCGAGCCCGATTACACCGGCGCCATGAAAACCATGACCGTGCGCGAGGCGCTCAATTCCGCCCTGGCCGAGGAAATGCGCCGCGACGGCAACGTCTACCTGATGGGCGAGGAAGTCGCCCAGTACCAGGGCGCCTACAAGATTTCTCAGGGCCTGCTCGACGAATTCGGCGACAAGCGCGTGATCGACACGCCGATCACCGAACAAGGCTTCGCCGGGATGGCCGTGGGCTCCGCGTTCCTGGAACTGAAGCCCGTGGTCGAATTCATGACCTTCAACTTCGCCATGCAGGCGATCGACCAGATCATCAATTCCGCCGCCAAGACGCTGTACATGTCCGGCGGCCAGATGGGCTGCCCCATCGTGTTCCGTGGCCCCAACGGGGCGGCGGCCCGCGTCGGCGCCCAGCATTCCCAGTGCTATGCGTCGTGGTACGCCCATTGCCCGGGCCTCAAGGTCATCGCCCCGTGGTCGGCGGCGGATGCCAAGGGCCTGTTGAAATCGGCGATCCGTGATCCCAACCCGGTGATCTTCCTGGAAAACGAAATTCTCTACGGCCAAAGCTTCGAAGTGCCGGACGATGAAGACTGGACCCTGCCCATCGGCAAGGCCAAGGTTGAACGCCCCGGCAAGGACGTGACCCTGGTCGCCTTCTCCATCGCCGTCGGCATCTGCATGGAAGCGGCGGAAAAGCTGGCCGCCGAAGGCATCGACGCGGAGGTCATCAACCTGCGCACGGTGCGTCCCATCGACGTCGAAACCCTGGTCGCGTCCGTCAAGAAGACCAACCGCATCGTCACGGTGGAGGAAGGCTGGCCGACCTGCGGGATCGGCGCCGAAATCAACCAGTTGATGATCGAACATGCCTTCGACGACCTGGACGCGCCGCCGACCCGGGTGTCCGGCGCCGACGTGCCCATGCCCTATGCGGCGAACCTGGAGGCGTTGGCCCTGCCCAAGGCCCATAACGTGGTCGAGGCGGCGAAAGCCGTCTGCTACGCTTAAAGCGCGGGGAGAGACATCATGCCGATCAAAATCCTGATGCCGGCCCTGAGCCCGACCATGACCGAGGGCAACCTGGCCAAGTGGCACAAGAAGGAAGGCGACGCCGTCGAAAGCGGCGACGTTCTCGCGGAAATCGAAACCGACAAGGCGACCATGGAAGTCGAAGCCGTGGACGAAGGCATCCTCGGCAAGATCGTGGTGCCGGAAGGCACCGCCGACGTCGCCGTGAACGCGGTGATCGCGTTGCTGCTGGAAGACGGCGAAGACGCCTCGGCCCTCGACGGCGCCGATACTTCCGGTGGGGCCGCGGCCCCGGCGGCGGAGGCGGCCAAGCCGGCCCCGGCAGCCGCACCGGCAACGCCCGCAGCACCTGCCGCCGCCCCGGCCGCGGCATCCGGCGACCGGGTGGTCGCGAGCCCGCTGGCCAAGCGCATCGCCGCCCAGGAAGGCCTCGACCTCGCCACCATCGGCGGCTCCGGCCCGCGCGGCCGCGTGGTCAAACGCGACGTGGAGGCGGCCTTGGCCGCCGGCACGGGCAAGGCCGCCCCTTCGGCGGCTGCACCGGCCCCCTCGGGCGCCAGCGCCCCGGCCGCCGCGCCGACGCCGACCCAAGGCGATCCGGTGTTCGCCAACATGCCGGAGTTCGAGGCCGTGCCGAATTCCTCCATGCGCAAGGTCATTGCCACGCGCCTGACGGCCTCGGCCCGCGACATCCCGCATTTCAACATCTCGATCGACGTCGAGATCGACAAGCTGCTGGCCGCGCGCAAGGACCTGAACGGACGCGACGGGGCGGACTACAAGATTTCCGTCAACGACTTCGTCATCAAGGCCGTCGCCGTGGCGCTCCGCCGCTGCCCGGACGTCAACGTGTCCTACACGGACGACGCGATCCTCAAGTTCAAGCGCGCCGACGTGTCCGTCGCCGTCGCCATCGAGGGCGGGTTGATCACCCCGATCATCAAGGACGCGGGATCGCTCGGCCTCGCCGCCATTTCCGCCAAGGCCAAGGAACTGGCCGGCAAGGCGCGGGACGGCAAGCTTCAGCCCGAGGAATTCCAGGGCGGTACCTTCACCATCTCCAACCTGGGCATGTTCGGGGTGAAGTCCTTCAACTCCATCATCAACCCGCCCCAGGGCGGCATCCTGTCGGTCGGCGCCGGCGAACAGCGGCCGGTCGTGAAGAACGGCGCGCTTTCCGTCGCCACGGTGATGTCCCTGACGCTCGCGGTCGACCACCGCTGCATCGACGGCGCCACGGCGGCCGGCTTTGCCAAGGAACTGAAGGCGATCCTCGAAGATCCCATTCAGTTGCTGCTGTAGAGGAGGGCGGTCACATGGCGGATACGTCTTTCGACATCCTGATCATCGGCGGCGGGCCGGGCGGCTACGTCGCCGCGATCCGCGCGGCGCAGCTGGGCTTCAAGACTTGCGTGGTCGAGAAACAGCACCTGGGCGGCATCTGCCTCAACTGGGGCTGCATTCCGACCAAGGCGCTGCTGCGTTCCGCCGAGATCTATCACTACATGCAGCACGCGGACGCCTACGGCCTGTCGGCCAAGGACGTGTCCTTCGACATCGAAAAGGTCATCGGCCGCTCGCGCGGCGTGTCCAAGCAGCTGAACGGCGGCGTCGGGCATCTGTTGAAGAAGAACAAGGTGACGGTCATTGACGGCACCGGCGTGCTCAAGGGCGGCGGCAAGGTCGGCGTCACGGGCCCTGATGATGGAAAAGGTGGCGGCAAGGCGCTGCCCGATTTGACCGGCAAGCACATCATCGTCGCCACGGGGGCGCGCCCGCGGGCATTGCCGGGGCTGGAGCCCGACGGCAAGCTGGTCTGGACCTATTTCGAGGCGCTGAAGCCCGACATCTTCCCGAAAAAGCTTCTGGTCATCGGATCGGGCGCCATCGGCATCGAATTCGCGAGCTTCTATCACACGCTGGGCGCCGACGTGACGGTGGTCGAGGTCATGTCCCAGATCATGCCCGTCGAGGACGCGGAGATTTCCGCGGTCGCGCGCAAGCAAATGGAGAAATCGGGCCTCAAGATCATGACCGAAGCCAAGGTTACGAAGCTGGCCAAAGGGGCCAACGACGTGACCTGCACGGTCGAGACCAAGGACGGCAAGACCCAGGAAATCAAGGTCGACCGGGTCATTTCCGCCGTCGGCGTGCAGGGCAACATCGAAGGCATCGGGCTTGAGAACACCAAGGTCAAGACCGACCGCGGCTGCATCGTCATCGACGAATACGGCCGCACGGCGGAACCGGGTGTCTACGCCATCGGCGACGTCGCCGGCCCGCCCATGCTGGCCCATAAGGCCGAGCACGAGGGCGTCATCTGCGTCGAGAAGATCAAGGGCCTGCCTAATGTCCATCCCATGGACAAGACCCAGATTCCGGGCTGCACCTATTGCCATCCGCAGGTCGCCAGCGTCGGCCTGACCGAGGCCAAGGCGAAGGAACAGGGCTACAAGGTGAAGGTCGGCCGCTTCCCGTTCCTCGGCAACGGCAAGGCGATTGCGTTGGGCGAGCCCGACGGCCTGGTCAAGACGGTGTTCGACGAAAAGACCGGACAGTTGCTGGGTGCCCACATGGTCGGCGCCGAAGTGACCGAGCTGATCCAGGGCTTCGTCATCGCCATGGGCCTGGAAACCACCGAGGAAGACCTCATGCACACGGTGTTCCCGCATCCGACCCTGTCGGAAATGATGCATGAATCCGTCCTTGACGCTTACGGGCGGGTGATCCACTTCTAAGCCATGGCAAACACAGACAACGTGCGTCCGCTACGTCATCCGGAAAAGGCAAAAAATCCGGAAAATCCCCACCAGAAGAAACCTGCGTGGATTAGGGTCAAGGCGCCCACGTCGCCGGCCTATGCGGAAACCCGCAAGCTGATGCGCGACCGCAACCTGACCACGGTCTGCGAGGAAGCGGCCTGCCCGAACATCGGCGAATGCTGGGCCCAGAAGCACGCCACGGTAATGATCCTGGGCGATATCTGCACACGGGCCTGCGCCTTCTGTAACGTCGCCACGGGCAAGCCGGGGACGGTCGATCCGCTGGAGCCCGACAACCTGGCCATCGCCGCCGGCGAAATGGGCATGAAGCATCTGGTCATCACCTCGGTCGACCGCGACGATCTGGCCGATGGCGGGGCGGGGCAGTTCGTGAAGTGCATCATGCGTCTAAGGGAAACCACGCCGGAAACGACCATCGAGATCCTGACCCCCGATTTCCGCGACAAACCAGGGGCACTCGAAGCCGTAATCCAGGCGAAGCCGGACGTGTTCAACCACAACCTGGAGACCGTGCCGCGGCTCTACCCTACGATCCGCCCGGGCGCGCGCTATTTCCATTCCCTGAAGCTGCTCGACCGCGCCAAGGACCTGGACCCGGAAGTCTTCACCAAGTCCGGCATCATGGTCGGCCTGGGCGAGACGCGCTCGGAAGTGTTGCAGGTCATGGACGACCTGCGCTCCGCCCGCGTCGATTTCCTGACCATCGGCCAGTATCTGGCGCCGACCACGCGCCATGCCCCCGTCGACCGTTTCGTCACGCCGGACGAGTTCACCGAATACAGGCGCCTGGCCGAAGCCAAGGGCTTCCTGCTGGTCTCGGCCTCACCGCTGACCCGCTCGTCCCACCACGCCGGCGAGGACTTCGCCAAGTTGCAAGCCGCGCGTCAGGCGGGCAGGGGCTAACGCCATGCCCACACATGCCGAAATCCGCCGGTTGCCCTACCGGGCCGATCAGATGTTCGATCTGGTCGCCGATGTCGGCCGCTATCCCGAATTCCTGCCCTGGTGTCAGGCGACGCGCATCCGCGAGCGTTCCGACACCCTGCTGGTCGCCGACATGGTGATCGGCTTCAAGATTTTCCGCGAACGTTTCACGTCCCGGGTGACGCTCGATTGGGAAGCCAAGCGGGTCGACGTCGCCTATTCGGACGGTCCGTTCAAGTATCTGAAAAATCACTGGATATTCACGCCGGCAGAGAACGGACAGGCCTGCGATATCGACTTTTACGTCGATTTCGAATTCCGCTCCAAACTGCTGCAATCGGCGATCTCGGTGGTGTTCAACGAAGCCGTGACCAAGATGGTCAACGCCTTCGAAAGCCGGGCGGACGATCTGTACGGCGGCGCGCCGACGCCGTCGGGCGCGGGCCGGGCGGCCTGCGGCGGCTAACGGTCCGGCTCGCTGAGGTCCCGCTGGGCCCGCCGGATCCAATTCTGCCATCCGGCATACAGGGTTTCCGTGCAATTGGGTTTCGGGGCCATCCGGCGGTCGTCGACGAACCGCACGGTCGCCTCGGCGATCACCTTGGCGCCCAGGGCGTGATCGAAGTGGTCCCGCACGAACAGGTTCGTGCCGACCTCGTCCAGATTGTTCAAGGTTGGTTGGGACCACAGCCTCGGCCCCAGATCGCGCAGGATCGTTGCCGTCAGCCGGGGCATGAGTTTGCACACCAGCAGGCGGTCACGCTTCGTGCGCACAAGCATTTCCACGGACACGAAGACCAGATCGTTCTGTTCCAGGCCTGTCAGGCTGTATCCCCGGGGGTCCAGGGGCACCGGCTCCATGACGATGATGCTGGGGTCAAGCGGCGGCGGTGACACGCTCTGCCGGTTACCATCCGGCCCCAGGGCCAAGGGGCCGGTATTGGTGAGGAACCCGGCGATTGCGACCGCCGTCAAGGACGTGCCGGTCGCCCCCACCGCAATCAACAGACTTTTGCCAAAGCTCAAGGGCGACTCCCATGCAATGCGGGGTCGCCAACCAGAAATTCGGGGTGCCGGTTGGAAGGTTCAAAGGCCGGCGCGAGGCCGGGCGCTTCCCTTCATATAAGGATGCAACCGGCATCGTGCAACCGGCAAAAATACAAGTAATTTCAAGGTAATATTAATGTATGCAGGGCGCTCAGTCGGCCAGGGCCAGGAGCAGCGCCAGCGCCCGTTGCACGGTGGCCCGGCGCACCGCCGCCCGGTCGCCGTCGAACACATGGCGTTCATGGACGATGTCACGGCCGTGGCGCGCCGCGCCGAAGTGGACCAGGCCCACGGGCTTGTCCTTGGTGCCGCCGGTCGGCCCGGCGACGCCGGTGACCGCGACGGCGCAATCGACGGGAGCATGGGTCAGCACGCCCCAGGCCATGGCGCGGGCCGTTGCCTCGGACACGGCCCCGTGGTCGCGCAGGATGCCGTCGTCCACGTCCAGAAGGTCCATCTTGGCGTCGTTGGAATAGGTCACGAAGCCGCGGTCGACCACCGCCGACGAGCCGGAGATGCCGGTCAAGGCCCCGGCGATCAGGCCGCCGGTACAGCTTTCGGCGGTGCCCAGGGTCAGGCCCCGGGCCGCATAGGTTTCGATCACCTGGCGCGCCAGATCGTCAATCGCGGTATCGGTCATGGTTAGGTTCCTCCGGCCATCGCATATCCTAATCCGTAGACCACGACCGCCGCAAAGCCTCCGGCGATCAGATCGTCCAGCATCACGCCGACAGCACCCGGAACCTCGCGGTCGGCCCAGCTGACGGGCCAGGGCTTCCAGATGTCGAACAGGCGGAAGGCGACAAATCCGGCGGCGAACAGGACCGGGTCCAGGCCCGCCGGCAGCAGGGCGATCCACTGTCCCGCAACCTCGTCGATCACCACGAAGGACGGATCCTTGACGGCGGAACGCCTGAGCACCGCCGCCGTGGCAAGAATGCCCAATACCGTCGCCGCGGCCGCCGCGACGGCCAGCCAGGGCCATCCCAAATAGAACAGGATCGCCCAGGCGACGGGCAGGGCGCCAAGGGAGCCGACGGTTCCCGGCGCCTTGGGCGCCAGACCGCAGCCGAACCATGTGGCAACGATCATCGCGGGATTGAGGGCCGGGGGGCGATCCGGGCCGGGGCTTGGCGCGGTCCCGGAGGTGGTGTCGTCAGTCAATCTGTTGCTCCTTTGCGCGGCCCGCCGATGCGGAGGCCTAACCGCCTTAAACCTTCAGAAAAGGCCGGAAATCCAACGCTTTTTTCGATCTCTTCGGGGGCGTGCGGAAATGTAGACTTGAACGCCTTAGACCTTCCCTATACCTTCGACGCAGGCAGATCGTTTCCGGGGCCAATAGGGGGCTGGAGACGGCCCAAAAACAATAAAGACTGTCTACCCGGCGCAGGCGTGAAAGCCAAGTGCCGGGCGGCGCCGAACTGGGACCGGAATGGCCATCGTACGAGGGAAGGAACGCGGGGGAATGATGAGACGGGGAGCTTTCGAAACGAATGCCGTAAAGCACCTGCGGGCGCTTGCCGGCCGATTGTTCCCGGAACGCCAGCTCGTCGTGCGCACCGAAGGGCGGGTGTCCTACTTCAAGATTTCCCAACCCGTGCAGATCGTGATGTCCGGCGTCGTCGCCGTGGCGCTGTCGTGGAGCACCTTCACCTCCGTCAGTTTCCTGATGCACGACCAGGTCCTGCAAGCCAAGGACGACGAGATCGCCGGCGCGCGCCTGGCCTACCGTTCGCTGCTCAACGAAGTCGCCGAGTACCAGCGCAAGTTCGCCTCGATCACCAAGGATCTTGAGGAAAACCATTCCCTCATGCTGGGGCTGGTGGAAAAGAACGCCGCCCTGCAGCGCAACCTGAGTTCCGTGTCCCGCAAGCTGGAAATCACCGCCGCCGAACGCCAGCAGGTGATCAGCGCGCGCGAGCGCCTGAAGGAACAGCTGGCCACGCTTGAGAACGAAATGACGTCTCTGTCGGGCCGCAACTTCGCGCTGAAGGACAATCTGAACGCGGTCGAAAGCGACCTGCACCTGATCATGACCGAGCGCAACAAGGCGCAGAACGATTCATCGCGCATGCGCAACCGGGTCGAGGAACTGACCTCGCGGCTGAAGGAACTTCAGGAAACGGAAGGCGAGGTCGTCCAGCGCATGAACGAGCGCGCCGGCGACCAGATCGCCGGCCTGGAAAAGGTCATCGAACTGACAGGCCTGGAGCCGGACCGGCTGCTCGGCGTCAGCGAAGAGGAAAAGTCGGGCGTCGGCGGCCCGTTCATTCCGGTCGAACCGGACGGTCTGCCGGCCGGCGATCTGAAACTGGAACTGGCCAACCTGGACCGCAATCTGAACCGGCTTGAATCCCTTCAGGAATCCATCGCCCGCGTGCCGCTCGCGGCCCCCCTGACGTCCTATTACATCACGTCCAGCTACGGCAAGCGCAAGGACCCCATGACCAACCGCTGGTCCGCCCATTACGGCGTCGACCTGGGCGGGCCGGTGAAGTCCCCGGTGTTTTCGACGGCGGCGGGCAAGGTGACCTACGCCGGCTGGAAGGGACGCTACGGCCGCCTGATCGAGATCGACCACGGGCTGGGGTTGAAAACCCGGTTCGCGCATCTCAGCAAGGTTCTTGTTAAGGTTGGCCAAGAAGTGAAGTTTCATGAGAAGATTGGACTTCTGGGTAGTACGGGCCGAAGCACGGGGCCACACCTCCATTACGAGGTGGTGTTCAACAACAAGCCGTTGAACCCGCTCAAGTTCATCAGGGCAGGAAAGTATGTTTTCAAAGACAAGTAAGGGTACGAGCAGCCAAAGCGGCCAACAGCCCACGGTGAAATCGGCCGGTCCGTCAATTATTTCGGCCGACCTTCGCATCATCGGGGATCTGAGCTCGGACGGTGAAATCCAAATCGACGGCACCATCGACGGCGATATCCGCACAAAAAGCCTGCTTGTTGGCGAAACCGCCAACATCAAGGGCGAAATCGTCGCAGACCGGGTGCAGGTCCACGGCACCATCAACGGCCAGATCAAGGCCCGGTCCGTGACCCTGGCGCGCTCGGCGCGCGTCATCGGCGACATTCTTCACGAAGACCTGGCGATCGAAAACGGGGCCTTCCTGGAAGGTCACTGCAAGCGTCTGGTCGAAAAGAAAGATGTCGACGCCGTCCGGCAGACCATCGCCTCCGCCGCCGCGCCCAAAACGGCGCCCGCCGCCGCCGAATAGGCGCCGGACAAGGCACCGCGCCCGGCAGACCGCCGCTTTTTCCGGGGCTTAGAACGGCAGAGGCCGTTTAAGCGCCTCCGCGTAAACGTCCGCGTCCGCGTTGCCGCCGGAGCAGACGACCAGTACGTTCTTGCCCTTGCAGTCGATCTTGCCGGTGATCGCGGCGGCCAAGGCCACGGCACCCCCCGGTTCCACCACCAATTTCAGATATTTGAAGGCGACCGCCATGGCGGTCATCGCCTCCTCGTCGGTGACGCAGAGCCCGCCGGTCAGGCGTTCGGCGTTGACCGCAAAGGTCAGTTCGCCCGGTTCCGGGGCCAGCAGCGCGTCGCAGATGGACCGCGCGGCCGGGTCGTTGGCGAGGCGCTCATGCGCCGCCAGGGAGCGCGCCGTATCGTCGAAGCCCGCCGGCTCGGCCGAATAGATGGCCGTTTCCGGCGACAGGGCGCGCACCGACGTCGAGCAGCCGGCGATCAGCCCGCCGCCGCCGCAGGGGCTGATGAAGATGTCGGGTGTCCAATCCTCGGCCAGACAGGTCCGCACGGCCTCCGCCGCCAGGGTGCCCTGACCGGCCATGATCAGGGGGTCGTCATAGGGCTTGATCAAGGCCGCCCCCCGTTCTTCGCGCAGTTTGGCGCCCAATTCCTCGCGGCTTTCCGTGAAGCGGTCGAAGGTCACGACCTCCGCGCCCCAGGCCTGGGTCAGTTCAACCTTGGTCTTCGGCGCGTCCTTGGGCATCAGGATGACCGACGGCAGGCCCAGCATGGAAGCCGCCGCCGCCACGCCCTGGGCATGGTTGCCGGACGAAAAGGCAACCACGCCGGCCTCGCGCCGGTCGGCGGAAATGCGGGAAATGGCGTTGTAGGCGCCCCGGAACTTGAACGATCCCGTGATCTGCAACGGTTCCGCCTTGACGCGCAGCCGAAAACCCAGCGCCGCGTTGAGCAGCGGGCTTTCCAGCACCGGGGTGACGACGGCGATGCCTTTCAGAACCTGGGCGGCGCTTTCGATATCGGCGAATGTCAGCACTTCAGACGCGGGCGAGGACGGCATCGATGACTTCCTTGGATGGTTGTTCGCGAAGGTTGGGTGGATGGCCCACGTTCGGCACCGTGGCATGGATCAGCCCGGGGCGCTCGTGGATCATCGCAGCCAGAATCTCGGCGCTCAGAATATCCGACTTCGCCCCCCGGACAACCCCCGTCGGCACCCGTTTGAGGGCACGAAAATACCGCCACAGGTCCGTGTCGTCGGGCGGCAGGGTCAGCAGCGGCTTGACGATGTCCAAATCCCAGTCGCGGTGGATGCGGCCGTCGGGGCCTTCGACGAAGGTGGCCCGCGCCAGGTCCAGCCATTCCGCGTCCGTGTCGGCGGGAAGATCGGGGAACCCGTGGCGCAGGGCGAACACGGCCTGATCCCAGGTCGCGAAGGTGCCGCGTCCCCGCATGCTGTCGATGATCGGTTTCAGCGGGGCGGCGGGCACCACGGCGCCGACATCGTTCAGCACCACGCCCGCCAGCACCGTCGGCATGACCGCCGCCATCGCCATGGCCATGATGCCGCCCATGGACGTGCCGATCACCACCACCCGATGCAGGCCGAGCCCGGCCAGCAGGTTGCGCATGTCGTCCAGATAGGTTTCCAC
Source organism: Thalassospiraceae bacterium LMO-SO8 (assembly GCA_031655335.1). Taxonomy (NCBI): domain Bacteria; kingdom Pseudomonadati; phylum Pseudomonadota; class Alphaproteobacteria; order Rhodospirillales; family Thalassospiraceae; species Thalassospiraceae bacterium LMO-SO8. Next base: position 3,503,022 of record CP134226.1, on the reverse strand, counting down.
CCGGTAGTTGGCCGGGTCTGGGTCATGGGGCGAGCGTCCGCGCCCGCGCATGTCCGGGCAGACGACGCGCCAATCCAGGCCTTGCAGGCGGACTGCCGGCTGGTGGAAATCCTTGGAATTGCGGGTCAGGCCGGGCAGGCAGAGCACGGCCGGGCGTTGGGCCGCGCCACTCCCGGCGGGCGCATAGTCACGGTAATAGAGTTCAAGCCCGTCGCGGGCCGTGAACCGATGTTCGGTAAAGCCCGCGTCCGTCATCTGTGGTTATAGGCCGAGCAGACCGGGCAGGCCGCTCAAATTATCGAGCTGCGTGACGATCTTGCCCGGCAGGCGCTCCGGCGGCTGCTTGAAGCGGTTGACCCAGACGACCTTGAACCCGAAGTTGGCCGCCGCCGCCGCGTCCCAGGCGTTCGACGACATGAAGCAGATGCGCCCGGCCTCGACGCCCAGGCGGTCGACGGACATCTGGTAGACGCTGGGATGCGGCTTGAAGATGCCGACGTCGGCAACCGACTGCACGTCGTCCAACACGTCCCCGATCCCGGCGTTGGTGACCGCGGCGTCCAGCATGTCGGGCGAGCCGTTGGACAGGATCGCCGTCTTCAGCCCCGCGGCCTTCAAGCTGGTCAGCACGCCCTTGACCTCGGGATAGGCGTCAAGCTTGAAGTAGAGGTCGAGAAGCTTTTGGCGCAGCGCCGGGTCGCCGTCGAGGCCGAGGGCGGCCAAGGAATAGTCGAGCCCGTCCTGGGTGACTTGCCAGAATTCCACGTATTCGCCCATGAGCGAGCGCAGCCAGGAATAGGACAGTTGTTTGTCCCGCCACAGGGTGGCGAGCGGCGCCATCTTGTCGCCCAGGTCGTCCTTGCAATGGGCCGCCGCCGCGGCGACGTCGAACAGGGTGCCGTAGGCGTCGAACACGCAGGCCCCGATATCCGTCAATTGGTCGTGCGCCATGTCTCAAATCCTCCGCGTTTCCATGTCCGGTATTCCCTGTATGGCTCTGCCGTTATGGGCGGCGCCGGAAAGCGGGTCAACAACAGGCAGCTTGATTGCGGGTTACTATCCGGTGAATGAGACGGCTGATCGGATTTTCCGCCTGCAACGGCTCAGCGCGCCAAGTCGGCGTGGGGCGCGAAGGCGACTTCCGTGCCCGACAGGCGGGAACGGTAGACATGCAGGTTTTCCATCACCCGTTGCACGTAGTCGCGGGTTTCGTCGAAGGGGATCATCTCGACCCAGTCGATGACGTCCACGTCCTTTTGCCGGGGATCACCGTATTCCTTGAGCCAGCGGCGCACCCGATGGGGGCCGGCGTTGTACCCGGCGACCGACAGCACGTAGGAGCCGTCGAATTCCGTGATCAACCCGGCCAGATAGGTCTGGCCCAGGGTCAGGTTGTAACCGGCGTCGGTAATCAGGCGGGCGCGCGAGAACGGCAGGCCCTGGCGTGTCGCCACCACCTTGGCCGTGGCCGGCATCAGCTGCATCAGGCCCTGGGCGCTGGCGCGGCTGACGGCGTTGCCGCGAAAGGCGCTTTCCTGGCGGATCATGCCCAGCACCAGAGCCGTTTCCAGGGACGGCAGGTTCCACTTCACCGGCAGGCGGGGCAGGGTGATCGCGGGATAGCCGTGATTGGCCAGCATCAGGCCGTCGCGCAACGACTGCTTGGCGACCCGCACGGCAAGGTCGCGGCGTTCGGCCTCCGCCGCCAGATCGGCGGTCAGCACGCGCCAGCCCGGATGCTCGTCGGCCCGGTCCAGCAGGGTTTCCAGAACCACGCGCAGCGTGTCGTCGGCCCCGGCGGCGGATAGGGCGCGGAACGCACGGGTCAGTTCGTGGGACTGGAACTGCCGGACCAGGTCCGCATCCGGTTCCGGGTCGGGCGGCAGGCGCAGCACCGCCGCCGGATCGACGCGGGCCAGCGACAGTTGCCCATAATAGGCCGTCGGGTGACGGGCGGCGCGGGCGAACCATTCGACGGCACGCTGCGGCTGCTTCAGATCGTCATAGCTGCGGGCAATCCAATAGGCGCCGCGCGACAAGGAAACGGGATAATTGACCCGGGCGTACATGCGCTGGAAATGCTGGAGCGCCACCTTGGGCTCGTTCAGGAAGCGCAGCGCAACCCAGCCGGCCAGCCATTCGGCCTCGGCGTAATCGGCCCCTTCGCTGAGTCCGTGATTGCGGGCGATGCGGTAGGCGTCGGTGACAAAGCCCTTGCGCAGCGCCCGGCGCACCAGGGTCGAGCGTTCCTCCCACCACAGTTCCGGATGGGGCTGATCGCCCGGCAGATGACGCACGAGGTCGATCGCGGAATCCAGGCTCTTTTTGCGCCGCCAGCGCAGCCGTTCATAGATCAGGCCTGGGTCACGCTGCAGGCTGGCGGGCACCTGATCGACCAGGGCGTCCACATTGCCCATCTGGCGGCGCAGGGAAATGCGCGCCAGGCCAAGCTTCTGATAGGCCTTGGGGACTCGCCAGAGATGGCGGCGCACGGCCCAATAGCGGCCGTCCCACAACAGGCGGTCCAGGCGCGCGATATGATCCGACGTGCGCAGGCGTTTGCCGTGGCGGCCCATGAAGTGCTTTTCGTCGGCCTTGGAAAAGTCGCCGTTGATCCAGGCATCGCGCAGCATGGCGGTGGCCCGGTTCTCGTCCTTCTTGTCGCCACGATTGAGCAGCGCGACGGCATAGCGCGCCTTGCCCAGCGCCGTGATCGGTTGACGGCCCGTGAACCAGGCCAGGACCACGTCATCGGCTTCCGTCGCCGACAGGCGCGCCTCCGCCTTGGCGGTCATGCGCCCGGACCGGGGCCATTGCGGATTGCTGTAGAGAAAGGCCGACAATTCGTCGAATTCCGCCGGACCGCTGTAGGACGACAGCCGCCCCCACAGGATCAGCTTGCGGGCAAGAGGGTCCTTGGCCTTGGCTTCCAAGGATTTGACCTCGGACCATTTGCCCTGGTCCATGGCCTTGAAGGCCTTGGTCATGAAGGCGAGGTCGCGGGAATCGACGGGCTCGGGCGCACCGCCGGCCTTCGTCGCCGCCTGCGCCTGGGCGCCGGCGGTCAGCCCGACAAGAACGCAAAAGACGCACACCCACCGGAATACCCCCGATGGCGTTCGGCCTCCTCGTCTTGGCGGCCCGATCACGGATTGCGTGGCAATCTGCCGCATCATGGCCGCGATGATACGATTTCGGGGCCTTGGCAACAAGCGACGCAATCGTTGCAGGAACTTGGCCCGGGAAAGAGCCGGGGGCGGCGGTCCGCGCTTGCCGACGAAGCCGGTCAGGGCTATGGTCCGCACAATCCCGAGGCCCGCACGATACCGAGGAGTGAACGATGTTCAAGGGCTCTTTCCCTGCGCTGATTACCCCCTTCAAGGATGGAGCGGTGGACGAATCGGCCTTCAAGAACTTCGTCGATTGGCAAATCTCCGAAGGCACGGACGGCCTGGTGCCCTGCGGCACGACGGGCGAGTCGCCGACGCTCAGCCATGAGGAGCACATGAAGGTCACCGAATGGTGCATCGAGGCTGCCGACGGCCGCGTGCCCGTGATCGCGGGTGCCGGCTCCAACTCGACCAAGGAGGCGGTGGAGCTGACCAAGCACGCCAAGTCCGCCGGCGCCGACGCGGCGCTGGTCGTCACGCCCTATTACAACAAGCCGACCCAGGAAGGCCTTTACCAGCACTACAAGACCATCCACGACGAAGGCGGCCTGCCGATCATCATCTACAACATTCCCGGCCGGTCCATCGTCGACATGTCCGTCGCCACCATGGCGCGGCTGGCGGAACTGCCGAACATCGTCGGCGTCAAGGACGCGACTCAGGATCTGGCGCGGCCCATCAACACGCGGCTCGCGATCAAGAAGGATTTCTGCCAGATGTCCGGCGAGGACGGCACGGCGATCCCCTTCATGGCGGCGGGCGGCCACGGCTGCATTTCCGTGACGGCCAACATCGCCCCCCGAATGTGCGCCGACATGCAACGCGCCTGGCGCGAAGGCGACATGGCGAAGGTGATGGAATTGCAGGATCGCCTGACGCCCGTGCACAACGCCCTGTTCTGCGAAACCAGCCCCGGCCCGGTGAAGTACGCGGCCTCTCTGCTCGGCAAGTGTTCGGCGGAAACCCGGCTGCCGATCTGCGAGATCGCGGAAACCAGCAAGACCAGGGTGCGCGATGCCATGGTCGCCGCCGGGCTGCTCAACTGACCGCGCCCTTGGGCGCGTGAAGGTTCCCCACCATGGCCACGAAAAAGAAAAAGGGCCCGCCCGGCAACGTGGTGGCCCAGAACCGCAAGGCGCGGCACAACTACTTCATCCTTGAGGATGTCGAGGCCGGCCTGATGCTGACCGGCACCGAGGTCAAGTCCCTGCGCCTCGGCCGCGGTTCGCTGGTCGACGCCTATGCCGCGGACGAGGACGGTGAATTGTACCTCTACAACGCCGACATCCCCCGGTACGAGCAGGCCGGGCCCAACAATCACGAGCCCAAGCGCAAGCGCAAGATGCTGCTGCACCGGCGCGAGATCGCGCGCCTGTCGGGTGCGGTCAACCGCAAGGGCATGGCTTTGGTGCCGCTCGCCATCTATTTCAACAAACGCGGTCTGGCCAAGGTTCAACTGGCCCTGGCCGAAGGCAAGCATCAGTACGACAAGCGCGAAACGACCAAGGCCCGCGACTGGGGCCGGCAAAAGGCGCGTCTGATGCGGGACAAGGGATAGACCCGATGCCGGGCGGTGGTGACGACGACCGCTTCAAGGACCTGTTCGCCGGGCGCGCGGGCTCGCTGTTGGGCGACATGAAGGCCCAGGCGGAAAAGGACGCTTCGTTGACCGCGCCGCCGCCGGAAACCAAATTGACCCAGACCAAGGAACAATGGGCGCGGGATCAGCGCCAGCCGCAGAGCCGACGCATGGACGGGGGCGGGCGCTTGCCGCCGGGCCAGCATCTCGCCAAGGACTGGCCGGTGTTGGATCTGGGCCACCGGCCCCTGGTGCCGACCGATCAATGGGAACTGAAGGTCCTGGGCGCCGTCGAACGGCCCCTGACCCTGTCCTGGGCCCAGTTCCTGGCCCTGCCGCAGGCCGATCTGACCACGGACATCCACTGCGTCACGTCCTGGTCGAAGTACGACAACCGTTGGGGCGGCGTCGCGGTCAGAACCCTGGCCGAGGCGGCGGGCCTGCGGGCGGGCGCGGCCTTCGCCGTGCTGCACAGTCACGACGGCTATACCACCAACCTGCCGCTTGACCATTTCCTGGCCGAGGCGTCCCTGATCGCCCATTCCTGGGGCGGCGAGGCGTTGGCCCGCGACCACGGCGGCCCGGCGCGGGCCGTGGTGCCGTCATTGTATTTCTGGAAAAGCGCCAAATGGCTGCGCCAGATCACCTTCCTGGAAAAGGACGCCCCCGGCTACTGGGAAACCCGGGGCTATCACAATCTGGGCGATCCCTGGAAACAGCAGCGTTACGGATGACGGCCCTTGGTTGCAGGGATGGGCCGCAGGGATGGGCCGCGCCGGCGGAAGACGGGGATCGGTTGAATAAGTTTTTCGGGAAAGATATCGTTCCCGCCCATTTTGAAAGCCAGAATTCCAGCCCAATACACGGCGCAGCCTAAATTGAGGGAAAAATGATTTCTCCGTACGACGACCTCATCACAGAGCAACAGAACAAAGAGCTTTATGAGCTCTTTTTACATGGCAGCAAATTTGAATACGGAGAAAGAGACCGGCCGGAATTAGAACCTGTCGGGATGATATTTGAGCTGGAGAACCCCGACGTTTTCAATTTCCTGGCCGGCGTCGCAACATCCGCGTTCGACCGATTGAAGGGCCTGGAATTACAACGCGCCTACGTCAACCTGTTCCTGCCGAACGACCGTCCGTACTTTCACCAGGATGGCCATGTCTATACCTGCCTGTTCTACATCACCCCCCAATATGACGTCGATGAAGGCGGCGAGACGCAGTTCATCGTCAACAACCTGATTCAGGGGTTGCCGCCCAGGCCGGGAAGACTGGTGATATTCGATGGTGAATTATGGCACCGGGCGACGAGTTACCGGTCTCATCCGAGACTGACGGCCGCCTTGAAATTCGTCAAACCGAGTTGAGCCTGACGCGGTCAACGCGGGGTGCGACGTCGCGATAAACGCGAGGCGCAACCCGCCCCTTAAAACCGAAAGGCCGCGCCGGGCATGCCCCGGCGCGGCCCCGAATTCGGATAATCAGCGTTTCGCGAACTGCTTGTCGCCGAACATCACCGCCCGTTCCTCGTCGGACAGCGGCTTGCGCTCGCCGCGCACATCTTCCAGCACCTGGCAGCCGCGCTGCACGGCTGGCCGCGCGTTGATGTCGGCGGACCAGCGCTTCACGTTGGGGAAGTCGTCGAGGGAATGGCCCTGGCGGTCGATCGACCGGGTCCAGGGGAAGGTCGCGATGTCGGCGATGGTGTAGTCGGGCCCGGCGAGATAGGCCGATTCCCCCAAACGCTTGTCGAGAATGCCGTACAGCCGTCCGGCTTCCTTGGTGTAACGGTCGACGGCGTAGGGAATTTCCACCGGCGCATAGCCGCGGAAATGATGGGCCTGACCGAACATCGGACCGATGCCGCCCATCTGCCACATCAGCCATTGCAGGGTGTCGTACTTGGTCGTGGGGTCGGTCGGCAGGAACTTGCCGGTCTTCTCGGCCAGATAGATCAGAATGGCGCCGCTTTCGAACAGGGAGTAGGGCTTCCCGCCGGGGCCGTCCTGATCGACGATTGCCGGGATGCGGTTGTTCGGCGAGATTTTCAGGAACTCGGGCTGGAACTGGTCGCCCTTTTGGATGTTGATGGGGTGGATGTTGTACGCAAGCCCGGTTTCCTCGAGCATGATATGGACTTTGTGCCCGTTGGGCGTGGGCCAGGAATAGAGGTCGATCATTGTCGTTGCAGACCTTTCAGTGGTTTCGGTGGCCGCGGTGCCCGGCGCGCGAACGCGGAGCGGCGGGACTGGACGTAGGGCGTATTGCCCGTCCGCGGGATTGGCCCTAGTTTAGGGCAAAATCAGCCGACCGCCAGTGAATGCGGCGGAATAACAGTTGGTCCGCGGATGAACAATCCGTGAGGAGACATTCAGAGGCAGCCGAAACAATGAAAAGGGACTAATCATGTCGAATGCGCTTCTGCATCTCGTGTTCGGGGGCAAGGTAACCGACCCCCAGGGCCAGGATTTCGTTGACCCGGAGAACCTGGAAATCGTCGGCATCTACCCCAGCTACGCCAAGGCGCTGACCGCCTGGCGCGGCGCGTCGCAGGCCCATGTGGACGACGCCAACATGAAATATGTGATCGTTCATCTGCATCGGCTCTTGGAACCGGACGAGGCCCACAGCCATTGATCGGTTGACGTGAAACCGAATACCTGTGGCATCAGGCCCGCGGTTCAGCCCGCGGGCTTGTCGCTTTCGGGGTCGATCTGCTTGCCGTCCAGGTCTTGGTCGCGGCGTCGGCGGTCCGTCTCGTCTTCCCGCCGCTGCGCCTTGTCACGGCCGAACCGGGCCCGGTTCTGTTCCGCGATCCGCGCGCGCTCCTGGCGCTGCTTTTCCTTGCGGTATTGACGTAAGTTGACGATGTCCGCGGCCATCTCCGTCCCTCCGTTCGCACCGGCGTTCCCGCTGACGGGGCGCCTGAAAAAACGATAACCCGAACAACCGCTTGCCGCCAAGCCCTTGTTCCGGGGGGATGAATGGCGGGTCAGGCCGTCATCAGGCCCGCGATGGCGGCGAACACGTCGCGGAACATGTCCGGGGTCAGGCGGCCCGTGTTGGTGTTGTAGCGCGAGCAATGGTAGCTGTCGATCAATCGCCGGCCCGAGGTCAGGACATGGCGATTGCCGTGGCCGAAGGGGAAATCCTTTTTCCGCTCGTCCAATGTCGCCAGCACGTTGGCATGGGCGACGCCGCCCAGGGCCAGAATCACCCGCAAATTCTCCATGGCCGCGATTTCGTCCGCGAGATAGGGACGGCAGGCCTTGCATTCAGCCCCCGTCGGCTTGTTTTCCGGCGGCACGCAGCGCACCGCGTTGGTGATGCGGCAGCCCTTGAGGCGCAGCCCGTCGTCCGGCGCGGCGCCATAGGCGCCCTCGGTCCAGCCGAACTCGCCAAGCGTGGGATACAGCAGGTCACCGGCGTAATCCCCGGTGAACGGCCGCGCCGTGCGGTTGGCGCCGCGCAGCCCGGGCGCCAGCCCGACGATCAGAAGCCGCGCGTCAAGCGGCCCGAACGCGGGGACGGGGGCATTGTGCCAATCGGGAAAGGCGGCGCGGTTGGCGGTGCGAAAGCCGGCCAGTCGCGGGCATTTCGCGCAGTCGCGGGGCGGGTCCTGAAACGCGGGCGGCATGCGGCTCAGACGACTTCGACCTCGGCCTCGCCTTCGTCGTCGTAATCGTCGTCGTCATAATCGTCATCGTCGTCGGGCAGGGCGTTGTTGGACGGACCGCCAGCACGCTGGATGGCCGATTGCAGGCTTTGCAGTTCGACGAAGATATCGGCCTGACGGCGCAGTTCATCGGCGACCATGGGCGGCTGCGAGCGCACGGTGGACACGACGCTGACCCGGCAGCCCTTGCGTTGCACGGCGTCGACCAGGCGGCGGAAATCGCCGTCGCCGGAGAACAGCACGATATGGTCGAGCTTGTCGGCCATTTCCATCACGTCGATGGCCAGTTCGATGTCCATGTTGCCCTTGATCTTGCGCCGTCCGGCGGAATCCGTGAATTCCTTGGTCGGCTTGGTGACCATGGTGTAGCCGTTGTAGTCGAGCCAGTCGACGAGGGGGCGGATCGGTGAATACTCCTGGTCCTCGACCATGGCCGTGTAGTAGAAGGCCCGCACCAAGCGGCATTTTCCAGAGAAAACGGCCAGCAGGCGCTTGTAGTCGATGTCGAAGTTGAGGGCCCGGGCGGCGGCGTAGAGGTTGGAGCCATCGATGAACAGGGCGACGCGTTCTTCAGGATAAAAATTCATTTCCATCAATCCCTTGGTGAAATCAAAGTGTTAAATTTTTACACAGTGCCAATCATGAAACACTTAAGCCCCATTGCCCCCAAGCACAAGGATTCAACGCCCGCCGGCCTAGGGTTTCCGGCGTGAGTGGGCCCATCGTCATCGGCGTCGGCGGCAACCTGCCGACCGCGGAATTCGGGCCGCCGCGCGCCACCTGCGGGGCCGCGTTGCAGGTTCTTTCACAACATCCCGGGGTCGCGATCACGGCCCATGCCGGATGGTATGAAACCGCCCCCGTGCCGGTTTCCGACCAGCCCTGGTTCGTCAACGGCGCCGTCGCCGTGGCCACGGACCTGCCCCCCGACGCCCTGATGGCGGCTCTGTTGGACATCGAAACCCGGTTCGGGCGCCGGCGCGGCGAACGCAACGCGGCGCGCATCCTGGACCTCGACCTGCTGACCTTCGGTGACCGGGTATTGACGGGCGACCTGGAAGTGCCGCATCCGCGTCTGCATGCGCGCGCCTTCGCCTTGCTGCCGATCCGCGACGTCGCACCCGGCTGGCGTCATCCCGTGCTGGGCCGCACGATCGAAGCGCTCTGCGCCGAGCTGCCGGCGGATCAGGAAATTCGCCCCTTGGCCGACGCCGGGGGCTATCTGGGCACGGAATGGCAGGCCCCCGAATAATTCGCCGAAAGGCTTGAAAATCCGTGCGCCCGGGCATATAACCCACAGCCTTGCCAATGATTGGCGACCCATATTCCTGACATTCCGACCCCGGAGGTTCCGCATGGCCCGCGTTACGGTCGAAGATTGCGTTCTGAAAATCCCCAACCGCTTCGAGCTGGTCATGCTCGCGGCGCAGCGTGCCCGCCACATTTCGGCCGGCGCGCCGCTGGCCCTTGACCGCGACAACGACAAGAATCCGGTCGTTGCCCTGCGCGAAATCGCCGAGGAAGCCATCACTCTGCCGGAACTCGAGGAATCCCTGATCAAGGGCATGCAGAAGTACGTGCAGATGGAGGAATCCATCGAAGACCTGGATCCCGCCATTCCGGAAACCATGCAGTTGTCCGCCATGTCGGCGAATGCCGGCGCGTCCGCGTCGGACGATGAGGACGACGACGATACTTTGGACGTGGACGACGGCGCGGACCCTGCTACGATGGGGGCAGACGTCGTTTTCAAGGATGCGGAGATTGGGCTGGAGGACTAAAGTCCTCGTCCATGACACATTCCCGACCGGAACCGTGGCCGTGCCGCGCGTTTCGGCAATTTGAGGGCGGCGTCCCGGTATTAACTGGATAAGGCGCCCCCTTCGTGATCCGCCAGTTCGAACTAGTTGAACGGGTCAAGGCCTACGATCCCAACGCGGACGAGGTCGGAATCAACGGTGCCTACGTGTTCGCCATGAAGGCGCACGGTTCGCAAAAGCGCGCCTCGGGCGACCCGTACTTCTCGCACCCCATCGAGGTCGCGGGGATTCTCACCTCCTACCGCGTCGACAGCGCGACCATCGAAACAGCCCTGCTGCACGACACCATCGAGGACACGGTGGCGACGCTGGAGGATATCCGCTCCCACTTCGGCAACGAGGTCGCGCAGCTGGTCGACGGCGTGACCAAGCTGACCCGCATCGAATTCCAGTCGGACCGCGCCAAGCAGGCGGAAAACTTCCGCAAACTGGTGCTCGCGATGTCCGAGGACATCCGCGTTCTGCTGGTCAAGCTGGCCGACCGCCTGCACAACATGCGGACCCTGCATTACATCAAAAGCGACGAAAAGCGCCGCCGCATCGCCATGGAAACCATGGACATCTATGCGCCGCTGGCCGAACGCATCGGCATGCAGGAAATCAAGACCGAGCTTGAGGACCTGGCCTTCGCCGAGATCAACCCGGAAGCGCGCCGCGCCGTGGTCAAGCGCCTGGACACCCTGCGCGAGCAGGGTGGGGAACTGGTGCCCAAGATCATCGGCGAACTGTCGGAAACCCTGGCGGAGAATGGCATCGAGGCCGAAGTCAACGGCCGCGAGAAGTCGCCCTATTCGATCTGGCGCAAGATGCAGAAGCACGACGTCGGGTTCGAACAGCTGTCGGACATCATGGCCTTCCGCATCACCGTGAACAGTATTGAGGACTGCTACAAGGCGCTTGGCGTGGCGCATAACGCCTATCGGGTCGTGCCGGGGCGGTTCAAGGACTACATCTCCATGCCCAAGCCGAACGGCTACCAGTCGCTTCATACCGGCGTGTTCGGCCCGCACCAACAGCGCATCGAACTGCAAATCCGCACCCGGGTGATGCACGAAGTGGCCGAACTGGGCGTCGCCGCCCATTGGAATTACAAGCAGGGCGGCCCGGCCAAGGACGGCACCCAATACCGTTGGCTGCGCGAACTGCTGGACATTCTGGAACATGCCTCGGATCCCGAGGAGGTGTTGGAGCACTCCAAGATGGAGATGTTCCAGGACCAGGTGTTCTGCTTCACGCCGCGCGGCGACCTGATCAACCTGCCGCGCGGGGCGACCACCGTCGACTTCGCCTATGCCGTCCATTCCGAGGTCGGCGACCACTGCGTCGGTGCCAAGATCAACGGCAAGATGATGCCGCTGCGCACGGAGCTGCGGAACGGCGACCAGGTCGAGATCGTGACCTCCAAGGCGCAGACCCCCAACCCGACGTGGGAGCGCTTCGTGGTGACCGGCAAGGCGCGGGCGCGCATCCGTCGTTTCGTGCGCTTGCAGGAGCGCGAGGAATACGAAAAGCTCGGCCGATCCATCCTTCAACGCAGCTTTAAGGAAGCCGATTATGAACTTACGGACAAAGGATTAACCGGCGTTCTGAAAAAGCTGACCCAGGCATCGGTCGAGGATGTTTACGTCGCCGTCGGCCTGGGCAATCTGAGCGGCCGCGAAGTATTGGAGGCCGTCTATCCCCGGGCCAAGCGCAAGAAGAAGGAAGGCGACGACATCGTCGTGCCGCTGTCCGAGGCGCGCAGCCGCAAGCGCGGCAAGGACAAGGGCGAGGGCGGCGGCGTCCCGATCCAGGGCCTGATCCCGGGCATGGCCATGCATTTCGCGGGCTGCTGCCACCCCTTGCCGGGCGACCGCATCGTCGGCATCGTCACCACGGGCCGGGGCGTCACCGTGCACACCATCGACTGCGACACCCTGGAAGGCTACGGGGACGAGCCGGAACGCTGGCTCGACCTGGCCTGGGACCGGGGCGAGGCGCGGCACGACCTGCATGTCGGCCGCGTCCATGTCACCGTCGCCAACGCGCCGGGATCGCTCGGCGATCTGTCGACCATGATCGCCAAGAACGACGGCAATATCTCCAACCTCAAGATCATCAACCGTTCGACCGATTTCTTCGACATGCTGATCGATGTCGAGGTGCGCGACGTCAAGCACCTGACCGACATCATCGCGGCGCTGCGCGCGTCGCCCGCCGTCAACTCGGTCGAACGCGCGAAAGGCTAAGGCAGGCAAGGACTTGAAGACGATGACCGGATATCTCAGGCTCGGCGTCAACATCGACCATGTGGCGACCATCCGCAACGCCCGCGGCGGCGGTCACCCGGACCCCGTGCGCGCGGCCCGCGCCGCCGCCCAGGCCGGGGCCGACGGCATCACCGCCCACCTGCGCGAGGACCGGCGCCACATTTCCGACGACGACATGGCACGTCTCGTGGCGCAGATCGACCTGCCGCTCAACTTCGAGATGGCGGCGACGGAGGAAATGCTGGCCATCGCGCTGCGCCACAAGCCGCATGCCGCCTGCATCGTGCCGGAAAAGCGCGAGGAACGGACGACCGAAGGCGGCCTGGACGCCGCCGGCGGCATGGGGTCCCTGAAACCCTATGTCGACGCCCTGAACGCCGCCGGCATCCGCGTTTCCCTGTTCATCGAACCGGACCCCGTGCAATTGGACGCCGCCAAGGCCCTGGGCGCCCCCGTGGTCGAACTTCACACCGGCGCCTATTGCGAGGCCGGCCCGGCGACCCAGGCCGCGCAATTGCAGCGCGTGAGGGACGCGGCCGCCCATGCCGAGGCGATCGGCCTGGAGTGCCATGCCGGACACGGCCTGACCTTCGACACGGTCGGGCCGGTGGCGGCGATCGCCACCATCACCGAGTTGAACATCGGCCATTTCCTGATCGGCGAGGCGATTTTCGGCGGCCTGGAAAGCGCCATCAAGCGCATGCGCGCCCTCATGGACCAGGCCCGGGCCGAGGCCCTGGGCGAACGCTCCGCGTGACGCCGCCGGACCGCCCGCAGGCCAGGACACCGCGCCCATGATCATCGGCATCGGCACGGATCTGTGCGACATCCGCCGGATCGAGCGCACGCTGGATCGGTTCGGGGACCGTTTCGTCGACCGCCTGTTCGCCGAAGGTGAGCAGAAAAAGGCCTACCGCCGGCAGAATCCGGCGGCCTCCTTCGCCCAAAGCTTCGCCGCCAAGGAAGCCTGCGCCAAGGCGCTCGGCACCGGATTCCGCCTCGGCGTGTTCTGGAAGGACATGGTGGTCGCCAACCTGCCCACCGGCCAGCCCTACATGCTGATTACCGGGGGGGCCAAGGCGCGGCTCGACGCCCTGACGCCGCCCGGCCTGGTCGCCCAGGTCCACGTTTCCCAGACCGACGAATACCCCCTGGCCCACGCCATGGTGATCATTTCCGCGGTCCCCGGCCAGGAAGGCGCTTGACCTTTGCGCCCGACCCGCGTTTCATCCGCCCGCCGAAACCATCCGGCGGCCCAGCCATTCCTTCCAGGCACCACCCTAGGCATTTCACGGAAAAACAACATATGAGCGGCGACAAACCCGGCGGATTCTGGGACACCTTGAAAACGGTCGCCTACGCGATCGTGATCGCGCTGGTCGTACGCACCTTCGCGTACGAGCCCTTCAACATCCCGTCGGGCTCCATGCTGCCGACCCTGCTGATCGGCGACTACCTGTTCGTGTCCAAGCTTTCCTACGGGTATTCCAAACATTCGCTGCCGTTTTCCATGCCGCTGATTCCCGGGCGCATCTTTGAGGATACGCCGGCCCGCGGCGACGTCGTGGTGTTCAAGCTGCCGTCCGACAACAAGACGGATTTCATCAAGCGCATCGTCGGTCTGCCCGGTGACGAAATTCAGGTGACGGGCGGCATCCTGCACATCAACGGCACGCCGGTGACCCGCGAGCGCGTCGAGGATTTCGTCTCGACCGACGATTTCGGCACGACCCGGCGCGTGCCGCGTTTCGTCGAAACCCTGCCGAACGGGGTGAAGCACTTCATCCTGGAAGAAACGGACAACGACCCCATGGACAACACGCGGGTCTACAAGGTGCCCGCCGACATGTTCTTCGCCATGGGCGACAACCGCGACCGATCCAACGATTCGCGGTACGGCGACGTCGGGTTCATTCCCAAGGAAAACCTCGTGGGCCGCGCTGAGTTCCTGTTCTTCTCGACCCAAGGCTCCCTGTGGCGGCCTTGGCAATGGCCGTCGACGGTGCGCTTCGAGCGCATCTTCCAGGGCATTGAATGAGCGGCGGCAGCACATCCAAGCGCCATTCGGCCCTGCAGGACCGCCTGGGCCACCGTTTCGGCGATCCTGACCTTCTCACACAGGCCTTCAAGCATGCCTCGGGGCAGACGGAGCGCCTGAATTCCAACGAGCGCCTGGAATTCCTCGGCGACCGGGTGCTGGGGCTGGCCGTCTCGGCGTTGCTTTATGAGCGTTTTCCCGAGGAAAGCGAGGGCGAGCTCGGCTACCGCTTCACCGCCCTGGTGCGCAAGGACACCCTGGCCGCCGTGGCCCGCGATCTGGACCTGGCGTCCTGTCTGGCGCTGTCGCCCGGCGAAAAGGCGGCGGGCGGGCGGGACAACCCATCGATCCTGGCCGATGCCTGCGAGGCCGTGATCGGGGCCTTGTTCCTGGACGCCGGATACGACGTTGCCGCCGATTTCGTCAAACGCATGTGGACGCCCCTGGCCGACGCGCATACGGGGCCCCTGAAGGACGCCAAGACACGGCTTCAGGAACGCTGCCAGAAGAACGCTCTGCCGCTGCCGGTCTATGCGGTGACGGACCAGACCGGGCCGGACCACGCGCCGGTCTTCACCGTCACGGTAAGCGTCGCGGGGCGCGCGGACCAGACGGGGACGGGCAACGCCAAGCAAGAAGCCGAACAGGCCGCCGCCACGGCGATGCTGGACAACTGGGGAACAGAATGAACGAGACCAAGACCCGCGCCGGGTTCATCGCCATCCTGGGCGCGCCCAACGTCGGCAAGTCGACCCTGGTCAACCGCCTGGTGGGCGCCAAGGTCTCCATCGTCTCGCCCAAGGTGCAGACGACGCGGACCCGCGTGCTCGGCATCTTCATCGAAGGGCCGGCGCAGGTCATCCTGATCGACACGCCGGGCATTTTCGAGCCCAAGGGCCGGCTCGACCGGGCCATGGTCGCCGCCGCCTGGTCGGGCGCCCAGGACGCCGACGCCATCGCGCTGCTGATCGACGCCAAGGACGGCGTGGACAAACGCTCGCAGGCGATCATCGACAAGCTGATCCTGGGCGGACGCAAGGCCTATCTGATCCTCAACAAGATCGATCTGGTGGCCAAGCCCGTGCTGTTGTCCCTGGCCGGAAAATTAATGGATACAGGCGTCTTCACCGATTGCTTCATGGTTTCCGCCAACACGGGCGACGGCGTTTCCGACCTGGCCAAGGTATTCGCCGCCGCCGTGCCCGAGGGCCCGTGGCTCTATCCCGAGGACGAGATTTCCGACATGCCGGCGCGCCTGCTGGCGGCCGAGATCACGCGCGAGAAGCTGTTCCTGAAGCTGCATCAGGAACTGCCCTACAAGATCACCGTCGAGACCGAGGACTGGACGCAGAAGGCCGACGGCTCGGCCCATGTGCGCCAGGTCATCTATGTCGAGCGGGACAGCCAGAAGGGCATCGTGCTGGGCCGCCAGGGCGCCATGGTCAAGCAGATCGGCGCCGCCGCACGGGCCGAGTTGCAGGATCTTCTGGGCCATCCGGTGCATCTGTTCATCCACGTCAAGGTGCGCGGCAAATGGCAGGACGACCGCGAACGCTACGCCGAATGGGGCCTGGATTTCGATGCCTGATCAGGATCAATTTTCTGCGCCTGAAACGCGCAGGTAGGGCGTTCCGCCATGGAATGGCACGATAGAGGCTACATCCTGGCGACCCGCAAGCACGGCGAAAGCGCGCTGATCGTCAGCGCCCTGACGGAAACCCGGGGCCGCCAGACGGGCCTGGTGCGGGGCGGGGCGGGGCGGCGCAAGCGCGGTGGGTTGCAGGTCGGCAATCTGGTCACCCTCGATTGGCGCGGCCGCCTGCCGGAACATCTGGGCAGCCTGACGACGGAGGTTCTGGAGACCCCGGCGGCGGCGTTGATGAACTGCCCCGACGGCCTGGCGGCCCTCTCCGCCGCCTGTGCCGTGACCGAGGCCTTGCTGCCCGAGGGCGAGGACCATCCCGCGATCTTCCACGGCCTGGCGGCGTTGTTCGGGGTGCTCGACGACGCCGACGTCGGGTCCGCCTACGTGAAATGGGAAATGGGGGTGCTCGGCGAACTGGGGTTCGGGCTCGATCTCGCCGCCTGCGCCGCCACGGGCGAGACGGAAAACCTGACCTATGTCTCGCCCAAGACCGGGCGCGCCGTCTCGGCCGCCGCCGGCAAGCCCTATCATGGGCGCCTGCTGGCCCTGCCGGCGTTTCTGCTCAGCCCCGGGGCCGCCGAAACCCCGGCCGAGGTGGTCGACGGCCTGAAGCTGACCGGATACTTCCTGGAAAACCATGCCCTGGAAGGGCGGGCCGGGCGGCTGGCCGCCCGCGACCGACTGGTGGACCGCTTCCAGGCAAAAAAATAACCGACTTGTCGTCATCGGTGCATTGACCGCCCACCCCCTGAATGTACTATATCTGGTGCATGAATTCGGCCTTCCGTCCCAGATGCGCGGAAAACCTGCAATCTAAGGAATCCTTGCGATGACCGCGATCACCCCGCCCGGCGACTTCGGCGGCGACATCCGCGACACCCCGCTATCCCAGGCGCTGAGCGAGCGTTATCTGGCTTATGCCCTGTCGACCATCGTCTCGCGTTCGTTGCCCGACGTGCGCGACGGGCTCAAGCCCGTGCACCGGCGGCTGCTCTACGCCATGCGGCAACTGAAACTCGACCCGGCCACGGGCTATAAGAAATGTGCGCGCGTCGTCGGCGACGTGATGGGCAAGTACCACCCCCACGGCGACCTTGCGATCTATGACGCCCTGGTGCGTCTGGCCCAGGATTTCGCCGTGCGCTATCCGCTGGTCGACGGGCAGGGCAACTTCGGCAACATCGACGGCGATAACGCGGCCGCCATGCGTTACACGGAATCGCGCCTGACCGAGGTCGCCGCGGCGCTGCTCGACGGCATCGACGAGGACACGGTCGATTTCCGTGCCACCTACGACGGCGAGGAGTCGGAGCCCATCGTTCTGCCGGCAGCCTTCCCGAACCTGCTGGCCAACGGATCGACCGGCATCGCCGTCGGCATGGCGACCAACATCCCGCCGCACAACGCGGGCGAATTGTGCGACGCGCTGATCCACCTGATCAAGTTCCCCAATGCGACCTTCGACAAGCTGTGCGAATTCGTGCCCGGGCCCGATTTCCCGACCGGCGGCGTCCTGGTCGAAGACCACGCCGCCGTGGTCGAGGCATACCGCACGGGCCGGGGGGCGTTCCGCCTGCGCGCCAAATGGCAGGTCGAGGACCAGGGCCGCGGGCAGTACGAGATCGTCATCACGGAAATTCCCTATCAGATTCAGAAGGCCAAGCTGATCGAGCGCATCGCCGACCTGATCATCGGCAAGAAGCTGCCGATCTTGCAGGACGTGCGCGACGAATCGACGGAAGACGTGCGCATCGTGCTGGAGCCCAAGAGCCGCACGGTCGACGCCGAAACCTTGATGGAGCACCTGTTCCGCGAGACGGACCTGGAAATCCGTTTCAACATGAACATGAACGTGCTGGACGCCAACAACACGCCCGGCGTGATGTCCCTGCGCGATGTCTTGCAGGCGTTCCTCGACCATCGCCACAAGGTCCTGATCCGGCGCAAGAACTTCCGGCTGGAGAAGATCGAGCGGCGCATGGAGGTCCTGGGCGGGCTGCTGGTCGCGTTCCTCAACCTGGATGAGATCATCAAGATCATCCGCGAGGAGGACGAGCCCAAGACCGTGTTGATGAAGCGGTTCGATCTGACCGAGGTCCAGGCCAACGCGATTCTCGACATGCGTCTGCGCCAGTTGCGCAAATTGGAAGAGATCGAAATCCGGCGCGAGAACGAAGACCTGGGCAAGGAACGCGGCGCCATCAAGAAGCTGCTGAAGGACGAGGGCGAGCGTTGGAAGGCGATCGCCGCCGAAATCGCCGAGACCAAGAAGGCGTTCGGCCAGAAAACCGCGATCGGCGCCCGCCGCACGGAAATCGCCGGCCCGCCGACCGCCGTCGTGGTGCCCCTGGACGCCATGATCGAGAAGGAACCGATCACCGTCGTTCTGTCGGAAAAAGGCTGGATCCGCGCCCTCAAGGGCCATGTCGAGCCGGGCACGGAGGTCAAGTTCAAGGACGGCGACAACCTGAAGTTCATGGTCCACGGACAAAGCACGGACAAATTTCTGGTGTTCGCCACCAACGGGCGGTTCTACACGCTGGCCGGCGACAAGCTGCCGGGCGGGCGCGGGCACGGCGAGCCCGTGCGCCTGATGGTCGATATCCCGAACGGCCACGATCCGATCTGGCTGCAGGTCTATCAGACCGGCAAGAAATACGTCGTGGCGTCGGACAAGGGGCGCGGCTTCATCGTGCCGTCCGACGACCTGATGGCCCAGACCAAGAACGGCAAGCAGGTCCTGAACCTGGGCACGGGCGAAGAGGCCGCCGCCATCGCGGAAGTGATGGAGGGCGCCGACGCCGTCGCCGTGGTCGGCGAGAACCGCAAGCTTTTGATCTTCCCCATCGATGAACTGCCGGAAATGGGCCGCGGCAAGGGCGTGATCCTGCAACGCTACAACAAGGGCGGGCTGGCCGACGTCACCACCATGCGCACGGCCGAGGGCCTGACCTGGCGGTCGGGCGGCCAGCGCACGGAGCCGGAATACCATCAATGGATGGGCAAGCGGGCGCAAGCGGGCCTGGTCGTGCCCAAGGGATTTCCGCGCTCGGGCACTTTCGGACGGGACTAGACCGGCGGACGGGACTAGCCGTCGGATTTTGCCATGAAGTCGTCGAAGTTCCGCCAGCCGGCCGCCGTGTGAACCTCGAGCGGGCGGAACCGCGCCTTGTAGGACATCTTGTTGCAGCCCTCGATCCAGAACCCCAGGTAGACATAGGGCAGGCCGAGGCGCTTGGCCTCGTCGATCAGCCACAGAATCATGTAGGTGCCCATGCCCCGGCGCGGCTGTTCCGGGTCGAAATAGCTGTAGACCGCGGACAGGCCGTCGCCCAGGCGGTCGGCCAGCATGGCCCCCGTCAGCGTGCCGTCACCGTCGCGGTAGGTGATCAGGCCGGTGTCGATGGGGGTGTCCTCGATCAACGCCTGATAATCGAGGTAATCCATCTTGGACATGTCGCCGCCGGAATGGCGCGACGCCTGATAGCGTTGGAACAGGCGGTATTGTTCCTGGCTGGCGGCCGGTTGCGCCATGCGTGCCGACAAGTCCGTGTTGGCTTTCAAAATCCGCTTCATGGACGGGCGCAGGTCGAAGCCGTCGACGGCGATGCGCACGGCCTTGCAGGCGTCGCAGCCAGGACAGGCCGGGGCATAGACGATGCCGTGGGACCGGCGGAAGCCGGCATAGGACAATTGATCGTGCAGGCGGGTCGCGTCGCGCCCAAACAGTTCCGTGACCACGCGCCGCTCGACCCGGTCCGGCAGGTACGGACAGGGCAGGGGCGCCGTCGCGAAAAAGAACCGCGTGTCGGATATGGGTTTGTGGCGCATCTCGTGTCCCCGTGCCTCCGGTCACGCCGCCCGTGCGTCGACCGTCCGGAACCTACTGTGACTTAATATCGCCGCGGATTTCAAGGTTGATCCCAGGCAGCGCCGGTGCGGCCGGTTGCGCGGGCCGGGCCGGAACGACCCCGCCGGGCGCGGGCAACTGGATGCCTTCGGGCGCCAGCTTCGGCGCGGGGGTGGCGGCCCCGCCGTCCTCTTGGCGCTGCTGACGCTTGATCTCGTTGAGGCCGGGCAGGGCTTCGTTCTCACGCTCTTTCCTGGCTTTTTCCTCGGCGTCCTTTTCGGCCTTTTCCTTTTCCGCCTCACGGCCGGTGCCGCGCAGCAGAATGATCGACAGCCGCCGGTTGGACGGGTGCTTGGGGTCCTCGGCGATCAGGGGGTCCGTCGCCGCCTTGCCGACGACGCGCTTGATCCGTGCATCGGGCACCCCGAATCCTTCAAGGGCGCGGCGCGCCGAATTGGCGCGGTCCGACGACAGTTCCCAGTTGCCGTAGTCCTGGCCGGAAAACGGGGTCGCGTCCGTATGCCCGGAAATCGAAATGTCCTGGGGCATCGACAGGATGACCTTGGACACCAGTTCCAGCAGGCGTTCCGTATGCAGGAACATCTTGGAAGACCCCGACGGGAACATGGCCAGACCGTCTCGGTCGATCAACTGAATGCGCAGACCTTCGGGCGTGTTGTCGACCAACAGGCTGTTCTTCAGCTGACGCATCTGCGGCACGCTTTCCAGCGTCTTTTGCAACTCTTCCTGGGCGTCCTCGAAGGCTTCCTGTTCCTTCTTTGCGGCCTGGGCCTCGACGTCTTCCTCGGTCGGCTTGGCCTTGGATTCCGCCTCGCCCTCGGACAGGTCGCCGCCGGTGCCGGCCTTGGGCGGCGGCAGATCGACGGTGACGCTGTCGCGCGCCGTGGCGTTCGAGGAAATGCCTTCCTCGGTAATGGTCTTGCCTTGCAGGATGTCGCCGGATCCGCTGGTCGTCTGCGACGTGGACACCGGCGCGAAGTAGTTGGAAATGCCTTCGAGGGATTCCTGGGTGACCGAGTTCAACAGCCACAGCAGCAGGAAGAACGCCATCATGGCGGTCACGAAGTCGGCGTAGGCGATTTTCCACGCGCCGCCGTGATGGCCGTGTCCGCCCTTCTTGATCTTCTTGATGATGATCGGTTGTTTTGCGGCTTCGTCCGCCATCAGGCCCTTCCTATGGGGTCCGTACCGTTTCGGCCGTGCGCGCCGCCGTGGTCATGGACGTCCTTACGTCCGGCGGCAGGGGGGGTGATCGTCACGACGCCGCAGGCAGGTTGGTGACCATTTCCTCGACCTCGGCAAAGGTCGGCCGCAGACCATGCGCCAGCGTCTTGCGCGCGAATTCCACGGACACCTGCGGGGCGTAACCCTGCATGTGGCCGACCAGCGCGATCTTGATGCAGTTCAGGTAGGCGGCGTCGGCGTTGTAGGTGTTGTTCAGCGAAGCCGCGATCGGCGCCATGAACCCATAGGCGAAGAAAATCCCGCTGAACGTCCCGACCAGAGCCGCGGCGATCAGGTTGCCGAGAACTTCCGGCGGTTCGGTGATCGAGCCCATGGTCACGATGACGCCCAGCACGGCGGCGACGATGCCGAGCGCCGGGGTCGCGTCGGCCATGCTCTGCCAGGCGCCGGAGATGGCGTGCAGTTCCTCGTGATGCTTTTCCAGTTCGGCATCCATGACCGATTCGATTTCATGCGGGTTGGAGGCCCCGAGCGTCAGCAGGCGCAGGTAGTCGCACAGAAACTCGATCGCATGGTGATCGGCATGAAACAGCGGGAAATTGGCGAACAGCGTGCTCTCGTCCGGCTTTTCCACATGCGCTTCAAGCGCCAGGTCGCCCTTGGTCTTGGCCAGACGGAACACCGAATAGAGGCAACCGAGAAGTTCTTCATAATGTTCGCGGCTGTAGGTGGGGCCTTTCATAATGGTCTTGAAGGACCCCATCACGCCCTTGATGACCGGTTTCGGGTTGCCCGTGACGAAGGCCCCGATGGCGCCGCCGAAGATGATGATGAATTCAAGCGGCTGCCAAAGCACGGCGAAGCTGCCGTGGACGCCATAGGCACCGAACACGGACACCAGCACAACCAATGAGCCTACGATAAACAGCATTCAGCAGTCTCCAAGAGCACGGGTCCGCGCCGACGCCGCTTCGCGGTCTCTAACGCACGGGGGAAAAGCTATCGTCCTATCGTCCCAAAATACAAGCATTTCTCGTACCGAAGCGCCATAAGCCAAAAGGATTAATTCAAAGAGCCACGCCCTCATTGAACGTCAAATTGATTGGTAATTGGTAAAGGCTTGCCAGCCCTTCCCCAGGCGACGTATTCAAGACGTCATCCGCATACACATGCCAGCATCCTTGGGGGAACGATTCGGCCGCCGACATGGTTGATCAAATTGCATTCAGAAACGCCTTGGCCTGTTTTGCCTCGGGCGTCACGGTTGTCACCGCGCCCGGTGACGGGCAGGGGCCCGTCGGCGTGACCGTCAGCGCCTTCTGCTCGCTGTCTCTCGACCCGCCCTTGATCCTGGTCTGTTTGGACAATCGCACCGGCTGCATCGCCCAATTTCTGGAATCCGGCGCCGGCTTCACGGTCAATGTCCTGGCCGCCGACCAACACGCCCTGTCTGACGCTTTCGCCGGACCGCAAACCTTCGACCTGCACGGGCATGGATTCAAGGCGGGTGCAACCGGCGCGCCGGTCCTGGACGGTGTGGCGGCGGCGCTGGCCTGCCACACCCATGCAATTCATGACGGCGGCGACCATCGTATCGTGGTTGGCCGCGTGGCGGACGTGCAGGTGGCCCGCGACAAGGCCCCCTTGATCTATTTTCAAAGCTCATACCGTGGGTTAAGTGAGCGAATCTAAGTACCAGTTTTTATACAATTTTCCCATCGTTCGCGCGGTGGCGGCGCAGCTTGTCGGCGGAATCGCGACCGTGGCCGCCATGGCGGTTCTGCGCAACCTCGGCTGGCCGGCACCGCCGGCGACGCTTTGCATCATCTGGGGAGCGGCGGCGGCGGTGGCGACCCTGCCCATGGGGCTGGCCCGCTGGTGGCTGCCGGTTCAGGCCGTTGCCCCGGTTCTGCTCTGGATCGTGCTCGGCCTGCAGCCGCCGGGGTGGGTGTTTCCCGCCGTGTTCGCCGTACTGCTCGCCGTCTATTGGAACGCCGTGGGTGAAGGGGTTCCCCTCTACCTGTCCAACGCCAAGACCTGGCGCGCCGTTGAAAAACTGCTGCCGAAGCGGCCCGGCATCCGCATGGCCGATCTGGGCAGTGGGCTCGGCGGAACACTCTGGCATCTCGCCGATGCGCGGCCCGACGCCGCCTTCGAAGGCTTCGAGACAGCCCCCTTGGTTTATCTCGCGACCCGTCTGCGTCAATTCACGCAGCCGCGGATGAACCTGCGAATCCGCTTTCTGTCCCTTTGGCGGGCGGATTTAAGGGATTTCGATGTCGTCTATTGTTTCCTGTCACCCGTGCCCATGGCCCGCCTGTACGCCAAGGCCCGGCAGGAAATGAAGCCCGGCAGTCTGTTCATCTCCAACAGCTTCGCCGTGCCGGACGTGGAGCCGGACGAGATCGTCGAGGTCGACGACAGCCGACGCACCCGGCTATTGGTGTTCAGGATGTAGGCGGAAAGGCAACCGGACTTAGTCCTTGCGGTTCGACAGAACCCGGGTCTGGAACCCGGCATTGCACAGGGCCTCGACGATCGCGCGCGCATGTTCCGCGTCGATGGTTTCGATCACCACGTCCAATTCCGTGTCGCGGATCGGGCCGTCGGTGAACAGGCGCTGGTGATAGACCTCCAGGATATTGCCGCCCAGACCGCCGATCAGACCGGCCACCTCGGACAGCATGCCCGGACGGTCGCTCATGCCGATGCGCAGACTGACCATGCGCCCGCCGCGCACCAGGCCGCGCAACAGCACGTTCGACAGCAGGCGGGAATCGATGTTGCCGCCGGAAATCACGATACCGACCTTCTTGCCCTTGTATTTGCCGTCGCCGGCCAAAAGGGCCGCGACCCCGGCCGCCCCGGCGCCCTCGGCGACGATGCGCTGGCCCTCGGCCAGGGCCAGGACGGCGGCTTCGATCTCGTCCTCGCCCAGAACGGCGATGTCCTTGACGTGGTCGGCGATGATCGGCCGGGTGATCTCACCCGGCGTCTTCACGGCGATGCCCTCGGCGATGGTGGTGCCGGCGCCGGTCGAGGCCTCGCCGTTCAGGGCCTGCGCCATCGAAGGGTAGAGCGCCGTCTGCGCGCCGACCATCTCGATCCCCGGGTTGATGGCATGGGCCGCGATGGCGCAGCCGGCCATCAGGCCGCCGCCGCCGATCGGCACGATCAGGGTGTCCAGGTCGGGCACATCTTCGAGAAACTCCAGCGCCACCGTACCCTGACCGGCGATCACGTGCGGGTCGTCGAAGGGGGCGATGAACAATTTGCCGGTTTCCTCGGCATGGGCCAGGGCGGCATCCCGGGCGGCGTTGAAATCAATGCCTTCGAGGACGACCTTGGCGCCCAGGTCCTCGGTCCGCCCCACCTTGGTGAAGGGGGTGCCTTCGGGCATGTAGATGGTCGCCGCGATGCCGAGCCGCCCGGCGTGATAGGCCACACCCTGAGCGTGGTTTCCGGCCGAGGCGGCGACGACGCCGCGCGCGCGCTCGTCATCCGACAGGCTGCCCAGCTTGATCCCGGCGCCGCGCACCTTGAACGAGCCCGTGACCTGCAGGTTCTCCAGCTTCAGATAGACCTCGGCGCCGGTCGCCCGCGACAGCCGGCGCACCGGCAGGGCCGGGGTGCGAATGATCTCGCCCTGCAATTGGCGGGCGGCGTCGCGGATGGCATCTATGGTCACGGTCATGGCACGGGTTCCGTTACGGAAAGTGAAGCCGCCGTTCTACACGCTTGTTCAATCTTTTGGCAGGATTTTCAGAACGTCGCCTGCCTCGGACGGGATGGCTTCAAGGGTCAGGGTTTGACCGTCCCGCCAAGCCGCGGCCAAATCGCGGTAACGCGGGCTGAGCGGATTTCCCGACTGACCCGTCGCGATGACGAAGCGGGAGCCGTCCAGGTCGCTCAAATCCATCAGGGCGCGCAGCCCCGCGCCATGGCGATGGGCGAAGGGCGCATCCGAGCGCCCCAGCCACATGGCGCCCCGGTTGAGGGTGTCGTTGCCGCCGTCCGTCGCGACCTCGACCGCCGTCCAATCGCGCAGCAGGGGCATGTGCCGGAACACGGGATGTTCAAACCGGGCGACATGCACATCGCCCCAAAGCGCCGTGCGGCCCAACTCCCGGTCCAGGCCCATGAGATCGCGGGCTGTCTGATCCAGGGCGCGGACGACCGCGTCGGCGCAGGTTTCGATCCTGTCCGCCGTCGCCCGGTCGTCGCACCATGACTGCCCGGCCGTCAGGGCGCGGACCACGGCCTGAATGCGCAGACCGTGCCAGCGGTCGATCAGGTCGCCCAGGTCGTCGGCGAAGATTGCCTGCTTGAGATTGAGGGCGAAGAACATGAAAGCGAGGGGCGCGCGCTGCCGTCGGTCCATGGCGCCGTCCCAGCGTTCCAGCGCGCGGACCAGGGACCGGCGGGCGGCAACGTCGTCCAATTGCGCCAGGGCGAAGGCCAACAGTTCCTCGGCCCCGGCGGAATGGATGTCCATCTGGGGGGCGATCGGGTCGGGCCGGTCGCCGGCCAGCAGATCGGCCAGCCGCCGGGCGCGGAAGGGCGGCGGCCAGTCGGCGGCGATGGCGAAGGGAAAACCCGGGGGCGTGACCTTGTTGTTGGCGTTCAACAGCACGCCGCCCGGCGGATCGGCATAGCGCGGCATCACCGCGGGGTCGAGATAACCGTCGTGCCCCACGGGCCCCTGCATGCGGACCAGCGGCACCGCGCCGCCGCCGCGTTTGCGTTTCGGGAGGCGCCCCGCCGTGATCATGCCGATCTCGCCCGCCCGGGTCGCGTACAGGACGTTCTGCACCGGGGCGTGAAACCGGCGCAGGGCCGCCGCGACGTCGGCCTTGGTCTTGGCCGCGTTGAGGGCCAGGAGCGCTTCCGGCGTCTGGTCGCCCGCTTCCAGATAGGGGGCGGACAGGGTCACCGGACGGCCGCCGGCGTCGGTGATGACGGGGCCGTCGGGGGTTTCCAGAACCGTCAGGGTTTCCGGCGCGCGGTCCCGCACCGTGATGACTTCGTTGCGAACGCGGAATTCGGCGGTGCCGCCGTCCGCATCCGTGCGGTAGGCGCCGGGCTTCTCGGCCGGGGTCTCGACGATCAGGTCTTCCGTATCCGCCCCCGTGGTCGTGAACCCCCAGGCGACATGGCCGTTGTGGCCGATCACCAGGAACGGCACGCCGGGCACGGTCGCCCCGGCCAGCACGCCGTCCGGGGTTTCCAGGCGCGCCAGATACCACAGGATCGGCGCCTGGAATTCCAGATGCGGGTCGTTGGCCAGGAACGGCTTGCCGGTTGACGTGCGCATCCCCGAAAGCGCCCAGGCGTTGGAGGCCGTGCCCGGCGCGCCCACGCTCTGCGGGTCCCAGTCCATGGCGGGAAAGGCGGCTAGGCCGCTGCCGCCGCCGGACATGCCCGGAAAGGCGGTCGGCGCGTCGCCGGGGTAGGGCGGCCAGAGGAAATTCACCTGTTCCGGCGAAAGTCTGGCCAGCATGTCGAGGCGCAGGCGTTCCGTCCGCCAATTGCCGGCCAGACGCAGGGCCATCAGCTTGCCCCAGACCAGGCTGTCGGCGGGCCGCCAGGGTTCGGGCGTGTGGCGGAGCGCGAGGAATTCGACCGTGCGCGGCCAGGATGTTTCCTTGATCCAGGCGTTGACCCCGGCGGCATAGGCGTCGAGCCGCTTTTTCAGGGCGGGCGAGGCCGCCTTCGCCTGCGCCTCGGCCAGCCGGTGGATTCCCAGACGGCGCATGTAACGGTCCATGTCGAGCGCCGGCGCGCCCAGCATCTCCGCCAGCCGCCCGGCCCCCGCGCGGCGCATCAATTCCATCTGGAAAAACCGATCCTGGGCATGGACGAAGCCCAGGGCGAAAAAGGCGCTGTCCCCGTCACCGGCGCGGATGCGCGGCACGCCGTGGCTGTCGCGGGTGACCGTCACGGGCGCCGGAAGGCCCGCGAGTTTCAGGGTTCCCGACGTCTTGGCGAAGGTCGGGGCGAGCAGGGCCGCGCCGCCGCCGACCAGCGCCACGGCCAGCGCCAGGCCCCAGACTTTCAGCCCGCGCAGCCGCACGGCGGGCCTTTCGGGCCGGAAATTTTCGCCCGCCCGCATTGCGGGGGGTAAATCTTGGCGTTATACATCGCGCGACACCAAACTTGCGCCGGCCCCCGGTTTCCGGGCGCGCCGGACGTTCCCTTCCATCGCTGAGACGCCCACAATAAGGCGCGACCAACAAAAGGAAACAGACATGTCCGGACCCTTGAGCGGCCTTCGGGTTTTCGATCTGACCCGCATCCTGGCGGGCCCCTCCTGCACGCAGATTCTCGGTGACCTGGGCGCCGACGTGATCAAGGTGGAAATCCCCGGCAAGGGCGACGACACGCGCGGCTTCGTCCCGCCCTACCTGAAGGACGGCGACGGCAACGACACGGACCAGAGCGCCTATTTCACCTGCGCCAACCGCAACAAGCGCTCCATCACCTTGGACCTGACCAAGCCCGAAGGCATCGAGCTGGCCAAGAAGATGATCGCCAAGTCCGACGTGCTGGTGGAGAACTTCAAGACCGGCGGCCTCGCCAAATACGGTCTGGGATATGATCAGCTGAAGGACGACAACCCGGGTCTGGTCTATTGCTCGGTGACCGGCTTCGGCCATACCGGCCCCTACGCCAACCGCCCCGGATACGACGTGCTGATTCAGGGCATGGGCGGCTTCATGAGCGTGACCGGGGAGCCCGACGGCGATCCGCAGAAGGCCGGCATCCCCATTTCCGACCTGATCGCCGGCATGTACGCGGCGGTCGGCATCAACGCCGCCCTGCGCCACCGCGAAGTCACCGGCGAGGGCCAGCACATCGACATCGGCATGCTGGACACCACCGCCGCCATCCTGTCGATCCAGGGGGCGAACTTCCTGGCCACCGGCCAGAACCCGCCGCGCCTGGGCAACGCGCACCCCAACATCGTGCCTTACCAGTCGTTCCCGACCGCCGACGGCGACATCATCCTGGCCGTCGGCAATGACGGCCAGTTCCAGCGGTTCTGCAAGGTCGCGGGCTGTGAGCATCTGGCGGAAGATGCGAAATTCGCGACCAACGCGGGGCGCGTGTCCAACCGGGACGAGATCGTCGCCCTTCTGAAGCCGATCGTCGCGTCCAAGCCGTCGGCGTTCTGGCTGACCGAACTGGAAAAGAACAACGTCAGCTGCGGGCCCATCAACCGCCTGGACCAGGTGTTTTCCGATCCGCAGTTCCTCGCCCGCGGCATGCGGCTCGACATGCCGCACCCGAAGACCGGCAGCAAGCCGGTCAGCATGGTCGCGAGCCCGCTGAAGTTCTCCAAGTCGCAGGTCGACTACCGCATGGCGCCGCCGGTTCTGGGCCAGCATTCGGAAGAGGTTCTGGGCGAGGTCCTGGGCCTCAGCGCCGACGAGGTCGCCGGCCTGCGCGACCGCGGCGTGATCTGACGCATCGGCGGGCGGGGAAGGGCGGTCGCATGGAACGCAAATCCTTCCTCGGCCGCACGGCCCTCGGCGCCTTTCACGAGGTCGTCTATTGGCAATGGGGCCCGGCCGACGGCCCCGTGCTGCTCTGCGTTCACGGCCTGACCCGCAACGGCCGGGATTTCGACGCGGTGGCCGAACGGTTCTCGGACCGCTGGCGCGTCGTCTGCCCCGACATCGTCGGGCGCGGCGACAGCGGCCGTCTGGCCGACCCCCTGCAATACGGCTATCCCCAGTATCTTGCCGACCTGACGGCCCTGATCGCGCGCCTCGACGTGGACCGGGTTGCCTGGCTCGGCACCTCCATGGGGGCGTTGCTGGGCATGATCATGGCGGCGGGGGCGGGAACGCCCGTGGAACGTCTGCTGATGAACGACGCCGGGCCGGTGGTGACCAAGGACTCCCTGCAACGCATCGCCGCCTACCTGGGCACGGCGCCGGATTTCGCCGATTTGGCCGAGGCCGAGGCCTACATCCGCCAGGTCCACGCGCCGTTCGGCCCCCTGACCGACGCACAATGGGCACATCTCGCCCGCCATAGCGTGCGGCAGGCGCCCGGTGGGCGGCTGGTGCTGAAATACGACCCCGGCTTGGCCAAACCGTTTCAGGGCGCGGTCGACAACGATCTGGTGCTGTGGCCCGTGTGGGACGCGATCCGCTGCCCGGTCACCGTGATCCGGGGGGCCCAGTCGGACCTGTTGCGCGCCGATACCCTGGCGGAAATGCAGGGGCGGGGCCCCAAAACCACGGTCCACGAAATTCCCGGCGTCGGCCATGCCCCGGCCTTGATGGACGATGCCCAACTGGATCTGGTCGCGGACTGGCTCTCGGCCTGAGCCGGCCCGAATTTATTCAGCGGACACATACCTTTGTCTGTATTGAAAGTCGTCGGGCCGGCGAATACTATGCAGCCACATCAGGGATCGGTCAGACGCATTTTCGCGCAAGACCGCCGGAAATCTGGGAGTGCCGATAATGGCTGAAGTTCAGGCTGTAAACTCGTCCCGCGCGCTGCGCGAAGCGGAAACCCGCGAACTGGCAACGCATCCGGGCGAGGATCTGGAAGATTTCGTGACCTTCCGGGTCAAGAAACAACTGTTCGGCATTCCCGTGCTGATGGTTCAGGACATTCTGTCGCCGGACCGCATCGCCTCGATCCCCCTGGCGCCGCCGGAAGTGCGCGGCTCCATCAACCTGCGTGGCCGCATCGTCACCGTCATCGACGTGCGCGTGCGCCTCGGCCTGCCGACCAGCACGGAAGCCTCGGAAAACGCCATGGCGGTAACGGTGGAGCATGACCACGAACTCTACACCCTGCTGGTCGACAGCATCGGCGACGTGGTTAGCCTGTCCAACGACCTGTACGAGCGCAATCCGGCGACCCTTGATTCCCTGTGGCGCGAATTCGCCAACGGGATCTATCGCCTGAAGGGCGAGTTGATGGTGGTGCTCGATGTGCACCGCCTGCTGAATATCAACGTCCGGCTTTAGAAAACGGTCTTCCGTTACCCGCGCAGCAGGCGTGCGACGTCCAGGGCCGCATAGGTCAGGATCGCGTCGGCGCCCGCGCGCTTGAACGCCATCATGGTCTCCAGCAGCACCTTGTCGTAATCGAGCCAGCCGGCGTCGCCCGCCCCACGCAACATCGCGTATTCGCCCGATACGTTGTAGACGAAGGTCGGCATGCGGAACTCTTCCTTCACCATGCGCACCACGTCCAGATAGGGCAGGCCCGGCTTGACCATGACCATGTCGGCCCCTTCCTCGACGTCGAGGGTGACCTCCCACATCGCTTCGTCGACGTTGGCCGGGTTCATCTGATAGGTCGCCTTGTCGCCCTTCAAGGCCCCCTTGGAGCCGACGGCGTCGCGGAACGGCCCGTAAAAGCCGGACGCGTACTTGGCCGCATAGGCCAGCACGGAGACGTCCTGGCGGCCCGCGTCGTCCAGGGCGTCGCGGATCGCGGCGACGCGCCCGTCCATCATGTCCGAGGGGGCGATGATGTCGCAGCCCGCCTCGGCCTGAACCAGGGACTGCTTGACCAGGATCTCGACCGTTTCGTCGTTGAGGATGATCCCGTCCTGCACCAGGCCGTCGTGGCCGTCGGAATTGAAGGGATCGAGCGCCACGTCGCAGATCACCCCGACATCCGGCGCGGCGGCCTTGGCGGCGCGCACGGCGCGGCACACCAGGTTGTCCGGGTTGTAGGCTTCCTTGGCGTCCGGGGTTTTCAGGCTGTCGTCCGTGTAGGGAAACAACGCCACAGCGGGAATGCCCAGCTCGCGGGCTTCCGTCACCGCGCCCGCCAAAAGATCGACGGACAGGCGCTCGACGCCCGGCATCGACGGGATGGGTTCGCGCTTGTTCGCGCCCTCGACCACGAACACCGGCCAGATCAGATCGTCCGTGGACAGCTTATGTTCGGCGACCAGCCGCCGGATCCAGGGTTCACGCCGGTTGCGGCGCATGCGCTTGCGGGGAAATATGGACACGGGCGGTTGCTTCCAATGAGGGGTCAGGTCAGCCAACAGGCCTGGACGGAGCCGACAAAATCCCTTGGGCCCGGGGTAAAGTCAACGTTTCTTGGCACCCCTTGGCCCCGGCTTCGGGGGATTGGTCCCTTTACCCGATCCGGGATTTGCCTTACGTTTACGTAAACGGAAACTATAACGATACTTGGGAACGGAAACACCATCGTGCCGGACGACAGACTTCCCGCCGCCGGGTCGAAACAGACCCCGGGCGCCGCCAGCAAGGGGCCGCTGCACCCGGTGCGGTTCGTCACCGCCGCCGCCCTGTTCGACGGCCATGACGCCGCCATCAACATCATGCGCCGCATCCTGCAAGCGCAGGGGGCCGAGGTCATTCACCTGGGCCACAACCGCGCCGTCGACGAAGTGGTGACCGCCGCCATCCAGGAAGACGCCCACGGCATTGCCGTCTCAAGCTATCAGGGCGGTCATGTGGAATACTTCAAGTACATGATCGACCTGCTGCGCCAGCGCGGCCGCCCCGACATCGCCGTGTTCGGCGGCGGCGGCGGCGTCATCGTCGCCGATGAGGTCCGCGATCTGGAAGCCTATGGCGTGACCCGCGTGTATTCGCCCGAGGACGGCCGGCGTCTGGGCTTGCAGGGCATGATCGCCGACATGATCCAGACGGCGCGGCGCGACCTGTCCGCCGACCTGCCCAAGGACCTGAGCGGCCTCAAGGCCGGCGACGCGGCCGATCTGGCGCGCGTCGTCACGGCGATCGAGGACGGCCGCCTGCCCAAGGGCCTGCTGAACGACATTCACGCCGCCGCCGAGGCCCGCGATACCGTTCCGGTACTGGGCATCACGGGCACGGGTGGGGCGGGCAAATCGTCGCTGACGGACGAAATCGTGCGGCGTTTCCGCTTTGGCTCGGGCGAACCGCGCATCGCCGTCGTCGCCATCGACCCGACCCGGCGCAAGACCGGCGGGGCGCTGCTGGGCGACCGCATCCGCATGAACGCCAACAACGCGCCCAACGTGTTCTTCCGCTCCCTGGCCACGCGCGACGCCAAGACCGAGGTCCCGCCGGCGCTCGCCGACATCATCGCCGCCGTGAAGGCGTCCGGCGCCGACATCGTCATCATCGAAACGCCGGGGATCGGGCAGGGGGACGCGGGCATCGTGCCGTTCTGCGACGTCTCGCTCTACGTCATGACGCCCGAGTTCGGCGCCGCCAGCCAGCTTGAGAAGATCGACATGCTGGATTTCGCCGACGTCATCGTGATCAACAAAATGGACCGCAAGGGGGCCATGGACGCGCTGCGCGACGTGCGCAAGCAGGTTCAGCGCAACCGCGAGGCCTTCGCCGCAAAGCCCGACGACATGCCCGTGTTCGGCGCGATTGCCTCCAGATTCAACGACACCGGCGTAACGGCGGTCTATCAGGAACTGTTGAGCCAATTCGCGGCCAAGGGCTTTCCGGAGTTGCCGCACCTGCTGCCGGCGGTGGACAGCAAGGCGTCGGAGCCGGGCCAAGCCATCGTGCCGCCGGACCGCCAACGCTATCTGGCCGAAATCGCCCAGGAAGTTCGCGGCTACCTGTCCCATGCCGAGGATCAGGCGCGCATCGCCCGGGCCCGCCAGCAGGCCCGGGAAACGGCCCGCATGCTGGAGGAAAACGGCAAAAATATCAGTGATATACGCGAGCTGGCTGACTCAAAATCCAAGGAACTGAGCGCCGAGGCCCATGCCCTTTTGGACGCCTGGCCGGAAACCCGCGCCGCCTATTCCGGCGACGAGATGGCGGTCACCGTGCGCGACCGGGAAATCCGCAACGCGCTGACCCGCACGACGCTCTCCGGCAACACGATCCGCCGCGTCAGCCTGCCGAAATATGAAGATCACGGCGAACTGCTTAGATGGCTGATGCGGGAGAATTTGCCGGGTTATTTTCCCTACACGGCCGGCGTGTTCCCCTTCAAGCGGACCGAGGAAGATCCGACCCGCATGTTCGCGGGCGAGGGCGACCCCAAGCGCACCAACGCCCGGTTCAAGTACCTGTCCAAGGAATCCGAGGCCAAGCGCCTGTCGACGGCCTTCGATTCCGTGACGCTCTACGGGTTCGATCCGGACGAACGCCCGGACATCTACGGCAAGGTGGGCAATTCCGGCGTTTCCATCGCGACGCTGCACGACATGGCCGAACTTTACGACGGCTTCGACCTCTGCGCGCCCACGACCTCCGTTTCCATGACCATCAACGGCCCGGCGCCGACCATCCTGGCCATGTTCCTCAACACGGCGATCAACCAGCAACTGGCCAAGTTCGAAGCCGACAAGGGCCGGGTTCCCGACGAAACCGAGGCGGCGGAGATTCGCGCCTGGACGCTCGCCAACGTGCGCGGCACGGTGCAGGCGGACATCCTCAAGGAAGACCAGGGCCAGAACACCTGCATCTTCTCGACCGAATTCGCGCTGCGCATGATGGCCGATATCCAGGCCTATTTCGTCGAACACAAGGTGCGGAACTTCTATTCCGTGTCGATTTCCGGCTATCACATCGCCGAGGCGGGGGCGAACCCGATCTCGCAGCTGGCCTTCACGCTCGCCAATGGCTTCACCTTCGTCGAGGCCTACCTCGCGCGCGGCATGAAGATCGACGATTTCGCGCCCAACCTGTCGTTCTTTTTCTCCAACGGCATGGACCCGGAATACACGGTCATGGGCCGGGTCGCGCGGCGCATCTGGGCGGTCGCGATGCGGGAACGCTATGGCGCCAACGACCGCTCGCAGAAGCTCAAATACCATATCCAGACCTCGGGGCGCTCGCTGCACGCCCAGGAAATGGATTTCAACGACATCCGCACCACCTTGCAGGCGCTGATCGCCGTCTACGACAACTGCAATTCACTGCACACCAACGCCTTCGACGAGGCCTTCACCACCCCGACCGAGGACAGTCTGCGCCGGGCCATCGCCATCCAGATGGTGATCAACAAGGAATGGGGCCTGGCGAAGAACGAGAATCCCAACCAGGGCGCCTTCGTCATCGACGAGCTGACCGACCTGGTGGAAGAGGCGGTGCTGCGGGAGTTCGAGCGCATTTCCGAGCGCGGCGGGGTGCTCGGCGCCATGGAAACGGGTTACCAGCGCGGCAAGATCCAAGAGGAATCCCTACACTACGAAACCCTGAAGCACGACGGCAGTCTGCCCATCGTCGGCGTCAACACCTTCCTCAACCCTAATCCGGACGCGGGCTTGGCCGAACCGCCGTTGCAGCGATCCTCGGAAGAAGAAAAACAGAATCAAATCAAAAGGCTGCGGGCGTTTCACGATGCACGGCGCGAGGACGCCCAGGCGGCGCTCGCCGACCTGAAGGCCGCCGCCGCGTCGGACGGCAACCTGTTTGCCGCCTTGATGGAAGCCGTGAAATCGTGTTCCCTGGGCCAGATAACGGACGCGTTGTTCGACGCGGGCGGACAGTACCGCCGAAACATGTAGCCGGACCGGCCTGAACGGTCGCCTCCGGCCGGTGGAAAAAGGGCTCTGGCTTGGCCACGCAAGACGACGTTTACCTGCCGGAAGTGCTGTTCGAATTCCAGCCCAAGGGACGCTATGTGCGGGTCACCGCCATCGATCCGCGCACCGGAGTCGAAGTCATCTCCATCTGCGACGCCAAGTATTCCCAAGCGATGGTTCAGCGCCTGGCCGTCCGCAAGCTCAAATACGTGCTGCGCAAACGCCGCGCCCAGGTCATGGGCACGGGCCGGACCGGGCGCACGGACCTGCTGGCCTGAACATTGCCGGGGAACAATTCGGCGCTTGATTTTCACGGCCGATTTTTCCACATGTTGCGCGCTGGCCCAAGATTTCTACATCTGGAGCGGCGCAGAGCCCTTGTGTTCGTGTAGCGGCAAGAATCGAGATGTGGTATCACTGCCGCCGGACGAACGCAGCCTTCCAAAAGCCCTAGGTGGACACCCGTGAGCACCAAACCCATCGCCATCGCCTGCGATCACGCCGGCTTCGCCCTGAAAACCGACCTGCTGAAGCAGCTCGCCGACATGGGCCACGAGGTCCTGGACCTCGGCACCAATTCCGAGGACTCGGTCGATTATCCCGATTTCGGCTTCGCCATGGCCCGGGCCATCCGCGACGGCAAGGCCGACTTAGGCGTTCTGGTCTGCGGCTCCGGCATCGGCATCTCCATGGCCGCCAACCGCTATCCGGAAGTCCGCGCCGCGCTGATTCACGACGCGCTGGGTGCCCGCATGTGCCGCCAGCACAACGACGCCAACGTGATCTGTTTCGGCGGCCGCATGATCGGCGCCGAAACGGCCAAGGATTGCCTCAAGATATTCCTGGAAACCGACTTCGAAGGCGGCCGCCACGGCCGCCGCGTGGACAAGCTGTCCACGCCGGCCTGAGGCCGCCCGCCATACCGCCTGAACATCCGCGCCCGCCGCCAAGACGTCCGGGCGCCGCAACCGAAATTCTAAGGACCGAGAACCCGCCATGCCCGACGCCGATACCCCGAAATACGCCGATCCGTCCCTCAACCGCTTCTTCGAAGCGCCGTTGTCCGAGACCGACCCCGAGCTTTACGCCGCCGAACGCGCCGAACTGAAGCGCCAGCAGGACAAGATCGAGCTGATCGCCTCGGAAAACATCGTGTCCCGCGCGGTCATGGAAGCCCAGGGCGGCGTCATGACCAACAAGTACGCCGAGGGCTATCCCGGGCGGCGTTACTACGGCGGCTGCGAATTCGTCGACGTCGCGGAAACGCTCGCCATCGAGCGGGCCAAGAAGTTGTTCGGCTGCGGCTTCGCCAACGTGCAGCCCCATTCCGGCGCGCAGGCCAACGGCGCCGTCATGCTGGCCCTGGTCAAGCCGGGCGAGACCATCATGGGCATGTCGCTGGCCGCCGGCGGGCACCTGACCCACGGCGCGCCGCCCGCCATGTCGGGCAAGTGGTTCGACGCCGTGCAGTACGGCGTGCGCAAGCAGGACGCCCGCGTCGACTTCGACGAGGTCGAGGAACTGGCCATGGAACACAAGCCCAAGGTCATCATCGCGGGCGGCTCGGCCTATCCCCGCACCCTGGATTTCCCCAAGTTCCGCGAGATCTGCGACAAGGTCGGCGCCCTTTTGATGGTCGACATGGCCCATTTCGCGGGCCTGGTCGCCGCCGGCGTGCATCCGAGCCCGTTTCCCCATGCGGACATCGCCACCACGACGACCCACAAGACGCTGCGCGGGCCGCGCGGCGGCATGATCCTGACCAACGACGAGGCGATCGCC
Source organism: Thalassospiraceae bacterium LMO-SO8 (assembly GCA_031655335.1). Lineage (NCBI taxonomy): Bacteria > Pseudomonadati > Pseudomonadota > Alphaproteobacteria > Rhodospirillales > Thalassospiraceae > Thalassospiraceae bacterium LMO-SO8. The sequence continues at coordinate 3,466,507 of CP134226.1, read as the reverse complement.
AAGAAGATCAATTCAGCCGTGTTCCCGGGCCTTCAGGGCGGGCCGCTGATGCATGTCATCGCCGCCAAGGCGGTTGCCTTCGGCGAGGCCCTGCGCCCCGAATTCAAGGACTATTCGGCGCGCGTCGTCGCCAATGCGCGGGTACTGGCGGAAACGCTGGTTTCGCGCGGCTTCGACATCGTGGCCGGCGGCACGGACACGCATCTGATGTTGGTCGACATGCGCGCCAAGGGACTGACCGGGGTCGTGGCCGAGGCCGCCCTGGAAAATGCCCGCATGACCTGTAACAAGAACGGCGTGCCGTTCGATCCGGAAAAGCCGACGGTGACCTCGGGCATCCGGCTCGGCACACCGGCGGGCACCACGCGCGGCTTCGGCGAGGCTGAATTCCGCGAAATCGGCAACCTGATCGCCGACGTGCTGGACGGCGTCGCCGCCAATCCGGACGACAACTCGGCGGCGGAAGCCAAGGCGGCCGAAGCCGTGGGCCGGCTGTGCCGGGATTTTCCGATCTATTCGAACATCTAGGCCGGTAACGGCTTGTTTAGAACCGAACGGGTACAACATACAAAATATTGGGGAGAACTGACCGATGCGGTGCCCATTCTGCGGACATGACGATTCTCAGGTAAAGGATTCCCGGCCGACGGACGACGGCTCGGCGGTCCGCCGCCGACGTTTCTGCCCGGCCTGCGGCGCGCGCTGGACGACCTTCGAGCGGGTCCAACTGCGCGAACTGGTGGTCGTCAAGAAGGACGGGGAGAAGACTCCCTTCGACCGCGACAAGCTGTCGCGCTCCCTGCACATCGCGCTGCGCAAACGCCCGGTCGACGAGGACCGGATAGAGCGCATCGTCAATTCCATCCAGCGCCGCCTGGAAACCCTGGGGGAGAACGAAATCCCCTCCAAGGTGGTCGGTGAAATGGTCATGGAAAACCTGGCCAACCTGGATCAGGTCGCCTACGTGCGCTTCGCCTCCGTCTATCGAAACTTCCGCGAGGCCAAGGATTTCGAGGCCTTCGTCGAGAACTTAAGTGGCGAAGACGACTAACACATTCACCAATCACGACCGCCGGTTCATGGCCATGGCGCTCGGGCTCGCCCGGCGCGGGCTGGGTAATGCCTGGCCCAATCCGGCCGTCGGCTGCGTCCTGGTCCGCCCAGACCTTGAGGGTGGCCGGGACGGCGGCGGGCGCGTGGTCGGGCGCGGCTGGACCCAGCCCGGCGGACGGCCCCATGCCGAAACGGAAGCCCTGGCGCGGGCAGGAGACCTTGCCCGGGGCGCCACGGCCTATGTAACGCTGGAGCCCTGCTGCCACACCGGCAAGACCGGGCCCTGCACGGAGGCCCTCATCAAGGCCGGCGTCGGCCGCGTGGTCGTCGCCGTGGGCGACCCGGACCCCCGCGTGGCGGGGCAGGGCATCGCCGCCCTGGAGGCGGCCGGCATAGCGGTCGCCCAGGGCCTGGACGAAACCCGCGCCCGGGAAGTCAACGCCGGCTATTTCACGCGCGCCCAATCGGGCCGCCCGCTGGTCCTGCTGAAGGCCGCGTCCAGCCTGGACGGCCGCATCGCCGCCGTCGGCGGGGACAGCAAATGGGTGACCTCCGACGCCGCCCGAGCGCGCGGCCATCTGATGCGCGCGCAATCCGACGCCATCCTGGTCGGCATCGGCACGGTGTTGGCCGACGATCCGGAACTGACCTGCCGCCTGCCGGGAATGGAAGCCAGCTCGCCCGCGCGGGTGGTGCTCGACACGCACCTGAAGACCCCGCCAAATGGCAAGCTGGCGGCCTCGGCCAAGGATGTGCCTCTGTGGATCGTTACGGTTCCGGATTATTCGCCCGAAGCCGCGAAAGAGCTGGAGAAAACGGGAGCCCAGGTAGTCCGCGTCGCCGCCGGCGACGACGGCAGGCCGGACCCGGTGGCGGTTCTGTCCGCTCTCGCCCGGGCCGGAATCACGCGGCTGCTGATCGAGGGCGGCGGCACCGTCGCGGCCACGTTCCTGAAGGCCGGGCTGGTCGATCGCCTGGCCTGGTTCCATGCCCCCGTGGTGGTCGGCAGCGACGGCGTGCCGGCGGTCGCCCCGCTGTCGGTCGCGACCATGAGCGACGCGCTGCGCTTCGAGCGCCTGTCCATGGAACTGGTCGGCGACGACATCCTGGAAATACTGGCGGTTCGGCCCCGTCCGGCGTAAGAAGCACTCATGTTTACAGGCATCATCACCGACGTCGGCCGGGTCCGCGCCATCGAGCATGCGGATGACGGCCGCCTGGAAATCGAAACCGCCTTCGATACCGGCGATATCGCCATCGGCGCGTCGGTCGCTTGTTCCGGCTGCTGTCTGACCGTCGTGGAAAAAGGGTCGGGCTGGCTCGCCTTCGAGGCCTCGGGCGAAACCCGGCGGCTGACGACGCTCGGTGCCTGGCGCGAAGGCACCGCCGTCAATCTGGAACGCGCGCTCAAGGCCGGGGACGAACTGGGCGGGCATATCGTTTCGGGGCATGTCGACGGCATGGCCGAATTGGTGACGCGGGAGGTGGAAGGGGAGTCCCTGAAACTGACCTTCCGCGCGCCCGATGCCCTGGCACCCTTCATCGCCGCCAAGGGCTCGGTCACCCTGGACGGCGTGTCGCTGACCGTGAACACGGTTGCGGCCCGGGATTTCACGGTCAATATCATCCCCCATACCCAGGAACAGACGACCCTCGGCGGCCTGACTGTCGGCGGCGCCGTGAACCTGGAAATCGATATGCTGGCGCGCTATGTTGCGCGGCTCATGCAGATGAATGGTGAAGCCCCTTGAAATTACAAGACGTTAACGCCTACGACAGCATCCTGTCGCCGATCGAGGACATCATTGAGGACGCGCGCAACGGGCGCATGTTCATCCTGGTCGACGACGAAGAACGCGAGAACGAGGGCGATCTGGTCATTCCGGCCCAGATGGCGACCCCGGACGCCATCAACTTCATGGCGCGCTTCGGGCGCGGGCTGATCTGCCTGGCGCTGACCCGCGAGCGGGTCGAAAAGCTGGACCTGCCGCATATGAGCCGCACCAATTCGTCGCGCCATCAGACGGCCTTCACCGTGTCGATCGAGGCCCGCGAGGGCGTCACCACGGGTATTTCCGCCTCGGACCGGGCGCGCACGGTCTCCGTCGCCATCGACCCGGCGCGGGGGGCGGCCGACATCGCCACGCCGGGACACATATTCCCGCTGGAAGCCCGCGACGGCGGCACCCTGGTGCGCGCCGGCCATACGGAGGCGGCCGTCGATGTGGCGCGCCTGGCGGGCCTCAGCCCGGCCGGCGTGATCTGCGAGATCATGAACGACGACGGCACCATGGCGCGGATGCCCGATCTGGTCGACTTCGCCCAGCATCACGGGCTGAAGATCGCGACCATCGCCGACCTGATCGCCTACCGGCGCAAGAACGACCGGCTGGTCAAACGCATTTTGGAAACGCCGTTCGAAAGCCGCCACGGCGGCAGCTTCACCATGGCGATCTATCAGAACACCGTGGCCTATGCGGAACACATCGCCCTGGTGAAGGGCGACATCGCCAAAGGCGGGCCGGTGCCCGTGCGCATGCACGCGCTGAACGTGCTGGAAGACGTGCTGGGCGACAATTCGCGGGGGGCCGACGGCCTGTTGCAGCGGTCCATGGAAATCATCGGCGAGATGGGCCGGGGCGTCATCGTGCTGATCCGCGAACCCATGCCGACCAGCCTGTCCGACCGGGTCAAGGCCAAGCTGGGCGAGGGCGAAAAGCCGTCCGGCCAGCTTCGCGATTACGGCGTGGGCGCACAGATCCTGACCGACCTCGGCATTACGGAGATGACCCTTTTGACCAATTCGACCAAGACCGTGGTCGGCCTGGACGGCCATGGGTTGACCATCGTCGGCCGCCAGCCCATCGACCGAGGTGCCGAGTGAGCGCCGCCCAGGCCCACAAGGGCGCAGTCCTGATCGTCGAATCCCGCTACTACCCGGACATCGCCGACGGCCTGATCGCCGGCGCCTTGCCGCTGTTGGCCGAGGCCGGCCTGCATCACGAACGCCTGGAAGTCCCGGGCGTATTCGAAATTCCCGCCGCCATCCGCCATGCGGCGTTCGGCGGCAGCTATGCCGGGTTCCTGGCCTTCGGCTGCGTGATCCGCGGCGAAACCAGCCACTACGACCATATCTGCACCGAAGCCAGCCGGGCGATCATGGACCTGACGACGCGGGACGGACTGGCCCTCGGTTTCGGGGTGCTGACCTGCGAGAACGGCGACCAGGCCCGCGTGCGCGCCGATCCCAAGGGCAAGAACAAGGGCGCCGAGGCGGCCCGCGCCTGCCTTGCCATGATCGGCGTCAAACAGCGTTTCGGCGGAGGTTGAAAACCATCATGAGCGCGACCCGATCCGCCCCCCTGAGTTCGGCTCGTCTGGCCGCCGTGCAGGCGCTGTATGAAATGGACCTGGCCGGCGCCGGCGCCGATCCGGTGCTGGAAGCCATCATGGCCGAACGCTGGTCGTCCTCGGCCCTCGACGCCGACGGCGCCGACGACGGCGAGAACGGCTTCACGCCGCCCGACCTGGACCTGTTGAAGGAACTGGTCGCGGGTGTCAGCAACGATCTCGAAGGCGTCGACCGCTATCTGAAGATGGCGCTCAACCATCCGCATACGGTGGACTCCCTGGAAGCGCTTTTGCGCGCGGTGTTGCGCGCGGCGGCCTTCGAAATGGCCAAACGCCCGCAGGTTCCGGCCGTGGTCGTCATCAAGGAATACGTGGACGTCGCCGACGCCTTTTTCGACGGGCGCGAACCGGCCCTGGTCAACGGCTTTCTCGATCATCTGGGCCGCCAGCTCCGCCCGGCGGAGTTCACTTAAGGTCGCCACAATTGGCCCCCAATATGCGGGGGACACGACGGATGCACCTAACCGCATGAACGACAACGACAAACTGGACCGATTGGGCGAATTCGATCTGATCGCCGCCTATTTCCGGCCCCTGACCGAGGGCCGGCCGGAAGCCCTTGATCTCAAGGACGACGCCGGGTTGCTGACGCCGCCCAAGGGCTGCCAGCTCGTCGTCACCACCGACGCCCTGGTCGCGGGCCAGCATTTCCTGGCCGACGCCGACCCTGAATGCCTGGCGGTCAAGGCCTTGGGCGTCAATCTGTCCGATCTGGCCGCCATGGGCGCCACGCCCGCCGCCTATACCTTGGCCCTGGCCGCCCCCAAGCCGGTCGTTCCCGGCTGGCTGCAGACCTTCGCATCCGGTCTTGGGGACATGCAGGCCGCGCACGGCATCTTTCTTTTGGGCGGGGACACGGTGACCACGAGCGGACCGCTCACCCTCTCGATCACGGCGCTCGGCTGGGTGACCGCGGGCCAGGCCCTCCGCCGGTCGGGGGCGCGGGCCGGCGACGATCTGTACCTGTCCGGAACGATCGGCGACGCCGCCCTCGGCCTTCTGGTGGCCCGCGACGGGCGGACGCTCGCCGGCGCCGCCGGCGACGCGTTTCTGCGCGACCGTTACGACCGGCCGCGGCCGCGCACGGCGCTCGGACCGCGCCTGGTGCAAATCGCCACGAGCTGCATCGACGTTTCCGACGGCCTTGCCGCCGACGTCGGCCATATTGCCAAGACGTCGGGCCTGGGGGCCGAGATCGGGGTTCAGGATCTGCCGCTGTCCGATGCGGCGCGGACGGCGCTCGCGGCCGACCCCAGCCTGCTGGAAACGCTGGTGACCGGCGGCGACGATTACGAGCTTGCGTTCACGGCCGCCCCGTCATCGGCGGCCACCGTCGCCACGGCCGCCCGCGAATCGGGCGTCCCCGTGACCCGTATCGGAACCATGACGGCGGAACCGGACGTCCGTCTGCTCGGCCCCGGCGGGGCGGTGCTGGACCTGGGCCCCGGCGGTTACCGGCATTTTTGACGGCCGGGGCGGGGTGATCGTCCGCATTGCACGCCCGGCCGCCACCTGCATAATGGCGCCACGCGATCTCCCTGACCACAGACGGAACGGCTGACGGCCAACGCCAATGAAAAAGATCTTTATCGGGTTCATCGTTCTGATCTGCATCCTAGGCGGCGCCGTCGGCGTCATGAAATGGATGGAGCTCGGCCCCTTCGCCAACCCCAATGCGGAAGTGGAAAAACCCAAGCGCCCCAACAAGGGCGAAGCCAAGTTCGTCGAGATGACTCCCTTGCTGGTCAACGTTTTCGGCAACGGCAAGGTGCTTGGAAACTTCCAGTTCGAGCTGAAATTGGAAGTCTGGAACGACGACAATTTTGCCGAAGTCCGCAAGATGACGCCGGTCTTGAAGGACGCCTTCTTCAAGGATCTGCACACCTTCATCCCGCGCATGCTGAAGGAACAGGACCAGTTGAATCTGGCCATCCTGCAACAGCGTTTGCAGCTGCGCGCCGACATCGTCCTGGGCAAGGGCGTGGTGCAGAGCGTGCTGATCCAGTCGGTCGTCGACACCCCCCAGAAATAACCTCATCGCCGGTCGGTTTTTACCCCCCGGGACAGAGGCGGGCGGGGGCCCCGCCCATCCCCATGGCGGTTGCTTTATGAAAACTCTTTGCGTATGTTCCCGGCGGCTTTCCGGTCGGAATCGCACGCTGTGACGCCGACTGAATAATAATCACAAGGGCCGCCGACTGTTGGGGTAGGGGAGTGTTTATCCCGGCGGCACTATTCACATGCATGAAGGATAAACGAGAATGTCGCTTTACACCTTGGTCATCGCCTGCGGTGTCCTGGCGCTACTGTACGGCGCCTATGCCATCCGCTCCGTCCTGTCGGCGCCCGCCGGCAACGCACGTATGCAGGAAATCGCCGCCGCCATCCAAGAAGGCGCGGCCGCCTACCTGAACCGCCAGTACACGACCGTCGCCGTCGTCGGCGCCGTGATCGGCATCCTGCTTGGCCTGAAGCTCGGCATGACCGTGGCCATCGGCTACTTCATCGGCGCCGTGCTGTCCGGCGTCGCCGGCTACATCGGCATGAACGTCTCGGTCCGCGCCAACGTGCGCACCGCCGAAGCCGCCCAGTCCCAGGGCCTGGCCGGCGGTCTGGACGTCGCCTTCAAGTCCGGCGCCGTCACCGGCATGCTGGTGGTCGGTCTGGCGCTGCTTGGCGTCGCCGGCTACTACGTCGTGCTGCGCAACATGATCGACCCGAACAGCGCCGCCGGCATGCGTCATATCCTTGAGGCCCTGGTGGCCTTGGGCTTCGGCGCGTCGCTGATTTCCATCTTCGCGCGTCTCGGCGGCGGCATCTTCACCAAGGGTGCGGACGTCGGCTCCGACCTGGTCGGCAAGATCGAAGCCGGCATTCCGGAAGACGATCCCCGCAACGCCGGCGTCATCGCCGACAACGTGGGCGACAACGTGGGCGACTGCGCCGGCATGGCCGCCGACCTGTTCGAAACCTACGCCGTGACCATGGTCGCCACCATGTTGCTGGCCGCCATCTTCTTCACGGGTGCGGCCCAGGAACAGATGATGCTGTTCCCGCTGGTCATCGGCGGCGTGTGCATCATCGCCTCGGTCGTCGCCACCTGGTTCGTGAAGCTGGGCGCCTCGCAGAACATCATGGGCGCCCTCTACAAGGGCTTCATCGCCTCGGCCGTGATCTCCGCCGTGCTGATCGGCGGCATCGTGTCCATGTTCATCGGCTGGGAAACCGCCATCCCGATGGGCGCCAAGACCGTGACCGGCACGCAGCTGTTCATCACGGCCCTGACCGGCCTGGGCGTCACCGGCCTGATCGTGTGGATCACCGAGTACTACACCGGCACCGACTACCGCCCGGTGAAGTCCGTCGCTGCGGCCTCGGAAACCGGCCACGGCACCAACGTGATCCAGGGTCTCGCCGTGTCCATGGAAGCGACGGCCATGCCGGTCATCGTGATCTGCGCCGGCATCATCATCTCCTACCTGAACGCGGGCCTGTTCGGCATCGCCATCGCCGCGACGACCATGCTGGCGCTGGCCGGCATGGTGGTGGCGCTCGACGCCTTCGGCCCGGTCACCGACAACGCCGGCGGCATCGCCGAAATGGCCAACCTGCCGGAAGACGTGCGCAAGACCACGGACGCGCTCGACGCCGTCGGCAACACCACCAAGGCCGTGACCAAGGGCTATGCCATCGGTTCCGCCGGTCTGGCCGCCCTGGTGCTGTTCGCCGCCTATACGGAAGACCTCAAGCACTACTTCCCGGACGTCTCCGTGACCTTCTCCCTGCAGGACCCCTATGTGGTCATCGGGTTGTTCATCGGCGGCATGCTGCCCTATCTGTTCGGCTCCATGGGCATGATGGCCGTGGGCCGGGCCGGTGGCGCGGTGGTCGTCGAAGTGCGCCGCCAGTTCCGCGAGATCCCGGGCATCATGGAAGGCACCGGCAAGCCGGAATACGGCAAGTGCGTGGACATTCTGACCAAGGCCGCGATCAAGGAAATGATCCTGCCGTCCATGCTGCCGGTGTTCGCACCCGCGGTCATGTACTTCGTGGTCAACGCCATCGCCGGGCAGTCGGCGGCGTTCTCCGCCCTCGGCGCCATGCTGATGGGCACCATCGTGACCGGCCTGTTCGTGGCGCTGTCCATGACCTCCGGCGGCGGTGCGTGGGATAACGCCAAGAAGTACATCGAAGACGGCCATCATGGCGGCAAGGGCTCCGACGCCCATCATGCCGCGGTGACCGGCGACACGGTCGGCGATCCCTACAAGGACACCGCCGGTCCCGCCGTCAACCCGATGATCAAGATCATCAACATCGTGGCGATCCTGCTGCTGGCGATTCTCGCCTAGGCCGGAAACGCCGCAAACCAACGACGACAAAGCCCCGGGGCAGGTTGCTCCGGGGCTTTTTCTTGCCTGGTCGATTTAGGAAAAGGGCGGGGGCCAGCGGGCTTAAGGCCAGCAGACTTAAGGAACGCCGCCGCCGCCGGTCGGCCCCCCCGGCGTAACGTCGCCGTCGCCCTTGTTGAAACGGCCCATGTTGTTGAACAACTGGTCCCAAAAGGTAATCTCGTTACCGGATGTCGGCGTGACCCGCTCCACATGCTTGATGTCCTGGGCCGAGGACAGGTCGAGCTTCTTGACCTCCTTGACCAGGCCCTTGTCGTTGAAGCGGACCATGATCACGTTGCGTTCCAGAACCTTGGGCGCCATGAAGGCGAAGGTTTCCGTCTTTTCACTGATGTAGAGCCACAGATGCGAATCGAAGGGCGTGACGCTGGACGGAGAGCCCAGGATTTCCGCCACCTCTTCGCGGCTCATGTCGCCGGGCACAACCTCGGCCAGGCGTTCGGAATCGGGCAGGTTGCCGCGCACCGCGACCCGCGTGGCGCAACCGGCAACGGCCACGGACACCAGCACGGCGGCGGTCAGGCCAAGCCAGGGGCGGGCGGTGATGAGATCGCGATAGGTCGTGGGGTTTCGTGTCATGTTCAGCCGGCGGCAATCTTCTTGCGTGCAAGGCCCGGCACGACTTGCTAAACGGACCCGGTAAATCGGACTTGATAATTAGTCACGCGAGTGCGCATGTCCAGGGCCCATATGGCGGTTTTTCCCCAAATCCGGTTCAAACGGCGATGATCCTATCCCTTTTCAAGCGTTCTTCCGGCGTCCAGACCGCGCGCAGCCTGTATGGCGACGTCGTACGCCAGGCACGCCAGCCCGCGTTCTACGGGGCCGGCGGCGTCGCCGACACGGAAGACGGCCGCTACGATCTGATCCTGCTGCACATGTTCCTGGTTCTCGAACGCCTGAACCGCATGACCCCGGCCCCTGGCAAGCTGAAGCAGGACCTGTTCGACGTGCTGTTCGAGGACCTGGACCTCAATCTGCGCGAGATGGGATTCGGCGACGAGGGCGTGCGCCGTCGCATCCAGAAGATGGTCGAAGGCTTCTACGGCCGCATGAGCGCCTACCGCGAGGGCCTTACGGGCGGCGAGGAGGCCCTGGAGGGCGCCCTGCGCCGCAACCTGTACCGAAACGCCACGCCCGAGGATGCCGCCGTGGCGCGCCTGGCCGCCTACGTGCGGGCCCAGACGGCGGTCCTGACGGCCCTGGAGGATGTGGACCTGCTTGCCGGGCGCGCCGGGTTCACCGCGCCTGAATGGATGCCGGAAGGAGACGGGCAATGACCGTCGGCGCCTTCCCCCTGAGCCAGCCTGTTCCGGTGAGCGACCTGCTGCGCGGCGATGTCGTGTCCCTGACCATCGAGGCCGACAATGGGGAGCGCCGGGCGCTGGCCGACTTCCTGGGCATTCCAGAGGTCAAATCCTTGGTTGCGCGCGTCAAGCTGCGGGCCGAGCCGGGGCGCCGATTCGTCCTGGACGGAACCGTTGCCGCCGATCTCGTGCAGTCCTGCGTGGCCACCCTGGAGCCGGTCGAGACCCGTGTCGAGGGGCCGATTCGCCGCGTTTACCTCGATACGCCCCCCGACAAGGAGGACGCCGACCTCGATCCCTTCGACGATGATGCCCCCGACCTGATCGAGGGCGGCATGATTGATGCCGGGGCGGCGGTTTGCGAGTACACTGCCTTGGAAATGGAGCCTTATCCCCGCGCCAAAGACGCGCCGGCGGTCGAAAATCCGGCCCGGAATGGGGACGGGGAGGACGAGGCGCCCAAAAACAACCCCTTCGCGGTCCTTGCGAAACTGCGCGATCTTGAAAAATAATGATGGGTTAGCGCTTGCAGGTAAAAGCGAGATTGTTTAAGTAACCGGCTTTGCGCCGCAGGCGGTCCGCCGCCCGGGCGTTTTTTGAATGAAGGTGTAGTCAACATGGCTGTTCCAAAGAAGAAGATCTCGAAGTCGAAAAGGGACATGAGGCGAGCCCATCACCGCTTGTCGCCGTCTTCGTACAACGAATGCCCCAAGTGCGGTGAACTGAAGCGCCCCCACCATGTGTGTCAGGCGTGTGGTCATTATGATGACCGCGAAGTGATCGAAGCCGACGACGCCGCGTAGCCTGCTTTCCAGGCGCTAACACAACGAGGCAGTCGGGAAAGGACATTTCCTTGTCGGATAACCTGACGCTCTCCATCGACGCCATGGGCGGGGACAATGCCCCGGACATGGTGGTGGAAGGCGTGGACACGGCTCTTGAGCGGCTGACGGACGTCAGCTTTCTCCTGTTCGGTGACGAAGCTCTCCTGAACCCGCTGCTGGATCGGTTTCCCCGGGCCCGCGCGGTGTGTCAGGTGCGTCACACGGCCGATATCGTGACCAACGACGCCAAGCCGGCCCAGGCGCTTCGCCAGGGCCGCAATTCCAGCATGCGCCTGGCCATCAACGCCGTCGGCGACGGCACGGCCGCGGGCATCGTGTCGGCCGGCAACACGGGCGCGCTCATGGCCATGGCCAAGTTCGTGCTCAAGACCCTGCCGGGCATCGACCGGCCGGCCATCGCGACCTATTTCCCGACACGGCGCGGGGAAAGCGTCATGCTCGACCTGGGCGCCAACGTGGAATGCGACGCCGAGAACCTGATCCAGTTCGCGGTGATGGGCGAGGTCTTCGCGCGCAACGTGCTGGGCCTGGAAAAGCCCACCGTCGGCATTCTCAACGTCGGCCAGGAGGACCTGAAGGGCAATCAGGCGGTCAAGCTCGCGTCCAAGGGGTTGATGAATTCAAAGCTGCCGCTGCATTTCCATGGCTTCGTCGAAGGTGACGACATCGGTGCCGGCACCGTCGACGTGATCGTCACGGACGGCTTCACCGGCAATATCGCGCTGAAGACCGCCGAAGGCACGGCCAAGCTGTTCGGCCAGTTCCTGAAGGAAGCCCTGACCAGTTCCCTGCCGGCCAAGCTGGGCGCCATGCTGGCGAAATCGGCGCTCATGACCTTCAAGATGCGGGTCGATCCCCGGCGCTACAACGGTGCCATGTTCGTCGGCCTGAACGGGATTTGCGTGAAAAGCCACGGCGGCACCGACGCGGTCGGCTTCGCCAACGCCATCCACGTCGCCTACGAGCTGATTTCCAACAATTTCAACGAAAGCATCAAGGAGGACTACGAACAGTTCCGTGCCTCCTTCGACCCCAGCATCCTGACGGAAACCGACGACGACGTCCCCACCAACGGTCAGGACACCCCCGACGGCAACGGCGGGACCGGAGTGGTGGCCAACGGATGACCATGCCTCGTTCAATCATCCTGGGCTGCGGCTCCTATCTGCCGGAGCGCGTCGTCACGAACGACGAACTGGCGCAGCGCGTCGATACCACCGACGAATGGATCGTCGAACGCACGGGCATCCGCCAGCGTCATATCGCCGAGGACGGGCAGTTTACCTCCGACCTTGCCTTCGCCGCCGCGGAACGGGCCATCGACCATGCCGGCATTGACGTCGACGACATCGATCTGGTGATCCTGGCGACGACGACGCCGGACCAGACTTTTCCCTCGACGGCGACGAAAGTGCAGGCGCGACTCGGCATGTCGAACGGCGCCGCCTTCGACATTCAGGCCGTGTGCTCCGGCTTTTTGTATGGAATTTCCACCGCGGACGCCTTCATCCGCTCGGGTCAGGCCAAGACCGTGCTGCTGATCGGTGCCGAAACGTTTTCCCGCATTCTCGATTGGGAAGACCGTTCGACCTGCGTGCTGTTCGGCGACGGGGCAGGGGCCGTGGTCCTGCAGGCGTCCGCCAACGGCGCCGCCGCGGACGACGACGGCGCCGGCACCGGCCACAACCGGGAACGCGGCATCCTGTCCACGCATCTGCATTCGGACGGCAAGCTCAACGACCTTCTGTATGTCGACGGCGGGCCTTCCTCGACCCAGACCGTGGGTCATGTCCGCATGGTCGGACGCGAGGTTTTCCGCCATGCGGTGACCAATCTGGCCGCCGTGGTCGACGAGGCGCTGGACGCCAACGGCCTGGAACGCGACGACATCTCCTGGATCGTCCCGCATCAGGCCAACAAGCGCATTCTCGACTCGACCGCGCGCAAGCTGGGCGTGTCGCCGGACCGGGTCGTTACGACCGTGGACCGACATGCCAACACCTCCGCCGCGTCCATTCCGCTGGCGTTGGACGTCGCCGTCAAGGACGGCCGGATAAAGCGCGGCGACCTGCTCCTGCTCGAAGCCATGGGCGGTGGGCTGACCTGGGGCTCCGCCCTCGTACGTTGGTAAATTCCCGCCTGATTTTAGGTTGTTACACGCAACCCTTTGACGTTGACGGCTTTCTCCGGCGAGGATACCCTTTGCCTCGGTCGCGGACCTAAGGGGGACCGGAAACTATGGCTGGTAAAACAATCACCCGCGCGCAGTTGGGTGAGGCGGTGTATCAGGAAGTCGGGCTGTCGCGGAACGAATCCGCGGCCCTCTTGGAGAATGTCCTGGGTTATATGACGGATGCCCTGGCGCGTGGCGAAACCGTGAAGATTTCGTCGTTCGGCAGTTTTTCCGTCCGCCAGAAGGGACAGCGCATCGGACGCAACCCGAAGACCGGACAGGAAGTGCCGATCCTTCCCCGGAAGGTTCTGGTGTTTCGGCCCTCGCAGGTTCTGAAGAGCCGGATCAATCGCTCCATAAGCAACAGCTAGGCGCGGCGTAGAGATGCCTGCCGATGACGCCAGGTCCGTGAAGAAATCGGCGGGCGCGTTCCGCACGATCAGCGAAGTCGCCGACGAGCTCGACCTGCCGCAACACGTGCTGCGATTCTGGGAAACCAAATTCCCCCAGATCAAACCCATGAAGCGCGGCGGCGGCCGTCGTTACTACCGGCCTGAGGACATCGTGCTTCTCGACCGCATCCGGCGCTGGCTGTACGAAGACGGCTACACCATCAAGGGCGTGCAGAAGCTGCTGAAGGACGGCGTCACCGACGACGACGGCGAGGGCCAGGACATGCCTGCGGCGCCGGCCCCGAAATCCGCCCCGGAAAGCGACGGGCAGGCGGCGCAACTGGCCGCCGTGCTGGCCGAATTGAAGGATATCCGGGCCCTTCTCACCTAAACCCTCGGCCTCTCAGAAAAATCGCCCGGACCCGCCCAGGGTTGTTGCCCCCACCCAACGCAGCAAGTATAGTCCGGCCCGCACGTCACCGGGGTTTTGCCTCGGTGTACCTGCCGGTGGCCGCGAGCCCTCCCAAGGCAAACGATCGCGGCGCCAACAAAGTAGTCGGAGCGTAGCGCAGCCTGGTAGCGCACCACACTGGGGGTGTGGGGGTCGTGGGTTCGAATCCCGCCGCTCCGACCATTACTTTTTCCCGCACAGTCAGAACTCATGTCCCTGTCGCCCGCAAAGGCGGCGGCGCGGGATAGGCTTCCCTGCACTCAATGTTCGGCCGTCCCGCCGGGGATGCAAAGAAAAAGGGCCGGAACACGAAGTTCCGGCCCGCAGTCTGTGCTCTTGAGGGAAGGGAGGATTCATTACAAATCCATCCAACACCCTGACTATGGCAGGTGGCCTGTGACCTTGCTGTGATAGTCATCACAATCTTGGGAAAAATTGCCTCGTCACGTACCGGGTGGCGGCAACTCGTTGATTTTATTTGTTTCTTTTTTCAAGCCCAGTTTCAATTCCAGGTCATCCAGGAACCCGCCGACGTCATCCGGCGCAAGCCCCAGATGAAAGGCGCCGCCGGGGGCCACGCGCACCGTCGGCCCGAAGTCGCAACGCCCCATGCACACCGTCCGCTCGACCCGGATATCGAGGCCACGGGCCCGCACTTCCGCCTCGATGGCCTTGGCCAGGTCCTCGCTGTTTCGCGCGGCGCAGGACGCCAGGTCAGAGCGCAGGCGGCGGTTGATGCAGACCATGATGGTCCAGCCGGCGGCGGGCGGCGGTACGGGCGGCGTGGAGGAAACATTATCCTGCGGCATGGGGAGACCGGGCGAACACGGCATGAGACGGGGTGATTGGGACTGGCATGGAACCTGCACTTTGCCTCAGTGGTAACCCGGTGGGCCGGAACTTTTCTCCTCCTCCCCCCAAGCACTGGTTCACTGGGTTGCCGCCCCCTCCCAAAAAATTCATTGATAATTCAACACATTGACCGTGCGCGCCATAGCACGGCCAGCCCCCGGCCGCATCCAGGGCGTGTGCCGGGAAAAATTATTCTTCGCAGAACGCGTGTCGATTTGAGAAACCATGGCGAAATGCGACGACCACATCATGATCATGGCTCAGGCGTCATCGCCCGTCAGCAGGCGCCGGCCCGCGTCGGTCAGTTTGCAGACCTGCCAGTCGGGCTTGAGAGGATTGTTGAACCAGGGTTCGGCCCAACCGTGTTCGATACAGGCGTTGACCGTGCGGTCGCTGACTTTCTGGCCGAGTTCATCAAACAACGGCAGCTTTCCGCCCGCCTGATTCAAGCCACGCCGCAGCCATTTGCGCTGCTGGGCCGTCGGCTGCGTCCCCGCGCCGGCATCCCGCCGGCTGCGTCCATTGATCTCCGTCTGGCCTTGCGACATCATGCCTCCCGCTCACCTGCCATCATGCCCCGTCCCCCGGGGCGCGTCCCCGGCGATGGTAATTGAGTTCCCGAGCCCCGCCAACCGATTAGGGCCGCAGGCACTGAACATGACCGCAAAATTCATCTACATGACCGCAGCCGACCTGGATGAGGCGCGGCGCATCGCGGAAACCCTGGTCGATGAACGGCTGATCGCCTGCGCCAACATCCTGGGCGCCATGGAATCGGTCTATCGCTGGGACGGCAAGGTCACGCGCGGCGGCGAAGTGGCCGTGATCCTGAAAACACGGGACGCGCTGGCCGAAGCGGCGATCGCCCGCGCGGCCGAACTGCACAGCTACGATTGTCCCTGTCTGGTGGTCCTGGACCTGGCCGGCGGCCACGCCCCGTTCCTGAACTGGATATCGGCGGAAACGGGCGGGTAGGGCGTTCGCCCCGATGCCCCCTTAAGTCTTGAGGATGCCGGCGCCGATCTTCTCGACGATGGTCTTGGCGGCCTCTTCGGACGCGATGCCGCCCGCGAATCCCACCTGAATGGCCTGGGACAAGGGGCGCAGCAGCATGGCGCGGCGCTGATCGACGCTGTCCTCGCCCGTATCGCGCAACTGTCCGGCGACGCCGCTCAGGCTGCTGCACAGGCGGGCGACATGTTCGTAGCGCGTGTTCTCAAGCTGATCCTGGGCGCGCATGGCTTCCGCCACCACGCGGGCCAGGGCGTTGCGCAGGTCCCGGTCGAACTCGCCCTTTTCCAGACGCGGCGCGATGCCGTTGATCAGTGATTTGATCTCGTCGCCGATGAACTGCAGCCGGCAGCCCTTCACGTCCTCCTCGGCGGCGGCGACATCCATTTCCTTGTCGAGGAACCCGATCTTTTCGCCCTTCAACTTGCGGCTCAGGTGATTCGGCGCGTCGATGGACTTGGCCCCCTCGTCCTGAGCCCGCTTGGGGCCCATGTAGCCCTCGGTCACCACGAAGGGACGGCGCTTTTCCACCAGGCGGTTGATGCGCGCCATCAGGCCGACGGCGGAAACGGGTTTCGACACGACATCGTCGACGCCCATGTCCAGGGCCGTCTTGACCGCCTTGGGGTCCTCGTCCTCGACGACGACCAGGATGATGGGCACGAAGGGGTTATGGCCGATTTTTCCTTGGCGGATCTTCTGCGTCACGGCGGCGAAATTGCCGTCCGGCAGGCGCAGTTCGGCGATAATCAGGTCGGGATCGTTCTGGCCAAGCACGGCGACCACTTCCTTGCAGTCGTCGCCCAGGCGAATGTCGCGGCAGCCTTCGTTGAACAGGATGTGGCGGATGCCCTGGCGGGCGCTGGCGTCGCCGTCGACCAGAAACACCCCGACATTGCCAAAGTTCAATTTCGCCATGGTTCAGGCGGTTCCCCGGTCTTTTGATTCAGCGCGTCCCCACGCTGGCTGGCTGAAAATATAGAACGTTCGTCTGGCTTCTGTGAACCGGCGTTCACACGAAGATGTGCAACTCACGCCGGACCCGCGCCGCGGTAACGCACCGTCGCCACGGCCTGGGCGGCGATGCCTTCGCCCCGGCCGGTGAAGCCGAGACGCTCCGTCGTCGTCGCCTTGACGTTGACCCGGCCCCCGTCGATGCCGAGGATGTCCGCGACCCGCGCGGCCATGGCGGCGCGGTGAGGACCGACCTTGGGGGCTTCGCAGATGATCGTCACGTCGACGTTGACGATCACCGCGCCCCGGTCGCGGACCAGGGCCGCGGCATGGGCCAGGAAGATATGGGATTCGGCGCCCCGCCACGTCGGGTCCGTCGGCGGAAAATGCTGGCCGATGTCGCCTTGGCCGATGGCGCCCAGAATGGCGTCGGTCAGGGCATGCAGCCCGACATCGGCATCGGAATGGCCCTTGAGCTTGCGGTCGAAGGGAACATCGACGCCGCATAGCCGCACGGCGTCGCCGGGCTCGAACTGGTGGACGTCGAAGCCGAATCCGGTTCGCGTTTCACCGCCGTTCATCATCTCTTCGGCGCGCATCAGGTCGCCCTCCGTCGTGATCTTGAAATTATCCGCATCGCCCGCAACCAGGGCGACCGCCAGCCCCGCCGCCTCGGCCACGGCGGCATCGTCGGTCAGGGTCTGTCCCTTGGCCTTGCCGTGGGCCGCCAGGATGTCGGCGAACCGGAACCCCTGGGGCGTCTGCACCCGGTACAGCCCGGTGCGGTCCACGGTCTCCGTCACCCGGTCGTCCGCGCCGCGTTTCAGGGTATCGGCCACGGCCAGGGCCGGCACGGCGCCGGGCGCCGTTTCCAGCGCGGCGATGACGTCGGAAATCAGGCGGGCCGACACGAAGGGCCGGGCCGCGTCGTGGATCAGCACCAGGTCCGGCGCGCCGCCGGGGGTCAGACCGGCCGCGAATTCCAGGCCGTTGCGCACGGAATCCTGCCGCTCGGCGCCGCCCGCCGTATGGCCGGCGATGCCCAACCCCTGGGCGGCGGCCTCGAACATCTCGCGGTCGTCGGGGTGGATGACGCCGACCACCTGGGTCACGGCGGGATGCGCCGCAAAGGCACGCAAGGCGTGGCGCAGCACGGGCTCCCCGCCAAGGGTCCGGTACTGTTTGGGCAGGGGGCCGCCGAAACGGTGGCCGCGGCCCGCGCCGACAATGATGGCCGTGCAATTCGCCATAGGTTCCGGTGTCGCCTTGTCCAACGCAGGGAGGGAAGGGAGGTCAGGCGCGGAACATACTGAACAAACGGGGATTTTGCCAATAGGCCATGTCACCGGACGGCCATGCGCAAGCGGCCCTTGTCAAACCGGGCGCGTAGGGCGATGTTCTAGCCGCCTGTTGTAACGAGAGACTGAACAAATGGCCGCCGACACCGTTCTCAACATCGCCGCCCTGGTCGCCCTGCTGCCGGCGCTGCTCGCCGCCTGGAAGGGCGAGGCCGAACAGCCTCAGGCGCGGTTCTGGATGCTGCTCGCCGTGGCCGTTGTGGGGCCCGTGGCCTGGACCGTGGCCGCCGCCACGGCGATCGCCGATTGGCGCACGGACCTGTCGTTCGCGCTTTGGGTTTCGGTCAGCGCCAGCATGGCGGTGTTCGCCGCCGCGGCCGTGTTCGACCGCGACGTGGCGCGCCTGTCTCCCTTGTTTCTCGCGCTGATGACGATCCTGGCCGCTCTCGCCATGCTCAGCCACGGCGCCACCCATGCCGCCCCCATGACCATGGCCCCGGGCGACGGCGGCTGGTTGTGGTTCCATATCGGCGTGTCCATCGCGACCTATGCGTTGCTGACCGTGGCCGCCGCGGCCTCTCTCGCGGCTTTGCTGCAGGAACGCGCCCTGAAGCGCAAGGCGCCCCTGAAGCGGCCCCAGGGCCTGCCGTCGGTGCTGGATTGTGAGGGCGTGGTGCTGCGCTTTCTGTGGCTGTCGGCGGCGGTCCTTGCGCTCGGCATGGCCACCGGGACGGCCATCAACCTGACCCATGGCGTGTCCATCCTGCATCTCGACCACAAAACCGTATTCGCCCTGGCCGCCTTCGCGGTGATCTGCGCGCTTTTGTACGCGCATCAGAAAACCGGCGCCCGCGGCCGTCAGGTCGCCCGGCTGGTTTTGCTGGCCTATTTGTTCGTGACCCTGGCCTATCCGGGGGTCAAATTCGTGACCAGCGTGCTCCTGGCATAAAATTTATGCGCCTTTCCCCCGCATTTTGTTGAATTCTTGCCGTTTCTGCCCAATAAATGGGCACGCAAAATGGGATACCCAACATGTCACTGAAGATAGGTGGGGTCGAGATTTCCGACCCGGTTGTTTTGGCGCCCATGTCCGGCGTCACCGACATGCCGTTCCGCCGCCTGGTCAAGAACTGCGGCGTCGGCCTTGTCGTGTCGGAAATGATCGCCAGCCGGGCGATGATCCATGCCGCCAAGAAAACCATGAAGATGGCGACCCATTGCGCCGAGGAACACCCCATGTCGGTGCAGCTGGCCGGCTGCGAGCCCGAGGTCGTGGCCGAGGCCGCGCGCCTGAACGAAGCCCGTGGTGCCGCGCTGATCGACATCAACATGGGTTGCCCCGTGAAAAAGGTCGTGAACGGCGATGCGGGCTCCGCCCTGATGCGCGACGTCAAGCACGCCGCGAAGATCCTCGACGCCGTGGTCAAGGCCGTCTCCATCCCCGTGACCCTGAAGATGCGCATGGGCTGGGACCACGATAGCCTGAACGCGCCGGTTCTCGCCCGCGCGGCCCAGGACTGCGGCGTGCAGGCGCTTGCCGTGCATGGCCGCACGCGCTGCCAGTTCTACAAGGGAACGGCCGATTGGAAATTCATCCGTAACGTGAAGGAAGCAGTGCAAGTACCTGTGTTTGCGAACGGAGATATCCTGACGCTCGACGATGCGCAACGCTGCATGGAAGAATCGGGCGCGGACGGCGTGCTGATCGGGCGCGGCACCTATGGCCGGCCCTGGTTCCCGGCCCAGGTCATTCATTTCCTGAAAACGGGCGAACGCCTGCCCGATCCCTCGATCGACGCCCAATACGAGATGCTGCGCCGGCATTACGAGGACATCCTCAGCCATTACGGCGTCCACGCGGGCGTCAAGATCGCGCGCAAGCATATCGGCTGGTATTCCAAGGGCCTGCCCGGATCGGCCGAATTCCGCGCCGACATCATGGGCCAGGAAGACCCGGAGGTCGTGCGCCACAAGCTGGCCGCGTTCTACGAACCGCAGATGGAAAGGGCCGCGGCGTGATGGAAACCACCGTCACCCGGGTCCGCGCCGGCGGACGCGCCCATTCGCCGGCGGATTCCGCGACCATCCTGGACCTGCTGCCGGCCCCCGTGATGACGCTCGACGCCGAGGACCGCATCACCATGGTCAACGCGGCGGCGGAGAATTTCTTCAGCGCCAGCGCCTCTCATCTGATCGACCGGCCGCTGTCCAATTTCGTGCCGCCCGATTCACCGCTGCACGGGCTGATCGCCCAGGTACGCCGGGCCAACGCCCAGGTCTCGGAACACGAACTGGCCATCGAAAGCCCGCGTGTCGGCCGCCATTTCCTCAGCGTGCAGGCGACGCCGCTGCCGGATTCGCCCGGCTTCATCGTGCTGATGATGTTCGACCGCGGCATCACGGAAATGATCGATCGCCAGATGACCCACCGGGGGGCGGCGCGTTCCATCACCTCCATGGCCGCCGTGCTAGCCCACGAGGTGCGCAATCCCTTGTCCGGCATCCGGGGGGCCGCGCAGCTTCTGGAACAGAACGCCTCCGACGAGGACCGGCCGCTCGCCGAACTGATCCGCCAGGAAGCCGACCGCATCTCGACCCTGATCGGGCGCATGGAAATCTTCACCGATTACGGCCCGTTCGAACGCAAGCCCGTGAACATCCACAAGGTCCTGGACCGGGTGCAGCGCCTGGCGGAAACCGGGTTCGGCGCCAATATCCGGTTCCGCGCCGATTTCGACCCGTCGCTGCCGCCGGTGCCGGGCGACCACGACCAGTTGGTGCAGATCTTCCTCAACCTGGTCAAGAACGCCTGTGACGCCTGTCCCGAGGTCGGCGGCGAAATCAACCTGCGCACCGCCTACCAGCATGGCGTGCGGTTCGCCCTGTCGGGCCGCAAGGACAAGGTGGCGCTGCCCTTGAAGGTTTCCATCATCGACAACGGCCCCGGCATCCCCGAGGACCTGACGTCCAACCTGTTCGACCCCTTCGTGACGTCGAAGCCGAACGGCACCGGCCTGGGCCTCGCCCTGGTCGCCAAGCTGGTCGGCGATCACGGCGGCGTGGTCGAATGCGAAAGCCGCCCGGGACGGACCGAGTTCCGGGTCATGCTGCCGTTCTACGAAGACACTGAACCGGGAGAGTTGAAATGAGCGGCCGCACCGTTCTTGTCGCCGACGACGACGCGGCGATCCGTACCGTGGTCGCGCAGGCGCTGGGCCGCGCCGGACTGGACGTCAAGACGACGGGCCAGGCCTCGACCCTGTGGGATTGGGTATCGGCGGGCGAGGGCGACATCATCATTACCGACGTGATCATGCCCGATGAAAACGGCCTCGACCTGATCCCGCGCATCAAGGAGATCCGCCCGGAACTGCGGATCGTCGTGATGAGCGCCCAGAACACCATTCTGACGGCGGTCAAGGCGGCGGAAAGCGGGGCTTTCGAATACCTGCCCAAGCCGTTCGACATCAACGAGTTGATCTCCATCGTGCGCCGCGGCCTGGAAGCCCCGCCCGAGCAGCCGGGCCTGAGCGCCGAGCACGCCGGGGTGGAAAAGCTGCCCCTGGTCGGCCGCTCGCCGGCCATGCAGGAAATCTACCGCACCCTGGCGCGCCTGATCTCGACCGACCTGACCGTGCTGATCACCGGCGAGTCGGGCACCGGCAAGGAACTGGCGGCGCGGGTGCTGCACGATTACGGCAAGCGCAAGCGCGGGCCGTTCGTCGCCGTCAACATGGCCGCGATCCCGCGTGAGTTGATCGAAAGCGAACTGTTCGGTCACGAAAAGGGCGCCTTCACGGGGGCCACCATGCGGTCCTCCGGCCGCTTCGAGCAGGCCGAGGGCGGCACCCTGTTCCTCGACGAAATCGGCGACATGCCGCTGGAGGCCCAGACCCGCCTGCTGCGCGTGTTGCAGGAAGGGGAATACACCTCCGTCGGCGGCCGGGTGACGCGCAAGACCGACGTGCGCATCGTCGCCGCGACCCATCAGGACCTGACCCAGCTGACCCGCCAGGGCCGCTTCCGCGAGGATCTGTTCTACCGCCTGAACGTCGTGCCGCTGCGCCTGCCGCCGCTGCGCGAACGGCTTGAGGACATCCCCGAACTGGTCAAGACCTTCCTCGCCAAGGCGGCGGGCGAGGGCCTGCCGTGGAAGATCATCGAGGGCAAGGCCACGGAACGTCTGATGGCCTACAACTGGCCGGGCAACGTGCGCGAACTGGAAAACCTGATCCACCGCCTGGCCGCCCTCTATTCCGAGGAAACCATTTCCGAACAGGCCATCTCGGCGGAACTCGCCGACCGCAGCCGCAGCGGCGACCCAGGCGCCAATCGGGGCCTGTCGCAGGTCGTCGAGGAACGCCTGGAAGCCTACTTCGGCGCCCATGCAGGGGCGTTGCCGGCGGCGGGCCTGTACGACCGCGTGCTGCGCGAAATCGAACGGCCGCTGATCCTGTTGACCCTGCGGGCCACGCGCGGCAATCAGGTCAAGGCGGCCGAGGTTTTGGGTCTCAACCGCAACACCCTGCGCAAGAAGATCCGCGACCTCGACATTTCGGTGGTGCGGGGCCAGAAATGAACCCTCCGGCCACGCCCGGACAAGGCCCCCTCGGCAGCCTTTGGGCGCTGATCGGCCTGCGCGGGGCGAGCACCAAGCGGCTTCTCGCCTACGGGCTTGCGGCGGCGGCGGTCGTGTCCTGCGTGGCCACCGCCTTCATGCTGGTGTTCCGCCCGGCCCAGACCCAGAACATCGAAACCATCGTCGCCATGATCTACCTGGACGGCGGGATCCTGCTGCTTCTCGGCATGGTCGTCGGCCAGCGCCTGTTCTCGATCTGGCTCGACCGGCGGCGCGGGCAGGCGGGCTCGGGCCTGCATGTGCGCATGGTGACCCTGTTCGCCCTGGTCGCCACGGCACCGGCCATTCTGGTCGCCGTGATGTCGGCGACCTTCCTGCATTACGGCGTGCAGGCCTGGTTCAATGAACGGGTCTCGACGGCGCTCGACCAGTCCATGGGCGTGGCCAGCGCCTATTTGAAGGAACACCGGGAAAACTTCGGCACGGACATCCTGGCCGTGGCCAACGACCTGAACATCAATTCCGGCATTCTCACCCGCGAACCCTGGCGCCTGAGCCCGCTTCTGACCTTCCACACCCGCTCGCGCGGGTTCACCGAGGCGGTCATGGTCGACGGCACGGGCAAGGTCATCGCGCAATCCGAATTTTCCCGCCCGCGCGAGACCGAGCAAATCACCCCGGAACTTTTCCAGCAGGCGCAGACCGGCAAGATCACCCTGATCCCGCTCGACGAACAGGACCGCATCCGCGCCATCTACAAGCTGAACCGCTTCGTCGACGCCTATCTGGTGCTGGAGAGGTTCGTGAACCCGGACGTCCTCAACCACATCGACACCATCCAGAACGCGGTGCGCGAATACCAGAAACTCCAGCGCGAGCGGGGCGGCCTGCAAGTCAGCTTCATCCTGATCTTCACCGTGGTTTCCGTGCTGTTGCTGCTGGCCGCCGTATGGACGGGCCTGACCGTCGCAACGCAGTTGGCCGAGCCGGTCTCAAGCCTGATTTATGCCGCCGGGCGCATCCGCGACGGCGACCTGACGACGACCGTGGACATTCCCGACGCCGATGACGAACTGGCCTCCCTGTCGCGCGCCTTCAACCGCATGACGGCGCAGATCCGCGGCCAGCAGGAAGGTCTGATTTCGGCCAACCGGGAATTGGACGAACGGCGCCGGTTCACGGAAACGGTGCTGGCCGGCGTGTCGGCGGGCGTGGTCGGCCTGGACAAGGACGGGCGCATCAATTTGCCCAATCGGTCGGCCTCGACCCTGGTCGGCGAGGACCTGATGCGGGCCAAGGGGCGGCTGCTGGTCGATCTGGTACCGGAATTCGCCCCCCTGTGGTCCGAGGCCAAGCGCCGGCCCGACCGCCAGCAGCGGTCCGAGGTCAAGCTTGCCCGCGACGGCAGCGAGCGCACGTTGTTGGTGCGCATCGCCGCCGAGCGTCTGGCGGGTCAGTTGCTGGGCTTCGTCGTCACCTTCGATGACGTGACCGAACTTTTGTCGGCACAGCGCGCCGCCGCCTGGGCCGACGTGGCGCGGCGCATCGCCCATGAGATCAAGAACCCGCTGACGCCCATCCAATTGTCGGCCGAACGCCTGAAGCGCAAGTACCAGGACGAAGTCACCTCGGACCCGGAAACCTTCACCACCTGCACGGACACGATCATCCGTCAGGTCGAGGACATCGGCCGCATGGTCGATGAATTCTCGTCCTTCGCGCGCATGCCGCAACCCTCCATCGGGCGCGAGAACCTGTCGCACCTGATTCGCGAGGTCGTCATTCTCGAGCGGTCGCGCGCGGAAGACATCACGATCGATCTCGCCCTGCCGGACGGCGACATGATGCTGCGCTGCGACCGTCGTCAGGTGTCGCGCGCCCTCACCAACATCCTGAAGAACGCGGCGGAAAGCGTTGAAAGCCGGATTCTCCAGGACAAGACCGAAGGCGGCGAGGGCGAGCCTGGCCGGATTTCCGTCACGGTGACCGACGGCCGCGGTCAGGGCGGCGGTGACGAAAGCGTCGCGGTCATCGTCGAGGACAACGGCATCGGCCTGCCCGAAGCCGGGCGCGAACGGTTGACCGAACCCTACGTGACGACACGCAGCAAGGGCACCGGCCTGGGGCTGGCCATTGTCCGCAAGATCATGGAAGATCATCAGGGTGACCTGCGCCTCGAGGACCGCCCCGGCGGCGGGGCGCGGATCAGTCTGGTGTTTCGGGACTTGGATGAAACCGCCAACGACGGCGACAAAGATCCCATGAAGGTCGCGACCGGCCTGGGATTGGGGTAGGGCTGTCATGGCACAAGACATTCTCATCGTCGACGACGAAGCCGACATTCGAACCCTCACGGCGGGGATTCTCCAGGACGAGGGCTACGACACCCGCGAGGCGGCCGACAGCCAAGGGGCGCTTGAGGCGCTGTCGGCGCGGCAGCCGAGCCTGGTGCTGCTCGACATCTGGTTACAGGGCAGCGAACTGGACGGTCTGCAAATTCTCAAGCGGATCAAGCAGAACCACCCGGAAATCCCGGTTCTGATGATGAGCGGCCACGGCACCGTGGAAACCGCCGTCACGGCCATCAAGGACGGCGCCTACGACTTCATCGAAAAGCCGTTCAAGGCCGACCGCCTGTTGCTCAACGTGCGGCGCGCGGTGGAGGCGGCGCGCCTGCGCTCGGAAAACGAGGAATTGAAACTGCGCGCCGGCTCGTCCCTCGACCTGATCGGCGCGTCGGCGGCGATACGCGAAATTCAGCAGGTCATCGAGCGCGCGGCGCCGTCCAACAGCCGGATTTTGATCTTCGGGCCGAGCGGCAGCGGCAAGGAAATCGTGGCGCGCAACATCCACGCGCGGTCCAACCGCGCCGACGGCCCCTTCGTCATCGTCAACTGCGCGACCATGGCGCCGGACCGGGTTGAAATGGAACTGTTCGGCACCGAGGGCGGCGACGGTTCGCGGCGTATCGGCACGTTCGAGCGCGCCCACGGCGGCACCCTCGTGCTCGACGAGGTCTCGGACATGCCGTTGGAAACCCAGGGCAAGATCGTGCGCGTCCTACAGGAACAGAATTTCGAACGGGTCGGCGGCTCCACCCGGGTGCAGGTCAACGTGCGGGTGATCTCGTCGACGACCCGCGACCTGCAGGCCGAGGTCGCCGCCGGACGGTTCCGCGAGGACCTGTTCTACCGTCTCAACGTGGTGCCCCTGACGGTGCCGGCCCTGGCCGACCGGCGCGAGGACATCCGCGCCCTGACCGACCATTTCATGCGTCAGGCCGCCGACGCCACCGGCCAGCAGCCCCGCCGCCTGGGCGAGGACGCCTTGGCGGCATTGCAGAGTTACGCATGGCCGGGTAACGTCCGCGAACTTCGTAACGTGATCGAACGGGTGCTGATCCTGGCCCCCGGCGACAACGACACGGTTCTGGGTGCCAGCATGCTGCCGACGGAATTTCTCGACGGAATGAAACGCAGCCCCATCGGCGGCGACGAGGGCTATCTGGCCAAGTCGCTGCGGGACGCGCGCGAGGATTTCGAGCGCGAATACCTGAATGCCCAGATGTCGCGGTTCAACGGCAACATCTCGCGCACCGCGCAGTTCGTGGGCATGGAACGGTCGGCCCTGCATCGCAAGCTCAAGTCCCTCGGCCTGACGGACGAGGATCGCGGGGCGTCATGACCGTTTCCCGCACAACCGCCGTATCCAAAGCCGCATCCAAAGAAGGGCGCCCGGCATGAAGATCATCGTTTGCGGCGCCGGCCAGGTCGGCGTCAACATCGCCCGCCAGTTGGCGTTGGAAAACCATGACGTGACCATCGTCGATCAGGCGCCGGATCTGGTGCGCCGGGTGTCCGACACCCTGGACGCCCAGGCGGTGGTCGGCCATGCGTCGCATCCGGACGTGTTGGAGCGCGCCGGCATCGCCGACGCCGACATGCTGATCGCCGTCACCCTGACGGACGAGATCAACATGGTCGCCTGTCAGGTCGCCCATTCCCTGTTCGACGTGCCGACCAAGATCGCGCGCATCCGCCAGAAAAGTTATCTCGACCCCATGTGGGCCAATCTGTTCTCGCGCGACAACCTTCCCATCGACGTCATCATCTCGCCGGAGATGGAGGTCGCCAAGGCCGTCGCCCGGCGCCTGCGCATCCCCGGCGCCATGGACATGATTCCCCTGGCCAATGGGGCGGTGACGCTGCTGGGCGTACGCTGCACCGAGGAATGCCCGCTGCTGAACACGCCGCTGAAACAGCTGACCCAGTTGTTCCCGGATCTCAACATCGTGGTCGTCGGCCTGGTCCGCGACGGCAACGCGATCGTGCCCAAGGCCAACGACCAGATGGCGCCCGGCGACGAGGTCTATTTCGTGGTCGACACGGCGCAGATCAGCCGCGCCATGACCGCCTTCGGCTATGACGCGGGCGAGGCCCGGCGCCTGCTGATCATCGGCGGCGGCAACATCGGCCTGGTCCTGGCGCAGGAGATCGAGCGCGAATACCCCTGGGTCAAGGCCAAGATCATCGAACACAACAAGGAGCGCGCCGAATACATCTCCGGCCAGCTCGACAGCACGGTGGTGCTGAACGGCGACGCGCGCGACATCGAAATCCTGGAAGAAGCCAACATCCGCGGCACCGACACGGTGGTCGCCGTCACCAACGATGACGAAAGCAACATCCTGGCCTCGCTGCTGGCCAAGAAGTTCGGCTGCGAACGCACGGTGACCTTGGTCAACACCTCGATCTACGAGCAGCTCATCGGCTCCCTCGGCATCGACGTGGTGGTCAGCCCGCGCAACATCACCGTCTCGACGATCTTGCAGCACGTGCGCCGCGGGCGCATCCATTCGGTCCATGCGGTGCGCGAGGGCCTGGGCGAACTGATCGAGGCCGAGGCTCTGGAAACCTCGGACCTTGCCGGCAAGACGCTGAAGGAAATCCAACTGCCGGCGGGGGTCGTCGTCGGCGCCATCGTGCGCGACGGCAAGATGCTGTTCCCGCGCGGCACGACCACGGTCGAGGCCGGCGACCGGGTGATCCTGTTCTCGGCGCCGGAATCCATCCGCAAGGTCGAAAACATGTTCGCCGTGCAACTGGAATATTTCTAAGCAGTGACCGATTCGCACCTCTTGCCGCCGTTGCCCCGGCCCAAGGCCGTCGTCTTCGACTGGGACAACACCCTGGTCGATACCTGGCCGATCATCCATGACGCCCTGAACCATACCTTCCGGGCCTGGGGCCTGCGCGAATGGACGCTCGCCGAGACCCACGCCAAGGTCCGCAAGTCGCTCCGCGACAGCTTTCCCGGCCTGTTCGGCGACGACTGGGAAAAAGCCGGCGACGTGTTCTACGAACGCTATGGCGCGATCCATGCGGAAAAGCTGCAACCGGCGGCGGGGGCGGCGGGGCTCCTCCAGAATTTGGTGGATGCCGGCGTGTACCTTTGCGTGGTGTCGAACAAGAAAGGATCGTTCCTGCGCAAGGAGGCACAGGCCCTGGGCTGGGTCGGCCATTTCGGCGCCCTGGTCGGGGCCATGGACGCGCCGCGCGACAAGCCGGCCCGCGATCCCATCGACATGGCGCTGCAACCCGGCGGCGTGGCGGCCGGGGAGGGCGTGTGGTTCGTCGGCGACGCCGATGTCGACATGGAATGCGCCCACGGGGCCGGCTGTTATCCGGTGCTGATCCGCCCCCAAGCACCCGGACTAGACGAATTCACTGATTTTCCTCCGGCCCTGCATTTCCCCGATTGCGATAGTCTTTGCAAGTTCACTCAGACACTGTAAGCTTTTGTACAAGGCTGGTTAGCCGTGTAGAAACAAAAGAGAAAACAACAACAGGGAGCCCGGAACAAAGTCGGACGCGGCGTTACGGCCAGCGCGCAGAAGCGAGGTGTGGTCGCAAAAAGACTTTGGGGTGGGGAGAGATGTCGTCAGAAAAATCACAAAACGTGCAGGACGTTTTTCTTAACCACATCAGGAAGAACAAAACTGCGGTCACGGTGTTTCTGGTCAACGGAGTCAAGCTACAGGGAATCGTCACCTGGTTTGACAATTTTTCCGTTCTCCTGCGCCGGGACGGGCATACGCAGTTGGTGTATAAACACGCCATCTCGACGGTCATGCCGTCCGTTCCCGTTCAATTGTTCGAACCGGATGCGGCCGAGTCCGTCGAGGGTTGACCGAACAAACGCCAGGTGATGTCACGTCCGCCGCCAAGGCGGCGGGCGCGGGCTCCTGCGCCGTCATCCATCCGAACATGTCCGCGGCCGGCGGGGCCGACACCCGTAGCGCGCGCGCCAGCCTGGACGAGGCCGTGGCGCTCGCCGGCGCCATCGACCTGGACGTCGTCCATGCCGAAACGTTCGAACTGCCCCGGCCCCGGCCCTCGACCCTTCTGGGCAAGGGCACGGTGGAGCGCATCGGCGAGACCCTGCATGCCTTGCCGGATTGCGAACTGGTCGTCGTCAACGCCAACCTGACGCCGGTTCAGCAGCGCAACCTGGAAACCGCCTGGGAAGCGAAGGTCATCGACCGCACGGGCCTGATCCTGGAAATTTTCGGCGCCCGGGCGCGGACCAAGGAAGGCCGCTTGCAGGTCGATCTGGCCGCCCTCAGCTATCAGTTGGGCCGTCTGGTCCGCAGTTGGACCCACCTGGAACGCCAGCGCGGCGGGGCGGGGTTCATGGGCGGCCCCGGCGAGCGGCAGATCGAACTCGACCGGCGCATGATCCGCCAGCGCATCGCGCGGCTGAAGCGCGAATTGGCCGAGGTTAAGCGCACGCGCTCCCTGCAACGCCGCGCGCGCCAACGCGTTCCCTATCCGGTGGTCGCATTGGTCGGCTACACCAACGCCGGCAAGTCGACCCTGTTCAACCGCCTGACCGGCGCCGACGTGGTCGCCCGCGACCAGTTGTTCGCGACCCTCGACCCGACCATGCGCAAACTCGACCTGCCGGAAGGTGGGCCGGTCATCCTGTCCGACACCGTGGGGTTCATTTCCGACCTGCCGCACCAATTGGTCAACGCCTTCCACGCGACCCTGGAAGAGGTCGTGGAGGCCGACATGATCCTGCACGTGCGCGACATCGCCGACCCGGATACGGAGATTCAGCGACGCGACGTGCTGGAGGTGCTGTCCGGCCTGGGATTGGGCGACGACTCGGCGACACCGATCACCGAGGCCCTCAACAAGATCGACCTGCTGACGCCGGAAGCCCTCAGCGCCCTGGAGGAACGCATCGCCCGCCAGGACAACAACCCGCCGGTCGCCATTTCCGCCGTGACCGGGCAGGGGTTGGACACCCTGATCCAGCGCATCCAGGACGTGCTCGGTGACAAGCTCGGAGAATTGGAATTGGACCTGGGCTTCGACGAAGGCGCGACCCTGGCCTGGATTTATGAACACGGCGAGGTCCTGGACCGGGCCGACAGCGAAACCGGCATCCATCTGCGCGTCCGCATGGACCCGCGCAGCCAGTCGCAGCTTCTCACCCGTATCGACAGCGCCCGCCAGAGCCGTCTACACTAGACCGCAAGGGGTCCAGGGGCGGAATCCCTACATCGGTTGGTAACCATTTCCCATTAAACCGGGGACATCGCATTTCGGCGACAGCAGACATCCGGTACGGACGGACGGGCACCCATGGCGACAAACCGCAGCCAGAACAAATGGCGTTCCAAGAACAAGTTGGTCAAGCGCCAGTTGAATGTCATGGCGAAAAGCCATGTGCACGACCATCTGCAACGCTTGGCCGACGATTTCCGCCTGCGCGGCAAGGGCGAGGCCGTGTCCTTCGCCACCTTCGTCACCCGGGCCCTGATGCAGCGCGCCGATTACAGCGACGACGTGGCGCAAATGCTGGAAGACCTCGCCGAAGCCTTCCACCGCGACCGCGACATCCACTCCAACTGACCTGCCCTTAAAGGCGGCGTCCGGATCAGCACCCCGTGTCCAATGCCCTCGACATCGATCCCGACCGTGTCGCCGCCATCCTGCGCGAGGCGGCGGAAACCGAGATTCTGCCGCGCTTCCGCACCCTGGCCAGCCACGAGATTTCGGAAAAGAACCCGGGCGATCTGGTGACCGTCGCCGACCGGGCGTCGGAAGCCATGCTGACCCGCCGCCTCGCGGGCCTGATCCCGGGTGCCCTGATCGTCGGCGAGGAAGCCCATGAGAACCGCCCGGAAGCCCTCGGCGAGATCAACGACGCCCCCTGGGCCTGGATCATCGACCCCCTGGACGGCACCCATAATTTCGCCCACGGCACGCCGCGCTTCGCCATGATCCTGGCGCTCACCCGGCGCGGCGAGACGGCCAAGGGCTGGATTTTCGATCCCGTGGGCGATCACCTGGCCTTTGCGGAGGCGGGGGCCGGCGCCGCCATCGACGGTACGCCCCTGCGCCTGGGCGCCGCCGGTCCGGTCGCCGCCATGACCGGCTCCCTCGGCAACAAGTTCGCCGACCGCCTGCGCGCCCGTGCCGGAACGCCAGGGGCCCCCGCGATCCCCAAGGCCTTCCTGCGCTACCGCTGCGTCGGCCTGGAATACATGGACCTGGCGCGGGGCGTTCTCGATTTCGCGCGCTACGCCGGAAAACTGATGCCCTGGGACCATGCGGCGGGGGTCCTGCTGCATGGCGAGGCCGGCGGCCAGGCGGCCATGACCGGCGACGGGCGGGCCTATGCCCCCGGCATGGCGCGGCCCGGCGACGCCCTGCTGCTGGCCCCTGACATGCCGGCCTGGGCAGCCCTCGACCACCTAATGTCCTGAGACATATCCCGCCTTGCCCCGACGCCCCGGGGGCGCTACCAAACGGGACGGCATTTACATCTGAAACGACTTCGAAGGAGGCGGCATGGCACGCTGCGCATTCATCGGCCTGGGCGTCATGGGCTATCCCATGGCCGGGCATCTGGCGAAAAACGGCCATCAGGTCACCGTCTACAACCGGACCACGGCCAAGGCCGAGAAATGGGCCGCCGATCACGGCGGCGCGTTCGGCAAGACACCCGCAGAGGCCGCCAAGGGCGCCGAGTTCGTGTTTTCCTGCGTCGGCAACGACGACGACCTGCGCGCCGTCACGTTCGGCGACGACGGCATGTTGGCGGGCATGGACGCGGGCACGGTGCTGGTCGATCACACCACGGCATCCGCCGCCGTCGCCCGCGAGATCGCGGCCAAGGCCACTGAAATGGGCATCGGCTTCATCGACGGTCCCGTGTCGGGCGGCCAGGCGGGGGCGGAGAACGGCGTGCTGACCGTCATGTGCGGCGGCGGGGACGGGGATTTCGCCCGCGCCGAGCCGGTGATCCAGGCCTATGCCCGGGCCGTCACCCTGCTGGGCCCCGTGGGCTCGGGCCAGTTGTGCAAGATGGTCAACCAGATCTGCATCGCCGGGCTGCTCCAGGGACTTTCCGAAGGCTTGGACTTCGGCATGCGCGCCGGGCTCGACGTCAAGCAGGTGCTCGACGTGATCTCCAAGGGGGCCGCGCAAAGCTGGCAGATGGAAAACCGCGGCAAGACCATGGCCGACGACCAGTTCGACTTCGGTTTCGCCGTCGACTGGATGCGCAAGGACCTTGGGATTTGTTTCGCCGAGGCCAAGGCCAACGGCGCCGAACTGGCCGTCACCCGCATCGTCGACGGCTATTACAAGGACGTCCAGGACATGGGCGGGGCGCGCTGGGACACCTCGTCGCTGATCCGCCGCCTGCGCCGCAAATAGGCACAGCGTTCGGGGAAGGGGGCGGCCATGACTTATGACGAGTTCAACGCCTTCTGCCGAACGCTGCCGGCCACGACCCATGTCGTGCAATGGGGCGGGGCGGACGTGTGGAAGGTCGGCGGCAAGGTGTTCGCCATCGGCGGCTGGAACGCCGGTCACCTCGCGGGCATCACCTTCAAGGTCTCGGAATTCGCCTATGACGTGCTGCGCGACATGCCCGGGCTGCGCCCGGCGCCCTATCTGGCGTCACGCGGCATGAAATGGATCCAGCAGTACGAAGAACCTGGATTGAGCGACGCCGACCTGAAGGACCACCTCGCGGAGTCCCATCGCCTCGTCTCCTTGGGCCTGACCAAGAAGTTGCAGCGGGAATTGGGATTGAATCAGAACGCCTGACCGTCAGCGCAGGCTGATCTGCATCTGCGGCGTGGCGCGGTAGATGTTGGGGATGCGGTAGATATAGACCTTGGTGCGCGGGCCGCGGGCGGGGAAGTCCTTCACCTCGTCGGCGTTGTGGCTGATCACCTTGGTGTCGGTGATGACCCGCAGTTCGCCGGTCGTGTTCATCCCGGCCTGGACGATCTGGTCCTTCTGGCTTTTCGACAGGGACCGGCCCAGCATGTTCACGATGCGGGTTTCCTTGTTGTAGGCGATGCCGAAAATATGCTCGTTGCGGCGCAGGAAGGTGACCGACTTGGCCTTCAGCAGGTCGCCCTCGCGATGCCAGTGCATCTTGAAATAGCCCTGCTTGATGTAGCCGAAATCGGACGCGTCGGGGTCGCGCTCGATATCCGCCTTCAGCTTCTTGACCTCGTCGACTTCCTGGGC
The DNA here is from genome assembly GCA_031655335.1 of Thalassospiraceae bacterium LMO-SO8. Taxonomy (NCBI): domain Bacteria; kingdom Pseudomonadati; phylum Pseudomonadota; class Alphaproteobacteria; order Rhodospirillales; family Thalassospiraceae; species Thalassospiraceae bacterium LMO-SO8. Next base: position 3,433,207 of record CP134226.1, on the reverse strand, counting down.
CCCCTGGACCTTGCCGTCCTTGAGCGCGCCGTACAGCCGCGTATCGACCATGTAGCCGGAGAACGTGAGCTTGTAATAGCCGCGCCGGTCCAACTCGATCTCGGCATCGAAACGCGCCGGCAGGTAGCAGCCCGAAAGCGCGACCGCGGCGACGATGAGGATCAGCAGGGGACGGAGGAGGCGGCGCATGCGGAAATTCGGGCTCTCAATCGGTTTAAGTCCTTCAACCTTCTAACCTGTTCGGGCCTGCGGGTCAGCGGTTTTCGACTATTCGGCGGCCTTGTCGTGCCGCTTCTCGGCCTGCCAGGCGGCTTCCATCTCGTCCAGGCTGGCGTCCGCCGGGTCCCGGCCCTGGCCGCGCAGGCGTTTTTCCATGCGGCGGAAGCGGTCCTCGAACTTGTGATTGCCCCGGCGCAGCGCCGTTTCGGGATCGATCTTAAGATGCCGGGCCAGATTGGTGACGGCGAACAGCAGGTCGCCCATTTCCTCTTCCAGGCGCGCCCTAGACGTTCCGCCATCCATTTCGGCGCGAAGCTCCGCCAGTTCCTCCTCGATCTTGGCGATCACGGGGGCGGCCTCGGGCCAATCGAAACCGATGCGGGCGGCGCGTTTCTGAAGCTTTTCCGCGCGGGTCAGGGCGGGAAGGGGGATCGCCACGCCGTCCAGCGCGCTGGCGTCTTCCGCCGGTGTCTCGCCCTTTTCCGCCCGCTCCCGGGCCTTCAGGTCCTCCCAATGGACGGTCTGGGCCTCGGCCGTGGCGATGTCGGCGTTGCCGAACACGTGCGGGTGACGGCGCACCATCTTGTCGGCGATGGCGCGGGCCACGTCGTCGTAATCGAAATGGCCCGCTTCCTCGGCCATGCGGGCGTGGAAGAAAACCTGCAGCAGCAGATCACCCAACTCGTCCCGCAATCCCGCCATGTCGCCGCGCTGGATGGCGTCGGCGACCTCGTAGGCCTCTTCGATGGTGTAGGGCGCGATGGTCTGAAACGTCTGCTCGACGTCCCAGGGGCAGCCGCCGTCGGGATCGCGCAGTTTGGCCATCACGGCGCGCAGGCGGTCGGTCGGGTTCGGATTGCTCAGGTCGTCGGACACGTCGATGGCTTTCCCCGGTTCAATCGGTCAGCGATGCCGCGGCCTGGGCGATGGCCGCGACCGTCTGCGCCACGTCGTCGTCGGTCAGCGCAAGGCAGGGGTAGAACTTGCTGGGCCCCTTGAAAATGCCCTGTTCCCGCAGGACCGCGTTGAACCGCGCCGCCTTTGCCGCGTCGTTGCGGATCACGTCGCGGTAATTGTGCATCGGGCCCCCGGCGAAGACGATGTCGAACAGCACCGGACAGCCGGCGACATGATGCGTCTGGCCCGCGGCCTCCAGGTGTTCGTTGATCGCCTTGATGAGGGTTTCGCCGACGGCGTACAAATGGTCGTACTGGCCCGGACGGCGCAGGATTTCCAAGGTCTTCAGGCCCGCCACGGCGGCGACGGGGTTGCCGCTGAGGGTGCCGATCTGCATCAACGCCTTGTCCTTGCCGACCATGCCGGCGTCGAAATGGGCCATGATGTGGGCCTTGCCGGCGATCGCCGCCAGGGGGAAACCGCCGCCGATGATCTTGCCCAGGGTGCAGACGTCGGGCGTGACACCATAGACCTCTTGCGCGCCGCCATAGGCCAGACGGAACCCGGTCACGACCTCGTCGAAGATCAGGACCATGCCGTTCCGGGTGCATTCGTCGCGCAGGATCTCAAGGAAACCGGGCAGGGGCGGGATGATCCGCTGCAACGGCTCGACGATGACGGCGGCGATCTCGTGGCCGCGCTCGGCGATCAGCGAGCGGAAGAATTCGATGTCGTTGTACGGCGCCACCAGCATGTCGTCGCGCACGGCGTCGGGAATGCCCGCCGAGTCCGGCACGGCGACGGGATAGTTCATCATCCGGTCGGGCGCTAGGCTCATCTGGCCTTCCGCCGACATGCCGTGATAGCCGCCCTCGAACTTGAGAATCTTGTCCCGCCCGGTATGCGCCCGGGCCAGACGCATGGCGAACATGTCGGCCTCGCTGCCCGTGCTGGTGAAGCGGACCTGTTCGGCGCAGGCCACGGCGCGGCAGATTTCCTCGGCCAGTTCGATACCGTGGGCGTTGCTGGCGAAAAAGGTCGACCCCTTGGCCACCTGTTCCTGCACGGCCTCGACGACCTCGGGATGACAATGGCCCAGGATCATGGGGCCGGAGCCGATCAGGAAATCGATGTATTCGTTGCCGTCCTCGTCCCAGATACGCGCTCCCTTGCCCTCACGGATCACGAAATTGGCGTCGAAATTACCGAAACCGGCGCCGGGAAGCACGGCGCGGGCGCGTTCTACGAGGTCTTGCTGGGTCATGGTCGGCGGTCTCGTTTTTCTGGAGGAGGGGGAATATGGGAATGACGATGAATGGTAGGGAACCCCGACGGCTTCACACAAGGGCCATCCGGCCGCAGTATACTGGCCACCGCAAACGCAGAGGCCACCATGATCGACCATATCTCCATCGCCGTCTCCGATCTTGCCGCCGGCGCGGCGTTCTACGAAGCCGTTCTGGCGCCGCTCGGCCTGACGCGGCTGGTCGAGCTGCCGCATACGGTCGGCTTCGGCAAACGCTATCCGGAATTCTGGCTCAACGCGCGGCCGGGCATGGCGGCGGCGGGCGCCGACACGGGCATGCACGTCTGTCTGCGGGCGCGCACCCAGGACGCGGTTACCGCATTCCACGCGGCGGCCCTGGCCCACGGCGGCACCGACGACGGCGCGCCCGGCATGCGGCAGGCCTCCATGGGGCCGTACTTCGCGGCCTTCATCCGCGACCCCGACGGCAACAAGATCGAAGCGGCGACGTTTCTTCCGGCCGAGGCCGGGTGAGGCGGCTATCCGGCCGCGAAGCCCCGCTCGGCCAATTGTTCCTCGGTCACCGGAATCTCGATTCCGTCGCTTTCCACGTTTCTGAGTTGCGCCAACGCGGCCGAGACCAGCGTGCCCGCGGCCGGCGTCGGCGAGCGTCCGGCGCGCGTGATCAGGGACACCGTGCGATGGATGGGCGGCATCAGACGAAAACCGGGGATGCCTTCCGACGCCATGGCCTGGGCCACCAGGCCCGGCACCGCCGCGATCCCCAGCCCGTCGCGCACCATGCGGATCAGCCCCCAGACCGACGACACCTCGTAGGACAGCCCGCTGACCGCGCGTTGCCCCGCCGCGTGCTCCTTGAGAATGCCCCGGATGCCGCTTTCGCCGGACATGCCCACGGCCGCATGGTCATTGAACACATCCCAGGCGAGGGGGCCTTCGTGCCGCGCCAGCGGATGCGACGGCGGACAGACGAGATGGAAGGCGTCGCGCATCACCGGCGTGGCGTCGAAATCCGCATCGGGCAGGGCGATGGTCGTGAACGCCATGTCCATGTCGCCGGCCCGGACGCGCTCGACAGCCTCCGCCGTCAGAACCTCGATGATCCGCACGCGGATTCCTGGATATCGGGCGGCCATGCCCTTGAGCGCCGGGATCAGCACGGAAGTGATCATGGTCGCCGTCGCACCGACGACGACCAACCCCTGCTGGCGGTCCACATGGGCCCGCAGGTCGTCCATGCCGCGCTCCAGGTCCTCGGTGAAGCGGCGGGCGACGGTGGCGAACTGCTTGCCGTGGGCGGTCGGCTCGACATGCCGGGTCGTGCGGTCGAACAACCGAATCCCCAGTTCCAGTTCCAGGTTCTTGACGGAATTCGTCAGCGCCGACTGCGTCATGTTGAGCACGGCCGCCGCCTTGGTGAAGCTGGCCTGTTCCATGACGGCGAGAAAGGCGCGCAGTTGGCGGAGGGTGATGTTGCTATTCATATGTTAAATATATCAATCAATTAAAAAAACAAAATAGACAAATAACTGATCGGGCCTGATGGTGTTTTCGCCAACAACCTGCGGGAGCGACCATGCCAAACCATGCCCTCAAAGACGCATTCGATGCGGCCGATACGGCGCCTGAATTGACCCCCGGGCCGATCGGCGGCCCCGGCGCCTGGCGCGGCCCGGACATGGCGGCATCCGGGGCCTGGATCGAACATCTGAACGCGGCCGAGATCGCCGAAATCGACGCGGCGATCCGCGCCCATCAGGCCAACGACCTCGGCATGGCGGATATCCGGCCCGAGACCTTCCGGCTTCCGACCCTGGGCCCGCGCCTGAAGAAGCTGCGCGACGAGGTCGTCAACGGGCGGGGTTTCGTGTTGCTTCGCGGGTTTCCGGTTGATCGTTACAGCGTCACGGAATCGGCCGTCGGTTATCTGGGGCTGGGGTCCTACGTCGGCGGTTTCCGGCCCAGCAACGCCAAGGGGCATCTGTTGGGCCACGTGCGCGACATCGGCCTGAACATCAAGGACCCGACCACGCGGTACTATCAGACCAACCGCGGCCTCGAATTCCATACGGACAGCGTCGATATCGTCGGGTTGCTCTGCCTGAAAACGGCGAAATCCGGCGGCGCCAGCCGCATCGTCAGCTCCGTGACCCTGCACGACGTGATCCGCGAACGGCGGCCCGACCTGTGGCAGGCATTGTTCAATGCCTTTCCCACCGACCGCCGCGGTGAAATCCCGCCGGGGATGAAGCCCTGGTTCGACGTGCCCGTGTTCAACTGGCACGACGGCTATCTGACGACGATGTACGTGGGGCAGTACATCCGCTCGGCCCAGGAGCTGTTCCCGGAAGCACGCCGCCTGACGGACCTTGAAATCGAGGCCATGGATTACCTGGATACCCTCTGCAACGACCCGGAATTCTATCTGTCCATGGAATTCCTGCCGGGCGACATCCAGCTGCTGCACAACCACCAGATTCTGCATTCGCGGACCGACTACGAGGATTGGCCGGAGATCGAAAACCGGCGGCATCTCCTGCGTCTTTGGCTGGCGCCCGACAACGGCCGGCCGTTGCCGCCGGTGTTCGAGCCGCGCTACGGCCCCCTGACGCCGGGCGACCGGGGAGGGATTTTCACCGAAAGCACGAAGCTGACGTTTTCCCTGTCTCCGACCTGATACGGGGCGGCGCGGCCTTAAATTTTTGACAGGTCGGGCAGGGGCAGGGCCTCGATTTGCGGCCTGGCCAACAGGTATCCCTGAAAGTAATCCGCGCCAAGATCCCGCAGCACACGCAGATCCTCGGTGGTTTCCACACCCTCCGCGATCACCAGGATGTCCAGGGCTTTGGCGGTTCTGATCGCACCTTCCGTGATCGTTCGCTTGACCACGTCGTCCGCGATTCCCTGGCAGAGCTCCATATCCAGCTTCAACACCTGCGGTTTGAATTTCGTCAACAGGTTCAAACCCGCATATCCGGCCCCGAAATCGTCGATGGCGGTTATGAAGCCGCGCTCCTGATAGGCATTGAAAATGCCGAGCAGGTGCGCCGGGTCCTTGATCGGTTCCGCTTCCGTGACCTCGAAAATGATCTGGTCGATGGGAAAATTGAATTCGTCGGCGGCTTCCATCGTGGCGCGGATGCATGTTTCCGGGCGGTACACCGCGTTCGGCATGAAATTGATGCTCAGCTTGCAGTCCAAATTCAACTGCGACGCCAATTGCACCGCCTTTACCCGGCAGGTCTGGTCAAACGCGTAACGATTGGCTTCAGTCACCTTCGAAAGCACCTGACCGGCGCCTTCACCGCCTTTCCCGCGGACGAGCGCTTCATAGGCGAAAGGGACGCCGAGGGTCAAATCGACGATCGGCTGGAACGCCATCGTGATTTCAAAATCGAGGGGGTTGCTTTCCAGGCACTGCTTGCAGCCCAGCTGCCTGAATTCGGGTTCAGTTTCTTTTGTCATCTACATCCATGTATCGAGGCTTATCGACGCCGGCGCGCATCAATCGTTTTACCACTCAACGGCAACAACCTGTGTCGATTTCTCATCAAGCCTTTCGATCGCGCCGCCATCAACGCGGATCGCCATGTCCCGGCATAACGAAAAAACCGGGGGTGGGCTTTGCGGGGCTCACACGCTGCGTCATGCATCTATTATCGCATAATGTATATTATGGAAAATATTAGATATGTATTTTTATTCAGTCAGTTAGATTCGCCATTGAATCCATCTCTGAGTCTGAGCACCGCCGCCGATCAGGCCTCCGGCACGTCCAATTCCATGCCGTCATAGGCCACCTCTACCCCGTCCGGCACATAGGCCGAGAGTTTGTCGTAGTCGATCTTGGGGCTCATGTGGGTGATGACCATGCGCTGGGGCTGGATGCGCTCGCGCAGTTCGAGCGCGGCGTCGACATGGAGATGTGTGGGATGCGGATGCCAGGCGAACACGCCGACGATCCAGGTATGCACCCCCTGTACCGCCGCCACGCCCGCGTCGGTCATGCGCACCAGGTCCGTCGTATAGGCCAGTTGCCCGAAGCGCAGGCCATGGGTGGTCGAAAACCCGTGATCCTGTTCGAACGCCAAGCCGTCGATGCCGGCGGCGGTGAACGGCGTGCCGGCCGCGTAGACGTTGGTCGTCAACGTCGGCTTGTAATAAACGTCCGAACCCTCGCGCAGCGGCGCCAGGACGTAGGAGAAGCGTTCCCGGACCGCCGCCAGGGTCTCCGCGTCCGTCCACATGGGAATGGCGGCGCCCATGGCGCGGTTGATGCTGCGGATGTCGTCGATGCCGTGCAGATGGTCCGCATGGCCATGAGTCAGCACCAGACCGTCCAGGTGCCGCACGCCCGTGCGCAGCATCTGTTCGCGGAAATCTGGCGCCGTGTCGATCAACAGGCGCTTCCCGGCCTGCTCGATCAGGATCGACGGCCGCGTGCGGCGGTTCTTGGGGTTTTTCGGGTCGCAGTCGCCCCAGCCGGCCTCGATCGAGGGCACCCCGCTGGAGGCGCCCGAGCCCAGGATCGTGACCTTCATGTCGGCCCCCTACCCCTCGCCCCGCACCGCGGCCGCGGCCTTGGTGAACAGGGTGAAGAAGTTGTCCGTGGTCTGGCGCGCCAAATCTTCCGTGGAAAGCCCCTTCAGCTCCGCCACCTTGGCGGCGGTCAGGGCCGTGAATGCGGGTTCATTGCGCTTGCCGCGCTTCGGCACCGGGGCCAGGAAGGGCGAGTCCGTTTCGACCAGCAGACGGTCGAGCGGCACATCAGCCACGGTGGCCCGCAGATCATCGGCGGTCTTGAAGGTGACGATGCCGGAAACGGAGATATAGAGGCCCATGTCCACGGCCTTTTCCGCCACCTCGGGCCCCGCCGAAAAGCAATGGATCAGCCCGGGAAACGGCCCGCCGTCGCGGTATTCCTCATCCATCACGCGAAGGGTGTCGTCGTCGGCGTCGCGGGTATGGACGATGAGCGGCAGGCCGGTTGCGCGCGCGGCCCGGATATGGGCGCGGAACTGTGTTTCCTGGATATCCCGGGGGCTGTGCTCGTAATAGAAATCCAGGCCCGTCTCGCCGATGCCGACGACCTTCGGGTGGCCGGCCAGCTCGGCCAGTTCCTCGGCGCTGGTCACCTTTTCCGTCGCCGCCTGGTGCGGGTGAATGCCGACGGTGCAGAAGATGTTGTCGTAGCGTTCGGCCACGGCCTTGACCTGGGCAAACTTGGACAAATGGGTCGAGATCGTCACCATGTAGGCGACCCCGGCCGCCACCGCCCGCGCCACCACGGCGTCCAGTTCGTCCCCGAAATCCGGGAAATCCAGGTGGCAGTGGCTGTCCACCAGATAGGGTTGTGTGGCGCCGTCCATGGCCTCAGGCCGCCCCCTGGGTCTCATCGTCCTGAAAACGGGGAAACACCCCTTCCGGCTTGGGCAGGACCGTGCCGGGGGCAAGCGCCACGCCGGGCGCCAACTGGTCCAGCGCGCGGGCATCCGCCGGAACGGACAGTTGGTCCAGCAGCTTGGCCGAGGTGTCGGGCATGAACGGCTGGGTCAGGATGGCGAGCCGCCGGATGGTTTCCGCCAGCACGTAGAGCACCGTCGCCATGCGCGCCGGGTCTTCCTTGCGCAGCTTCCAGGGTGCTTGATGATCGACATAGGCGTTGGCGGCCCGGATCACGGTCCAGATGGCTTCCAGCGCCTCGTGGAAGGCCTGACGGTCCAGGGCCCCGCGCACGACGTCGGCCAATGCGCCCGCCGGGCCGAGCAACGCATCGTCGTCGGCCGTGAACGCGCCCGGCGTCGGTACCGCGCCGCCGCAGTTCTTGGCGACCATGGACAACACACGCTGCGCCAGGTTGCCGTAGTCGTTGGCCAGCTCGCCGTTCATGCGGTTGACCATGGCGGAATGGGAGAAATCGCCGTCGTTGCCGAACGGAACTTCGCGCAGCAGGAAATAGCGCACCTGGTCGAGGCCGTATTTTCCAACCAGATCAATGGGGTCGATGACGTTTCCGACAGACTTGGAAATCTTCTGGCCCTCGTTGGTCCACCAGCCGTGGGCGAACACGCGTTTCGGCGGCTCCAGCCCGGCGGCCATCAGGAAGGCCGGCCAGTAGACCGCGTGAAAGCGCAGGATGTCCTTGCCGACCATGTGCAGGTCGCAGGGCCAATAGGTCGCGAATTCTCCCTGCTCGTCCGGATAGCCCAGGGCCGAGATGTAGTTGGTCAGGGCGTCGAGCCAGACATAGAAGATGTGCGCCTCGTCGCCGGGCACCGGCACGCCCCAATTGAAGGTGGTGCGCGACACGGACAGGTCCTGCAGCCCGCCCTTGACGAAGCTGGTGACCTCGTTGCGCCGGCTCGGCGGGGCGATGAAGTCCGGATTGGCGTCGTAGAACGCCAGCAGGCGGTCTTCCCAGGCCGACAGGCGGAAGAAATAGCTGGGCTCCTCCACCCATTCGACCTCGGCGCCGGAAGGGGCGACGCGCGTGCCGTCGGGCCGCTTGGTCAACTCGCCCTCGCCGTAGAACGCCTCGTCGCGCACGGCGTACCAGCCGGAATAGCTGCCGAGATAGATTTCCCCGGCGTCGATCATGCGCTGCCAGATCGCCTGACAGGCCTTGATGTGGCGGGGTTCCGTGGTGCGGATGAAGTCGTCGTGGCTGAAGTTCATGAAATCGGCCAGGGTGCGGAAATTCTGCGACACCTGGTCGGCGAAGGTCTGCGGGTCGATGCCCTTGGCCTGGGCCGATTTTTCCACCTTCTGGCCGTGTTCGTCCGTGCCCGTCAGGAACTTCACGTCATAGCCGTCCAGGCGCTTGAAGCGCGCCAGCACGTCGCAGGCCAGCGTCGTGTACGCATGGCCGATGTGCGGGGCGTCGTTCACGTAATAGATGGGCGTGGTCAGGTAGTAGGGCGTGGCCGGCATGTGTGGATCCAATGGCACAGGGTCAGAGAATTGCGCTTCGTCCGCGTTATCGCCGGACCGCCGCTTCGGCGGTGATGAACGCGTTGAGAACCACCTGCTTGCGGTCCAGATTGGCGGCGGTCGTCGCGGCAAGCAGGCGCGACACCTTTTCCCATACCTCCAGCCAACGATCAAGGCCGGCCATGGCGTTGAGTCTGGCCACGACCTGGGCGTCGATGATGCCCGGCAGCGGTCCGCCACCGCCGGCGATGATCAGGCGTTCCAGCCACCAACGCAGCGTCTTGGCGAAAGCCGCGAATTCGGCTTCCTTGCCGGCCCCGCCCAGACGCCCGGCGAAATCATGCAGATCCTTGGCCGGAATGCCGTCCGGCAGGCGCGCCAACAGGCCCGAGACTTCATCCAGCATGGCCAATCCCCCCTGCGCCGCCAGGTCGAGGGCATACCCGATGCTGCCCTCGGCGACCTCGGCCAGGCGCGCCGCCTCGGCCGCGCCCAGATCGGGGCAGCGCTGGGCGATCAGGGCCGCCACGGCGTCGATCGAAGGGGGCCGCAAGGTCAGGCGCCGGCAGCGCGAGCGGATGGTCGGCAGCAGACTGCCCGGATTGTGCGACACCAGCAAAACCAGGGCCTGGGGCGGCGGTTCTTCAAGTACTTTCAGAAGTGCGTTGGCGGCGTTGCGGTTCATGTCGTCGGCGCTGTCGATGACGACCACGCGCCACGCTCCCTCACCCGCCGTCAGGCTGAGAAAGCTTTTCACGGCGCGGATGGCGTCGACCGGAATCTGGCCCTTGCGGCGGCCGGTTTTCTCGTCGACCGCGCATTCGACCACCATCAGGTCGGCGTGACTGCCGGCCAGCGTGCGGTGGAACACGGGATGGGCGGGGTCCAGGTAAAGCCCCTGCCCCTCTTCCCCGGCCCCGGCGGGCATGGGGGCCGGTTCCGGCGGGGCGTCGCCGAACAGGCCCGGGCCGTCGTTCGTGGGGGGCGCCTTGGCCAGGATCGCGCCGTGGGTCAGGACATAGCGCGCGAAACGGTGCGCCAGGGTCGCCTTGCCGATGCCCTTGGGGCCGGTGATCAGCCAAGCATGGGCCAGACGCCCAGCCTCAAGCGCGGCACGCAGGCTTTCCTCGGCCTCCAGGTGGCCGATCAGGTCCGGATTGGCGCGCGGGTCCAGGTCCGGGGCATCGTCGTCGCTCATCGGCCCGCCACCTTCAGATCGGCGCCCAGGCGGTGCGACACGGCGGCGCAGATTTCCCGCTGCACGTCGTCGACGGACCCCGTGGCGTCAACCACGGCGCAACGCCCGGGCTCGGCCTCGGCGATGGCCAGGAAGGTGTCGCGGATGCGGGTGTGAAAGCCCAGGTCCATGCGCTCGTATCGATCCTCGGCCCCGGCGCGACCGAAAGCGCGGGCCAGGCCCTCCTCCACCGGAATATCCAGAATCAGGGTCAAGTCAGGCTGAAAATCGCCCAGGATGTCTTCCTTGAGGGCCTGAATGCGCTGCAACCCCAGGCCGTGCCCGCCGCCCTGATAGGCCAGCGTGGAATCGGTGAAACGGTCGCACAACACCCAGGCGCCGCTTTCCAGCGCCGGCAGGATCGATTTTTCGACATGATCGACGCGGGCCGCGAAATGCAGCAGCACCTCGGCGACGGGCGGCCAGCGGTCGATCGTGCCGCGGACCAGCAGATTACGGATGTCCTCCGCCCCCGGCGTGCCGCCGGGCTCGCGCGTGGTCAGAACCTCGATGCCCGCGTCCTCAAGCACCTTGGCCAACAGGCCAAGCTGGGTCGACTTGCCGCCGCCCTCGCCGCCTTCGAATGTAATGAACTTGCCCGTCGTCACCGGCCGGCACCCCGAATACCCTGGTTGTCGCGCGTTCCGTGCATGTCCGCCGTCAGCCGCCGCGTCCCTGATCGGACGGCGCTAACCGGAAACACCCAGGATGATAGACCGGAGAGCGCTCATCACCCTACCGAAAAGGCCCAGGCGTTCGGCGCCGTCGCCGGCCACCAGCGGGATTTGGATGGCCTCACGCTCGGGAAAGGTCAGCATCAGGGTGCCGAGCTTGTCGCCCGCTTTCACGGGGGCCGGCACCGGCGTCTGGTAATCGACGGTCACCTTCATGCCCGCCCGTTCCTTGCGCGGAAGGGTCAGCAGCATCTCGTTAGTGACGACCAGCGGCACCTGCGCCTTATTGCCGAGCCAGATATCGACCTTGGCGACTTCCTCGCCGGCCTTGAACAGGGCGTAGTTCTTGAACTCGCGGAATCCCCATTCGAGAAGGCGCTGCGGCTCCTCGCGCCGGGCGCGCTTGTCGGGCAGGCCGTTGACGACCAGGATCAGCCGCCGGTCGAGGCGCTCCGCCGAGGCGGTCAGCCCGTATCCGGCGTTTTCCGTATGCCCCGTCTTCAGACCATCCACGCCGATGCCCTTGCCCAGCAGTTCGTTGCGGTTGTGCTGGGTGTGGTTGTTGTAGGTGAACTTGCGTTCCGAGTAATAGTGGTAGAACTCGGGAAAATCCTTGATCGTCCGCTTGGCCAGGGTCGCCAGATCGCGCGCCGTCATGCGGTGTTCCGGGTGGGGCCAGCCCGACGCATTGCGGAAGGTGCTGTTCTTGAGCCCGATGTCGCGGGCCTTTTCGGTCATCATCTCGGCGAAGGCGTCCTCGCTGCCGGCCAGCGCCTCGGCGACGACGACGCAGGCGTCGTTGCCCGACTGCACGATGATGCCTTGCAGCAGATCCTCGACACGGACCCGCTGCCCCGGTTCCAGGAACATGGTCGACCCGCCCGAGGCCCAGTTGCCCTTGCGCCAGGCGTTCTCGCTGACCACGAATTCCTCGTCGAGGGACAGACTGCCCTCCTTCAGGCGCTCGAACACCATGTAGACGGTCATCAGCTTGCTCATGGATGCCGGCGGCATCAGCGCGTCCGCATCCTTTTCGAACAGCACGGCGCCGGTCTGACCGTCGATCAGGATGGCCTCGCGGGCGACGGTGTCCATGGCCGCGGCCGGCGGCGCGCCGGCCAACGCGGTGGCGATCAGTACCGCCCCCGCCGCGAGGCGGCGCAGATGCGGGATGGAACGGGATACGGAATTCAATGTCGTCATCATGCTTCGCGCCCGCAGCTCAAGGCGCGTCCTTCTGGTTCCTTGCAACACCCGGGACCGGGCGTCGGGGCCAATCGTAGGGCCGACCACGCCATGGAAATGGGGCGGAAATGGGGTCAGGACCCCGCCCCCTTGCCGTCGACGATGATCCGCGCCCCTGGATAACCGATGGCCTGGAGTTGCTCAAGGGCCCGGTCGGCATCCTCGACCGTGGCCAGAGGGCCGACCCGCACGCGGTAGAAATCCTTGTTGTCGATCAGGACATGGGAAATCGTCGCCGACGACACCCGGCTGACCATGATCTGGGTCCGCATGGCGTTCTGATAGTTGGTGAAGGCCCCGGCCTGAACGAAGATGTTGGTCGGCCCCACGGCAACGGTGGTGACTTCCGGTTCCGGCAGCGTGCCGGGACGGATTTCATCCGCGGCGGCGACCTGACTGGCCGGGACCGGCGCGGGCGGCGGGCTGGACGGCTGTGGCGCGGCCTGGGCGCCCGGCGGCGGCGGCAGCGATTCGGCGCTGACCGAAGCCTTCGGCAACTTGTCGACCTGAATGGGGCTGCCGTGTTCGGCGATGGAATCCTGGCCGAGAATCTGTGCCTTCAGAGCTTGCGAGCGTTCCGCCAAAATCTGCACCCGGACCCGCGCCGTGCCTTGCTCCTTGAACCCCAGCAATTGCGCGCCGCGGCGGGAGACGTCGATGATGCGTCCCTTGGCGAAAGGCCCCCGGTCGTTGACCCGAAGCACGATGGAACGCCCGTTTTCCAGGTTGACGACCCGCACGAAGGACGGCAGCGGCAGCGTGCGGTGCGCCGCCGTCAGGTCGTTCATGTCATAGGTCTCGCCGTTGGCCGTGTCCTTGCCGTGGAAATCGCTGCCGTACCAGGAGGCGATCCCGGTCTCGTCATAGTCCCATTCCTCTGCCGGATAATACCACGTGCCGGAAATCTGGTAGGGGGTGCCGATCTTGTAGGTCCCCGTGGTTCCCGCCGCCCCCTGAAGGCGCTTGGTGCCGGAAATCAGGAACTGAGTTTCAGCGCACCCGCTGACCAATAAGGCCAACACCAACAAGATCAGCCAGTTAACCTTAATACGCCCAGCCATGGCGCCGCCCCCTGAATACGGAAATGTAGTAGAAAATATAAAGAAACCAGCCTTTATCTAGTGTAGTCGAGTCTGGTCCGCCCGGCAACCGTGGGCGTTATCCGCCGTTGCCGCGTAAATGATCGAGCAGACGGGAATCCGGATACCCGTCCGGCGCCAGCCCTTCCCGCCCCTGATAGGCCTTGATGGCACGCCGGGTCTTGGCCCCGGCGATACCGTCCTGCCCCCCGGCGTCGAACCCCTTTTCCGCCAGCAGACGCTGAATTTCACGCATGTCGGATCTTGACAAGGCTTTGTCATTACTTGGCTTTTTGGCAACAAGGGGGCCCTTTTCGACCAGACGGTCGGCGAGATGTCCGACGGCCAGGGCATAGAGAATGGAGCGGTTCCACACGAGAATGGTCTCAAAATTGCCGTAGACCAGAAAGGCCGGACCATCCGCCCCCGCGGGCAGCACCAGGGCCGCGTCAATGTCCGCCACCGGCAGGTCGCGGCCATCGGCACGGCGCACGCCTTTCGCCTGCCATTCCTTTAATTTCAATTTCTTATCAAGCCCACTTAAAGCAAAATCGAATCCTTTGGGCAAACGCACTTCGCGCCCCCAGGTCTCGTCCTTGCGCCAACCGGACTTGGACAGAAAATGCGCCGACGAGGCGAACACGTCCGGCAGGGAGCGCCACAAATCACGCCGCCCGTCGCCGTCGAAGTCGATCGCATAGGCGCGATAGGTCGACGGAATGAACTGGGTGTTGCCCATGGCCCCAGCCCAGGAGGCCTTCACGTCAGCCGGGATGTCGCCGCGGTCGATGATCTCCAACGCCGCCAGAAGCTGTTCGGAAAAGAACTTGGAGCGCCTGGGATCGAACGCCAGGGTCGCCAGGGAGCCGATCAGCGGAAAGGTGCCCGTATAGTCGCCGAAATTACTTTCCAGGCCCCAGAAGGCGACCAGGAACCGGGGCGGCACGCCGTATTTCGCCTCGACCTTGTTCAGCAGCGCGGCATGGGTCTTCAGCAGCTCGCGGCCGCGGGCGATCCGTTTGTCGGAAATCGTCTTTTCGTAATACTGCCAGAAGGTCATGGTGAATTCGGGCTGGCGGCGGTCCAGCTCGATGACCCGGGTGATGTAGGATGCCCCCGCCAGGGCCCGGTCCAGGGTCGCGGCGGAAATGCCCCGCGCGGCGGCGGTTGCCTTGAAGGAATCGAGCCAGGCCTGGAATTCGGCGGCGCTCGGCGGGGTTACGGGATCAACCGAGGCCGAAGCCGACCGGATGCCGGCTTCCCCGAACCAAAGGGCGCACAACACCGGCGCCACAAGCCATATTGAACGTCTCTGCATGATCCTCGATACCCTGCCCGGCCGACGGCGGTTGCCTCGCCAGAGCCACTGAGGCCTTGTGCCATAGGGATTTCACCGCCGCAAGGCCCGGCACACCGCCGGAGCGCCTCGGGGGCCTCGCTCAGGGGGCGGGGTACAGGCTGTCGCTGCGGCCGAGAACATAGGCGACGGCCATGCCCAGGAATTCATGCACGGCGGCGTCCAGCATGGATTGCCCGCCCAGGTTCTCCAGGCTCAGCGTCCAGCCTCTGGCCGGCAGCGTGATATAATCGACGGGATAGGGAATGACCGGCCAGCCTTGCTTGCGGAACAGGCCGACGGCACGCGGCATATGGCGGGCGGAGGTAATCATCACCCAGGGCCGGTCGGCCTCGACCGTCACCAATTTCTTGCTGAACACCACGTTTTCCATGGTGTTGCGCGATTCCGCCTCGACAATCACCCGCGACATATCAAGGTTGAGCAGCCCCGCCAGATCCTTGAAGTAATGCCCTTCCTTGGCATCCTGGGCGAACAGGCTGCCCGCCCCGCCCGTGAACACCAACGGCACACCCGGCCGGGTGTCGCCCAACATGGCAAAGAACAGAAGCCGTTCCATGCTGCTGTCGACGGCGATCTGGCCCCGCTCGCGGGAGAGCACGGGATTGATGGAGCCCCCGAGCACGATGATCCCGCCGATCTTTTCCGGCAGTTCCGTCTGTTTGGGAAAGCGCTCCTCCAGATCACGGATCATCATCTCTCCGACCGGAATTACGGTGACCGCCCAAAGGGCCAGAATGCTGACGCCGAACAGCATCAGACCGGCCCGGCGGAACCGGGTCAGGACGAGCACAAAACCGACCGTCATGCCGAGGAACATGACCATCGACGGCTTCAACGCAAACCACATGACTTTGGACAGGATGAAATACATGGCGGGGCTTGTACCCCAAGGCCGGATCAAGCGCACGCAAATCCGCGCGCGGTGGGCGGCGGCTGCTTTCCACTCATGAGCCGGCGCCCTCAAGCAATGGGTCGGACATTAAAAATGGCCCATGAGGGCCAGGCAACGTCACGACACGAAAAGCGTTCGAATCTCGGACCTGCCCTCAGACCTGAATATCGACCGTCTTGCCGCTACTGGCGGAGAAATCGGGGGATTTGAACTCGCTGTCGGCACCGCCGCTGGACGTCTTGTCGTCGGCGGTGGAGTGGTGGGAGTTCTTATCTTCGAGGACGGCCTCAACGGCGGCACTGCGGCTGCGGTTTTCCTCGGCCGTCTGGACAACGGCCGCGGTCGCATTTTCACGTCGTTCGGAAATTTGCTCGGCAGCGCGCTCAAACACAACTTGCCGCACCACCGCCAAATTAAGGACGGTGAGGGCTGCGCTTACTCCCGGCGCTTTCTGTGCCGAACCGATCATTGTCAGGCGGTCCCTTCTGAACCTACACGTCGCGTGATCAAATCATGTCACACGGATTGCATTCGTATATTACCAAGGCCGGGCATATATAACAACCCTCTATTGACAATTTTTTCATTTTATGGACCAGCGCAGATTTCCGCCGTTTTGACGCATCGAAACGCGTCAAAAACGCCGCAAAATCGGTTCCTGACAACAACCTGACGTCATTTTTTTGGTCTTTTTTATGGGGATTTGTGACTCCGGTCACTGCACCGATGGGGCGCATTAGAAAGAATGCATGCAGCAAGAACGTCAAACGGACGGACATGCCGGGACAGGAGGTTTCACAATGACGAACCGCTCCACCAGACTCATCGGCAGCACACTGGGCGTCGTAACCGGGGGCACCCTCGCCGCCATCGGCGTCATTCACCTCATTCAGTTAAGCCTTCTCCGGCTTTTCTAGGTCGATACGGCCGATATTCGCTTATTCTTGACAGCCGCCCGCGAACACGGGAGACATCCTTCCATAAGTCTGGACTCCGTCTGTTCAGGTTTGGATGGGTGGCCGAGCGGTTGAAGGCACTGGTCTTGAAAACCAGCGTGCGTGAAAGCGTACCGTGGGTTCGAATCCCACCCCATCCGCCATTCTTTGGAGACCGCGTTCCGTGAGGGGTCCGGGCCGGGCGCTTCAATCGGATCTTACTTGTTCCGCCCTGCCCCCGACGGCTTAGAGCGGATAATCGGATTCCGGGTTAATTCCGCAAGATTCGATGAATTTCCGAACCTGGACGACCTCCTCACGCGGCAGGCTGTGCTGAGCGTGGGAAAAGTTGGCACTGTGCCCCTTCAGCGCAACGTGCATCTTGCCAGACTGCGCCGTGCTGATTTCCGCGCCTAATTCCCGAAACACACTTTCAACATCCTTGATGGCGATATTGCCGTTGATCGGGTGAGAAAAAAGCGAATGCAAGACCTTGCGGTGGTGATGGTTCATGGTGCCCTCATGTGGTTGTCCGCGGGTTGTACAGGGATCGGAGCACCATCGCCTTGATGCAGGTCAACCTGCCCCATCCGCCCCCCGCCCCTGTACCCGCATCCGCCCCTCGGCAAGGTTCAGCCGGCCCGCACCTGGGTCAGGAAATTGTCGACCTCTCCCCTCAGAATATCCGCCTGACTGGTCAAGCTCAGGGCCGATTCCTGAATCCGCGCGGCGGCTTGCCCGGTTTCGCCGGCGGCCGATGTGACGGATTCGATGTTGTCGCTGACCTGTGACGTCCCCGAGGCGGCATCCTCGACGCTCCGGGCGATCTCCCGGGTGGCCGCGCCTTGCTCCTCGACCGCGGCGGCGATCACGGACCCGATCTCGTTGATATCGTCGATGATTCGGCTGATACCTCGGATGGCCTCGACGGACTCCTGGGTCGCGGATTGAATGCCGTCGATATGCCGCCCAATTTCCTCCGTCGCCTTGGCCGTCTGCGACGCTAGGTTCTTAACCTCGCTCGCGACCACGGCGAAGCCTTTGCCGGCGTCTCCGGCACGGGCCGCCTCGATCGTCGCATTCAACGCCAGAAGGTTGGTCTGCTCGGCGATATCGGTAATCAGGTCGATGACCTCGCCCACCTTTTCGGCGGCCTGCGCGAGGCCTTGGACCTTGCTGTTCGTCAATTCGGCATCGCGCACGCCTTTCGCGGCGATTTCAGAGGACTGCGTCACCTGTCGGGCGATTTCCTGAATGGATACCGCCAGTTGTTCCGCCGACGCACTGACGGTCTGCACGTTCGACGAGGCCTCTTCGGAGGCCCGCGCAACGACGGCGGACTGTGAATTGGTCTTTTCCGCCAGCCTCGCCATCAATTCGGACGCCGCCTTCAAGTCGTTCGCCGCGCTCGCGACCGCACGGGCGACCCCGCCGACGTTCGTGTCGAAGCCATCCGCAAGCTCGGCCATCTCGGCCTTGCGCGCCGCGGACGCCCGGTCACGCTCTTCTTCCGCCCGCTGGTCGCCGGCCCGCGCCTTTGCCAGACCGTCCTTGAAGACCTGAAGCGCCGACGCCATGTCGGCGATTTCATCCGTTCCTGCGATGTTGATGTCCGCGTCGAGGTGGCCATCCGCGACCGCCCGGGTCGCCTGCGTCAAGGTCGTCAATCGCCGGCCCAGGTTTCGGACGACGTAAAGCCACAGGATCAACAGCGCGATCGCGACCGCAAGACCGACGATCACACCGAGCAGACGTTTTCCCTTGGCGAAGTCCGAGACGATGTCTTCGGATCCGCTTCGGACTTCCGCGCGGGACGTGTCGACAATCGCGCTGACCTCCGCCGACAGGTTCTCCGATAGCTTCTGCGTATCCTCCAAGATCGTCAGCGCGCGCTGGTTCGCGCCGATGACCTTTTTCCGTAATTCGCTGATGCTGCCCTCGCCTTCCGATGCCGCCGTAAACCATGCGGCCGGCTCCTTCAGGGCGCTTGCCATCTCCTTGTCCCGAAGTTCGCCGATTTCGAAGTTGGTCTGGCGGACGGCCAGCAGAATCCCCTCGTGCAGGCGCTGGATCAGGTCAATGTCGTTGGCCTGCGCCGCGGTCGCCATCAGGCCGGCGGTACGGTTGACCTTGGCCTCGATGCGCAACAACGTGCTGACGGTCTTCATGGTCTTGTTGACCAGGGTCGATCCACGTACGGAATTATCGATCATGAATTTCTGCATGGCGGCGGCCAGATCACTGCGCGCGGTCTTCGCCTGTTCACCCAACACAGCCAGAAACTTGTTGTGCGCCGATGGAACCCCGCCTGGATTCTTGGCGCCGACGGCGGCCAGATACGCCGCCACCGCCGGCTGGACCTTCGCCAGGCCGTGCTTGTTCGCCAGCCGCTCAGATACTTCGGTCATAACCTTCGTGGGGCCGTCCCCCGCCGACATGCCGGCGGCGGCCTTTCGCGGCAGCATCACCAGCAAGGCCGCCTTATGGGCCAATGCTTCCAGTTGATGAAGCTGAAGCAGCTTTGGCAGATCCTTGTTCATGAGCGCGTTGACCGCCTGAACCCCTCCGATGCTCAACGCTGCCGACCCCTTCCCGACCTCGCCTTCGGCCGCGCCGAGTATCGGAGCCAGTTTCCTGAGAATGGCCTCGTGGGTATCGATGACCTGCTGGGCGACGACCTGAAGCTCGTCCCTGGCGGCAAGACCACTCGCCACTTCGAGATTCAGGTTCTCGATGTTCTGCTCGAATTGCGCCACCAGGGGCTTGATCCGCGCCGTCGCCTCCTGCGGCCCGGACGCCTCCAGCCTGCCGATCAGGTCGCCGATTTGCGATAACCGCTCCTGGAGGGTCTCAAGAATATCGGCGCTCTGTTCCGTGTTCTGAGCTCTTGCCAGGGCCGGCGCGCTGGCGGACAGCGATGCGCTGCTGCGGGCCAATTCGAGCGCGGTTTCCATGGTCGGAACCGCGCGGTCGAGAACCGCGTGAAAATGTCGTTCCGTGCTGTTGAATGCGAATAGCGCCGTTCCCCCCGCGGCGATGGTCAATAAGGTCACGGTCCCGAACGAGATGAATAGCCTGCCCTTAACCCCCTGAAACGCTCTTCGTTGAACGATCATCGTCTCCCCTTACACGTTGCGTGTGAGCGGAAGTTTTTCTTTCCCTATATCGGGACAGCCCCCAGGCCCGTCTTGATGCGCGGGCTTCACTCACGGTTCAGAAATAAAACCTCCAGTCTTTTTGACGTCTCATTCGCGGCCTCGGGTTTTCGGGCCGCGGTTACGGAAGGCGACCGTCAGATCGCCAGGTACTGTTGACGCATGTCGGCATTCTCAAGAACTTCCTGGGCAAGGCCGTCGAACACCACCTTCCCCATGTCGAGAATGATGGCCCGGTCCGCCAGATGCAGGGCGGCGATGGCGTTCTGCTCGACGATGATCGTCGTCATGCCGTGCGACTTGATCTCTTCCAAGGTCCGCTCGATCTCCTGCACGATCACCGGCGCCAGGCCTTCATAGGGCTCGTCCAGCAAAAGCAGCTTCACGTCGCGCGCGAGCGCCCGGCTGATCGCAAGCATCTGCTGCTCGCCGCCGGACAGCGTGGTGCCTTCCTGATTGCGGCGCTCGCCCAGGCGGGGAAACAGCTCGTAGATGCGTTCGATGGACCAGCCGATCGGCGGCGCGATCTGGGCCAGGGTCAGGTTCTCTTCGACCGTCAGGCCCTGGATGATGCGCCGGTCCTCGGGCACCAGCCCAATCCCGTTCCGCGATGCTTCGTGGGCCCGCATGCTGTGAAGCGGCTTATGATCGAGCCAGATCTCCCCGTGCTTGAGCGCCGGATCGTCGAGCCGCGCGATGGCCCGAAGCGTCGATGTCTTGCCCGCGCCATTGCGCCCCAGAAGGGCGACGATCTCCCCTTCACGGATATCGAACGAGACGCCCTGAACGATATAGCTTTCGCCGTAATAGGCGTGGATGTCCCAGCACGAAAAATAGGCGGGCTGTCCGCCCTTCCCCGTCACCGGCTTCACGCCCGGCGCCGTGCCGTCTTTAAACCCGCCGTTTTCGAGCAGCGTCTGTTCCTCGGCGCTCTTGTCCATACGAGACTCCCGTTCGTCTATCTGGTTCATAGATGCGCTCCACCAAGGTAGGCTTCCTGAACTTTCGGATTCCCCTTGATGTTCTCGGGCGTATCCTCGGCGATGACCGTTCCCTGGGCCAATACGGAAATTCTTTCGGCCAGGGAGAACACCACATGCATGTCGTGCTCGATGACCACCATGGTCACCCCGCGCTGGGCAATCCGTTTCATCAAATCGATCGTGTTGTTGGTGTCCGCCCGCGCCATGCCGGCCGTCGGCTCGTCGAGCAGAAGCAGCTTCGGGTCCTGCACCAGACACATGGCGAGTTCCAATCGCCGCTTGTCGCCACGCGACAGGTGGGCCGCCGTCTCGTCGGCCTTGGCCGCCAAGCCGACGTCCTCAAGCATGGACATCGCCTTCTCGGCCATCGGCCCATTGCGCCGGACCGGGGTCCAGGCGTTGATCTTGAAGGCCCCGTCGCGGCGCGCGAAGCTCGGGATCATGACGTTGTCGATCAGGCTCAGGTCGCCGAAGATTTCCGGCGTCTGAAAAACCCGGCTGACGCCCGCCTGGTTGATCTCGTGCGGCGCCATGCCGAGCAACGACCGGCCGTCGAAGGTGACGGTCCCGGAATCGGGTTCAAGCCGGCCGATGAAGCAGTTCAACAGGGTCGATTTACCCGCGCCGTTGGGGCCGATGATGGCGTGGACCGTGCTGGCCTCGATCTCCAGATTGACGTTGTCCAGGGCCTTCAGGCCGCCGAACCGTTTGTTGACGTTCTTGACGGATAGAGCGCTCATGTCCTGATCCTCCCTATTCCGCCGGCGCCGGTTGCGGCACGCCGCCGGATCCGCCGCCCGGCGGTTGTCGCCGGATCAGATTGCCGATGCGGCTGACGCCTTCCATCAGGCCGCCCGGCAGGAAGATGACGATGACCATGAACAGAGCGCCCAACGTCAAGTGCCAGCCTTCGCCCACGAACATGGAACTGACGGACACGGCGATGTGTTGCAGAACCTCGGGCAGGAAGCTGAAGATCTTCATCAGGATGCCTTCGTTGAAGGCCGAGAAGATGTTTTCGAAATACTTGATGGCGCCGGCGCCGATCACCGGCCCAAGAAGCGTGCCGGCGCCGCCCAGGATGGTCATCAGCACGACTTCGCCCGAGGCGGTCCACTGCATCCGTTCCGCCCCGGCCAACGGGTCGGTGACCGCCAGCAAGCCACCCGCCAACCCGGCATACATGCCCGAAATGACGAAAGCCGTAAGCGCATAGGGCCGCGTGTGGACGCCGGTGAAGTTCAGGCGGTTCTGGTTCGATTTCACCGCGCGCAGCATCATCCCGAAAGGCGAGCGGTAGATGCGCATGGAGATGAAAAAGCAGATGATCAGCATGACGGCGCAGAAATAGAAGCCGGGATAGCCGGTCATTTGGATGCCGAACAGGTCCGACGACGGCAACACGGCGCCGTAATCCCGCCCGAAGGCGACGTCGAGGGCCCGGGGGTCGGACTGGGCCAGTTGGAGACCCGTTTCACCGTTGGTGATCGGGGTCAGCACCGAATAGGCGAGGTTGTAGGACATCTGCGCGAAGGCCAGCGTGAGGATGGAAAAGTAGATGCCCGAGCGGCGCAGCGAGATAAACCCGATCAGTGCCGAGAACAGGCCCCCCATCGCCGTCGCGAAGATAATCGCCGGCACCGGATTCATGCTCAGCAGCTTGAAGGTCCACACCGCGGTGTAGGAGCCCACGCCGAGGAAGGCCGCGTGACCGAACGACAGGTAGCCGGTCAGCCCGAACAGAATATTGAAACCAAGCGCGAAGATTCCGTAGATCGCGAATTTTTGCAGAAGGTCCGGATAACCCGCGCCGATCGGTTTCAGAATGATGGGCCCCGCCAGCACCGCCGCCGTGAACACGGCGAGCAGAAGCAGGTCTTTTTTGCTGATTGAATTGGCGAACATTTTTTATTGCTCCATCACGCCGCGCCGGCCCATCAGGCCGCGTGGGCGGACCAGAAGGACGACGACCGCGATCAGATAGATGATGATCTGGTCAATGCCCGGCAGGATCGCCTTGACCTCGTTCATGGAGGCGAAACTTTGCAGAATGCCGAGCAGGAACCCAGCGGACACGGCCCCGCCCAGCGACCCCATGCCGCCGACGACCACGACCACGAAGCTGAGAACCAGGAAATCCATGCCCATGTGGTAATCGGGGCTCAGGATCGGCGTGTACATGGTGCCCGCCAGGCCGGCGACGACCGCCGCCATGCCGAACACGATGGTGAACCTGCGGTCGATGTCGATGCCCAGAAGCCCCACGGTTTCCCGGTCCGCCATGCCTGCCCGCACCACCATGCCGAAGGTCGTGAACTGCAAGAACGCGAACACGGCCGCGATGATGGCGGTGGAAAACAGGAAATAGATGAAGCGCCAGGCCGGGTAGACCACGTTGCCCGCGTCAAAGCCGACCAGGATGCCGAAATCGATCATGCCGTTGGCGATGTCCGGGGCCGGCTGCGGGATCGGATTGGCGCCGAAATAGCTTTTGACGATCTCTTGCAGCACGATCGCGAGACCGAAGGTCACCAAAATCTGTTCCGCGTGCGGCCGCTTGTAGAAATACCGGATCAGGCCCCGCTCCATGGCGATCCCGATCATCAGCATGATGGGGATCGCGATAAGAATGGAAACCGGCACCGAGAAATCAAGGATCGTGGTGCCGTAATCCCCGAACCAAACCTCCACATAGGGCTGTTTGATCTCCATGGGGGCGCCCCATGGTGTCGTTTGCGTCGGGTCGATCGTGACCTTCTGAATATTCAGAACCGCCTTGACCGCCACCGCGCAGAAGGCCCCCAGCATGAACAAGGCGCCGTGCGCGAAATTCACCACGCCGAGCGTGCCGAAGATAATGGTCAGGCCGAGCGCGATCAGAGCGTAGGCACCGCCCTTATCAAGGCCATTTAGAACCTGGAGAAGAATTGCATCCATGGATTGTCACCCCTACGGAAATAGTTGGCCGCTCCCGGGGGGTAAGACCCGGGAGCGACCGTAAGGCCAGTCAGGGAGGACCGATTATTTGCCGTCGTTGTACGGACCGAGTTCACCGCCCAAAAGGCTGGCCGGATATTCGACCTGCGCCCGGGGCGTGACTTCGACGACTTCGAGAACGTCGAACTTGGAGGTCGGGTTTTCCTTCCCCTTCACGACCAGGACATCCTTGAAGCACTGATGATCCTCGGCGCGGTATTCCGTCGGGCCGTTGCCCAGGCCGTCGAACTTAAAGCCCTCGAGGGCCTTGCCGACGCCGGACGGACGGAAGGTGCCGGCGCGCTGGCAGGCATCCGCATACAGGATGGCCTGGCAGTAGGTGGTGTGCGCCGCCTGCGACGGCGGGAACCCGTACTTCTGGCCGAACGACTTGACGAAGGCCTTGGAGCCTTCGTCCTGCAAGGACCAATGCCAGTTGGTCGAACCGAAGATGCCCTTGACGTTTTCACCGGCACCCTGGGCCATCAGTCGGCTGTAGAGCGGCACCACGATGGCGAACTCCTTGCCGTTGACCTGCTTGTCGCGCAGACCGAACTGAACGGCCTGGGTCAGCGAGTTGACCATGTCGCGGCCGTAGTGGTTTAGCACCAGAACGTCGGCGCCCGAGTTGAGAACCGGCGTGATGTACTGCGAGAAGTCGCCGGCGCCGAGCGGGGTGCGGACGGCGGCCGCCGTCTTCCAGCCCAACTGTTCCGTGTACTTCTTGATCGAACCTTCCTGCGACCAGCCCCAGGTGTAGTCGGCGGTCAGGTGATAGGCGGTACGGTCGGCGCCGAAGTTCTTTTTCAGCACCGGAGCCAGAGCGGAGCCGGTCATTTCCGTGTTGAAGAAGTGACGGAAGCCGTTGGCGCGCTTGTCCTTGCCCGTGGTGTCGTTGGAATGCGTCAGGCCTGCCATGAAGATGACGCCGGCGTCCTGGCACAGGCCCTGAACGGCGATGGCGACGCCGGAGGACGAACCGCCGGTGATCATGATGGCGCCGTCCTTTTCGATCATGCGCTTGGCGCTGGCGCGCGCGGCATCGGACTTGGTCTGCGTGTCGCCGGTGACGTACACGACCTTTTTGCCGTTGATGCCGTTACCCTTCAACGCCTTCGAGGAGAAGGTGTTCAGCATGCCGCCGTCGCCTTCGCCGTTGATGTGTTCGACGGCCAGCTGATAGGCGCGCAGCTCGTCGGCGCCCTCATCGGCATAGGCACCCGTCTGCGGCACGTTGAAGCCGAAGGTAACGGTCTTGCCCTTGGGCTCGTTCAGATACCCGGCGGCGAACGCCTTGGAAGAGAAAATGGTCGGGGCCGCCAGAACGGCACCGGCCGCGGCGGTGCTTTGCAGCAGCCCACGGCGCGTAATTTTGAACTCACTCATGTTTGGAAGTCTCCCAATTTGAATTGTTGTAGGCGGGCCAGATCGATATCTGCGGCTGTTTGCGAAGCCTTAACCCACGATGAATTGATCCATCCCGGGCGAACATGACGGGAGTCTTGTAAACGAATCAATATTTAATTGATTTACATAGATAATTTAGTAAAAAATTGCATTTTATGATAATTAATTTGTAAATTATTGACACATGCGCCCTCCGGCGCGCGATACATACGAGGCGCTCAAATGGTCAACGCAATCCTGGGCACGCGAATTCAGCAATATCGGCGGGAGGTCGGAATGACACAGGCCGCGCTCGCCCGCGAAGTCGGTATTTCCCCCAGCTACCTGAACCTGATCGAATGGAACAAGCGGCCCATCGCCGGCGCCCTGCTCCGCAAAATCGCCAGCGCCCTTAACCTGTCCCTGGACGACCTGGGAAGCGCGGCGGAAGAACGGTTGAATGCCGCTCTTTCAGAGATCGCCCATCTGCCCGGCCTAAAGGACGCGAATGTCGAGAGAGAACGCACCAGTGAATTCATCGGACGGTTTCCCGGTTGGGCCCGTGCCGTCGCGGCCCTGGCCCAGTCCGAACGCGAGGCGATGGTTCGCGCTCAGGTCCTGTCCGATCGGCTGTCGAACGACCCCTATCTCGGCGCGGAGATCCACAAGATGCTGAACCGCATGACCGCCATTCGCTCGGTCGCGGACATTCTCGTCGATTATTCCGACCTGCCCCCCGATCGCCGCGATCGGTTCATAGAAATCATCCATGAAGAAATTCGCGTGCTTTCGGACAACGGCGAAACGCTGGCCACATACCTGGACAAATCAGTGCACGCGGAAAAATTTCTCACCCCGGCCGACGAGGTTGAGGCGCTGTTTGACGCGTATGGCGGCTGTTTCGAGGACATCGAAACCATCGCCGGCGAGATGTCGCACATGCTGGCCGACTTGCGGCCGCTGCCCCGGCGGGTGAAGGCACAAGCATTGGTTGAGGAGCATCTGGCGGGTCCGATTCAACGGATCGTCGCGGACAGCAACCAAATTGAAACAACCGCGGCGGCGGACCGCGCCCGCCAAATGCTTGCAAATTACGCGGTCGGCGCGATTCTGATGCCGATGGCGGCGTTTACCGAGGAGGCCAAGAATCTCCGCTATGACATCGAAGCACTGGCGGACGCCTACTCGACTGAGGTCGACACCGTTTGTCACCGCTTGATCTCGATTCCCAGGGGCGACGGCCTTCCCCGCTTCGGATACCTGCAGGCCAACGCGTCGGGCATGATCATCGAAAAGCTCGGGTTTGAGAAACTCATCATTCCCCGGTATGCCGCCGCCTGCCCGTTGTGGGTTTTATTCCGGGCCCAGCAGTCTCCGGAGGCGGTGATCAGACAGCGCGCGCTTTTCCCTTCCGGCGACCGTTTTGTTTTTATCGCCCGGGCGCGAAACACCGGAATGACCGGGTTCGGCAAGCCGCGGCACTATGTGACCGATATGCTGGTCACGACCGAAGTCGATGCCGGGATGACGATCTATGCACCGGACACCGCATCCGTTGTCGAGGAAGTCGGCCCGGGCTGCCGATTGTGTTCGCGGCAATCCTGTCCGCACCGGGTGGAAGACCCCTTGACTCAGTAACATGTGAATTTCCGCATGGGCATTGCAGACCCGTGTTATCTGGGGTCTAATCGCCCGGTCGGGAGAAAAAACAACAACAGAAATTTGGGAGGTTTCGTCGAAACATGGCGAAACGTGTGTTGCTTGCCGAGGACGAGCCGAACATCGTCGAATCGCTGACTTTCATCTTGGAACGGTCCGGGTTCGACGTGGCGACGACAACCAATGGGCGCCAAGCCCTTGAAGTCGCGCAATCCGACACGCCGGATATTCTAATTCTGGACGTCATGCTGCCGGAACTGGACGGTTACGAAGTTCTGCGGCGGTTGCGGGCGGACGCCCGGACCAAAACCCTTCCCGTGCTGATGGTCACGGCGAAGGGCCAGCGCGAAGACCGGGAAACCGCGATGAAATGCGGTGCCGACATGTTCATCACCAAACCGTTCGTCAACTCCGAACTGATCGCCGCTGTCGAAAAACTCGCGGTCGGCCGGCCCGACTAGGGACTCGCTGGGGACCGCGTCTTGCCTGATCAAAAAATAACACAACTGTCGGGGCGCCGGGCGCGTGATCGGTCGATGGCGATCCTGCTGGTCGGCATTGCCATGGTCATGCCGCCATTCGCACAGGTCGTTCTGGTCGACGCCAATCTTTTCGGCCTGCCCATTCCGCTGCTGTACATCTTTACGGTTTGGGCCGCGTTGATATTGGGCGCCGCGGTCATGGCCCGCCCGCTCAGCAATGCCGGTAGACTGGCGACGCCACCGCGCCAAGGCGGCGGCGAGCCCATCCCCCCAACAGATACCGATCCCGCGAACTGATGATTTCCGTCAATGTCCTGTTGACGGTCTGTCTTGGCTATGTGGTCCTGCTGTTCGCCATTGCCTTCGTGGTCGACCGGCGGGCGCAGCGGAGCCGCACAAGCTGGCTGCACTCGCCCGTCGTCTACACCCTTTCGATCTCCGTTTATTGCACGTCCTGGACGTTTTATGGCGCCGTGGGTTCGGCCGCCCGAAACGGGCTTGAATTCGTCACCATCTATCTCGGTCCCACATTGGTTTTTGTCGGGTGGTGGTGGATTCTGCGCAAGCTGGTCCGGATCGGGCGCGCCCACCGGATCACGTCCATCGCCGACTTGATTTCATCGCGCTACGGCAAAAGCTCAAGCCTTGCCGTGCTCGTCACCTTGATCGCGGTGATCGCAACCACGCCTTACATCGCGCTTCAACTTCAATCCGTGGTCCGAAGCTATCAGATCATTTCCAGTGACGCGGATGCCATCACCACCGCGTTCTGGGTGGCCGCCGGCATGGCGCTTTTCACGATCATGTTCGGAACGCGAAACCTTGATGCCAACGAGCGCCATCACGGGGTCGTCGCCGCCATCGCCCTTGAGGCCATCATCAAATTACTCGCGTTGCTCGCCGTCGGGTTCTTTGTCACCTACGGCATTTCCGACGGCTTCACCGATATCTTCGAAAACGTGCATCCCGACGTCATCCGCGGCTCCAGCGATATCTTCGGCCCAAGGTGGATTACCCTGACGTTCCTGTCCGCAACCGCAATCATCTGTCTGCCACGGCAGTTTCAGGTGACGGTGGTCGAAAACGTGGAAGAAAGCCATTTGACGACGGCGTCCTGGCTGTTCCCGCTTTACCTATTCGGCATGACCATCTTCATCATGCCCATCGCGCTGGTCGGCCTTCAGGTCATGCCAACGACGTCGAACCCGGATCTTTATGTCCTGACCATACCGCTCGCCCATGACAGGCACGAACTGGCGTTGTTTGCGTTCCTGGGCGGGTTTTCGTCGGCGACCTCCATGGTGATCGTTGCCGCGATTGCGGTATCGACCATGGTGTCCAACCATATCGTGATGCCGGTCGCGCTGCGCCTGTTGCAGGGAACGCGCGCGGTCAGCGGCGATGTCCGGAATCTTCTTCTGGTGTCCAGGCGGATCAGCATCGCCTTTATCCTCGGCCTTGGCTTTCTGTATTTCCAGGCCAGCGGCGGATCCGATGCCTTGGCGGCAATCGGCTTGATCGCCTTCGTCGGCGTCGCTCAGTTCCTGCCCAGCCTGCTCGGCGGGATTTTCTGGCGCGGCGCAACCGGGACGGGCGCCTTTGCCGGTCTGGTCGTGGGGTTCATCTTTTGGGCCTACACGCTGTTCCTTCCCAGCTTCGGAGGCGACTTCGTGCTCAGTGCAGCAACGCTGGCGGGCGGCCCATGGGGCATCGACATGCTGCGGCCCCAGGCGCTGTTCGGATTCAAGGGGATGGATTCCCTGGTTCATGCCGTCATCTGGAGCGTCGGGACCAACGCCCTGACGTTCCTCATCGTGTCGAACCTGACCAATGCGGGCACGCTTGAACGGTTTCAAGCGGCGATGTTCGTGGACGTCTTCCGTTCGTCGGGAGGGGCCCCGTCGACCGTCGCCACCAGCACCGCCGACTCGGAAGATTTGTTCATCCTGGCCCAA
Organism: Thalassospiraceae bacterium LMO-SO8; assembly: GCA_031655335.1. Lineage (NCBI taxonomy): Bacteria > Pseudomonadati > Pseudomonadota > Alphaproteobacteria > Rhodospirillales > Thalassospiraceae > Thalassospiraceae bacterium LMO-SO8. The sequence continues at coordinate 3,403,876 of CP134226.1, read as the reverse complement.
CGTATCCTTGGCACCGACGCGGCCCGCCGGCTTTTCGATGAAATGGCGCATGAACAGGGAACCACCGGGCTTCCCCTGGCCAGCGACGCGGTCGTCGCCAGACTTGAACGGGAACTGGCCGGCTCCATCGGCGCGGCCTCGGCCCACGCGATGGTGTCACGCATCGCAGGCCATGAGACCGTCGGCATGACCGAGCTGATCGACATTGCCGACGAAGCGTTGCAGCTCGTGGAAACGTCCCGGCAATTGTCCGAGAAATCCGCGCAGCTGGAACGCACCGCCCAACAGCTTCGCGAAGTGAACGAACGCCTTCGAGTCCTGGATGCTCAGAAGGACGAATTCCTGAGTCAGATCAGCCACGAACTCCGCACGCCGATGACATCGATCCAATCCTTTTCGGAAACCTTGACCACCGAAGACCCGATATCGCTCGCCGATCAAAGGCGCTTCGTCTCCATCATCCATGACGAAAGCCGCCGGCTGACGCGCCTGTTGGATGAACTGCTGGATATCAGCCGGTTCGAGTCCGGCACCGTGAACCTGCAAATCAGGCGCATTGAAATAAAGGCTGCGATCACGGCGGCCCTGGACGCCATGTCTGGCGTGACAAGGAACGCCAATGTTCACGTCAACATCGAATATGAACAGGATACGCTATGGGTCAAAGCGAACGAGGACCGGCTGCATCAGGTTCTGCTGAACATCCTGTCGAACGCCGTGAAATACAATGATTCCGACCAGCCGGAGGTGCGCATCAACGCCTATAGGAACGGCGAACACGTGCTGATCGACATCATGGACAACGGCGGCGGGGTGTCCCAGGAAGACGCGGCGACAATCTTCGAAAAATTTTCCCGGGGCAGCAAATCCGCGCGCGGCAAAGGCGCCGGATTGGGGTTGCCGATCAGCCGGTCGATCATGCGGGCCATGGGCGGCGACCTGACCGCGGAATTCAGCGAAGGCGGCACCAGCTATTTTCGCCTGCGCCTGCTTAATTCCGCCCCGCCCGTTTAAAACCCTGCCTTTCTGATGCCTTACGCCGCTTGCTCGGTGATGTGCTTGCGGATGACGGCCTTAATTTCCCGCCAGACGCTCAGGGTATAGTTGTCGCCCGCGCGTTGCGCATCGATCGCGCCTTCGATGGCGACCGAAAGGGCGTCGTCCAATCCATGTTCCTGGATCAAGTTTTTTGCGATTTCATTGGGATCGTTCTGCATGCGTGACTTTCGCGAACCGTGTTGTTGAAGATGATCGTCGATCCAACAGGTTTTGCCCGGCAATCATGGCCGCCGTATGGCGAGTCTGCGCCATCATTGCAACACCGTTCGATAATCGCACCGCAACTTCCTTGCCTGCCATCGGCGATCCAGCCTACGGTCCTCCCATCAACGAACCGCCGCTGGATACCCCCCAACATGTCCCCTCGCCGATGACTGACCAACCGCAGCATGCGGCACCGACGAAACCCGCGTCGTTCCTGGGTGCGCTCGCCTGGGCCATGTACGACTGGGCCAATTCGGCCTATGCGGCCGTTATCTCGACCTTCGTGTTCAGCGCCTATTTCACCAAGGCCGTCGCCGCCGATCCCATCGCCGGCACGGAAATGTGGGGCTACGCCATTTCCGCCTCGTCGTTCTGCGTCGCGGTCACGGCGCCGGTCCTGGGCGCCATCGCCGACCGGGGCGGGCGGCGCAAGCCCTGGATCTTCGTGTTCACCCTGGGACTGGTGATCGCGACCGCGCTGATGTGGTATGTGGAGCCCTCCCCGTCATCGGTCGTGCTGGCGCTCGTCCTGGCCGCCGCCGCCAACTTCACCTTCGAGACGGCGACCGTGTTCTACAACGCCATGCTGCCCGACGTCGCCGGACGCGACCGCATCGGGCGTCTGTCGGGCTGGGCCTGGGGGTTCGGCTATGCGGGCGGGATCGTCTGCCTGGTCGTGCTGCTGGTCGGCTTCGTGCAGCCCGAAGTGCCGTGGCTGGGCCTCGACAAGGAAACGGCCGAGCACGTACGCATTTCCGGACCCTTCGTCGCGATCTGGCTGGCTCTGTTCTCCCTGCCCCTGTTCCTGTTCACGCCGGACACGCCGTCCCGCGGCCTGCCCGCCCTGACGGCGGTGCGCGACGGCATCGCCACGCTTCGCGGCACGCTGAAGCGCGCGCGGGACTACGACGGCATCATCGTCTTCCTGATCGGCTACATGATCTACATGGACGGCCTCGGCACCATGTTCACCTTCGGCGGCATCTACGCCGCCGGCACCTTCGGCATGGAACAGGCCGAGGTCATTCAGCTCGGCATCGGCATGAGCGTCACCGCCGGCCTCGGCGCCTTCGCCATGGCCTGGGTCGATGACTGGATCGGGCCCAAGCGCACGATCCTGATCTCCTTGCTGGGCCTCATCGTGTTCGGGTTCGCCATCGTCTCCGTCACCGACAAGGCGCTGTTCTGGACCTTCGCGCTCGGCATCGGCCTGTTCGTCGGCCCGGGCCAGGCGGCCGGACGGTCCCTGATGGCGCATCTCGCCCCCGACCATCTGCGCACGGAAATGTTCGGCTTCATGGCGCTTGCCGGCAAGGCGACGGCCTTCGTCGGCCCCGCCGCCGTCGCCTGGGCCACCAGCATGGCCGAAAGCCAGCGCCACGGCATGGCGACAATCATCGCCTTCTTTGTCGTGGGGTTCATCCTGATCCTGCGGGTGCCGGACGCGCGGCGCTGATTTTCGTCACAGCAGCCCCATTCCGATCTTCGGTTCAGGCCCTATAGACCAAAGTTTTTCCCGAACGGCGCGGCGCGGCTAAGTGTCTGCACAGGCCCGAAACATTGCGCGAAAACATATAGACCTTTAGATATCCCGCCACACATAAACGCACATTGTGCGCATTTTTATGGATTTTCACGCACAATGTGCGTATATTCATGTCCAGCGATTCTCCACCATGAAAGGAGACCACGGCATGCTCTCGCACATCATTCTGTTTCGCGGCTTCATCTTCAACCGGCCCAAGAAGACCCCGGCCGCCACGGCCTACCCCTATTCCCCGCCGGAATGGGCGGCCTTCAATCGGGCGCTCTATCAGCCGCGGCCCCGCTTCGGCCACTGAGACACCGGCCAGCCGGTCCTCCCCTCCCCGTCGGCAGACCGGGTATCAAGGGGGTGTGCACGTCCGTGCCGCCCCCTTATACTTTGTCCTGATTAGGGATTAAGGGCCCGCCGCGTGGACATCGAAATCATCTACGACACCGTCTGCCCCTGGTGCTACATCGGCAAGCGCCGGTTGGATCAGGCGTTGGCCCTGCGCCCCAACCTGAACGTCACCACCCATTGGCGGCCGTTCCTGTTGAATCCCGAACTGCCGCCCGACGGCGTCGACCGCACGGCCTATCTGGTCAAGAAGTTCGGATCGGAAACGCGGGTGCGGCGCATCTACGGCGCGATCGGCGAGGCGGGCCAGTCGGTCGAGATCGATTTCGCCTTCGACCGCATCCAGAAGACCCCCAATTCCATCGATTCCCACCGCCTGGTCAAATACGTCGCCCGCCAGGGCGGCGCCGCCGACGCGGTGGTCGAAGCCCTGTTCGTCGCCTATTTCGTCCACGGCCTCGACATCGGCGAGGAACAGGTGCTGCTCGACATCGGCGACCGGCACGGCCTCGACCGCGCCGACCTGCGGGCCTATCTGGCCGGGGACACGGACCTGGACGCCGTGACCCAGGACAATGCCCGCGCCCACCGCCTCGGCGTCAACGGCGTGCCGTCCTTCGTGTTCGCCGGCCCCATGGTGATTTCCGGCGCCCAGGAACCGCAGATCCTGGCGCGCATGCTCGACGCCGCCGCCTCGGCCGCCTGAGCCGGGAACGCGACCCGGCCGTGACAAAACGCCTGCATCAGATGACGGTGACCTACGTGCCCACCGAGGACCGCATGATGCTGCGCATCGCGACCAACGAAAAGACCGAGTACCGCCTGTGGCTGACCCGCCGCTTTGTCGCGGCGATGTGGCCGGCGCTGGGCGGCCAGTTGGCGCAGACGGCGGACCTCAGCGGCCTGCGACCGCAAGTCAAAGGCGGGGACGCCCCCGCCGGGGCCTCCGAATCCCCTCCCCCGGTCGCCGACGTACCGGCCAAGGTACGCGACGCGGTTCTGGGCATGGAACATCAGGCCGCCGTGCAGGACTCCGATTTTTCCCGCAAGCATGACGAGGACACGGTCGACCTGACCGCCAACACGGGTCCGATGATCGTGGTCGGCGCCAAGGTCAAACCCTGGGACGGCAAGAAACTGGTGCTGGGGTTTCAGACCTCCAACGACATGAACGTCACGGTGACCCTGGACAAGAAACTGCTGCACGGGTTCTGCCACATGGTCGCGACCACGGTGCAGAAGGCGGAATGGGGATTGGCGCTGACCGTGGGCGAACCCGTCGTCGCCCCCCAGGCGGGCACGAAGATCATTCACTGATTTCCTACTAGTAGAAACCCCTTACGCCGCCTTGCCCGCGATGGCCGCCAATTGCGACACCAGGAAGCGCACGCCCTTGGTCCGCGTCGCCTTGTCCGGCCAGTCGCTGACGTAGATCAGCTTGTGATCCGGGCGCAGCTTGGCCTTGCCCTTCTGCTGGGTGATCCACTGCACCAGCCCCGCCGGGTCGGCGAAGTCGTCGCCGCGGAACTGCACGGTGGCGCCGCGCGGCCCGGCATCGACCTTGGCGACCCCGGCGCGGCGGCACGATCCCTTGAGCCGCACCAGGTCCAGCAGGTTCTGCACGCTTTCCGGCATCGGCCCGAAGCGGTCGATCAGTTCGACCGCCAGGTCCTCCATCTCGTCGTCGCCGGACAATCTGGAAATCCGGCGGTACAGATCCAGGCGCAGGCTCAGGTCGGCGACGTAATGGTCGGGGATCAACACCTCGGTCCCGAGGGAAATCTGCGGGCTCCAATCCTCGTCCACAGCGCTCTCGCCGCCGCCGCTCTTGGCCTCGGCCACGGCCTCTTCCAGCATGCGCTGATACAGCTCGACCCCGACCTCCTTGATGTGGCCCGACTGCTCTTCGCCCAGCAGGTTGCCGGCCCCCCGGATGTCCATGTCGTGGCTGGCCAGGGTGAAGCCAGCACCCAGGGTGTCGAGGGTCTGCATGACCTCCAGCCGTTTTTCCGCCGTCGGCGTCAACTTGCCCCGCGCCGGCACCGTCAAGTAGGCATAGGCCCTGATCTTCGACCGCCCAACCCGGCCGCGCAGCTGATAAAGCTGGCCCAGCCCGAAGCGGTCGGCGCGGTGCATGATGATGGTGTTGACGCGCGGCAGATCCAGACCCGATTCGATGATGTTGGTGGATACCAGCACGTCATAGGCGCCGTCGGCGAAGGCCTGGAACACGTCTTCCAGATCGCGCGGCTTCATCTGCCCGTGGGCCAGGGCGATGCGGGCGTCGGGCATCATTTCCGTGATCTGATTGGCGACGCCGTCCAGATCCGACACGCGCGGGCAGACGTAATAGACCTGCCCGCCCCGGTGCAGTTCACGCACCATGGCCTCGCGGATGATCACCGGATCGAACGGCAACACGAAGGTGCGCACGGCCAGCCGGTCCACGGGCGGCGTGGCGATCAGGCTCATTTCCCGCAGGCCCGACAGCGCCATCTGCAAGGTGCGCGGGATCGGCGTCGCGGTCAGCACCAGGACGTGGACGTTGGTCTTCAGCTGCTTCAGCTGTTCCTTATGGGCGACGCCGAAGTGTTGTTCCTCGTCGATGATCAGCAGGCCCAGGTCGCGGAACCGCACGTCCTTGGCCAGAAGCGCATGAGTGCCGACGACGATGTCGATGTCGCCCTTGGCCATGCCTTCCTTCACCTTGGCCGCGTCCTTGGCCGTGACCAGGCGCGACAACTGCCCGATCTTCACGGGGAACCCGGCGAAACGTTCCTGGAACGTCTTGAAGTGCTGGCGGGCCAGCAGCGTCGTCGGCACCACGACGGCGACCTGCTTGCCGGTCAGGGCGGCGGTGAAGGCGGCGCGCAGCGCGACCTCGGTCTTGCCGAAGCCGACATCGCCGCACACCAGCCGGTCCGTCGGCAGGCCCTTGGCCAGGTCTTCCAGGGTGTCGGAGATGGCGCGCAGCTGGTCTTCCGTTTCGTCATAGGGAAAGCGCGCGCAGAATTCGTCGTAAGCCCCCGGATGCCCTTCCAGGCGCGGCGCGTCCTTCAGCAGCCGCGCCGCCGCGACCTGCATGAGCTTCTCCGCCATGTCGCGGATGCGCGCCTTCATCCTGGCCTTGCGCGCCTGCCAGGCGGCCCCGCCCAGGCGGTCCAACTGTCCCGGCCCGCCTTCGGAGCCATAGCGCGTGACGACCTCGATGTTCTCGACCGGAATGAACAGCTTGTCGTCGCCGGCATAGACCAGCATCAGGCAGTCGTGGGCCGCGCCGCCGACGTCGATGGTCTGCAATCCGTCGTAGCGCCCGATGCCGTGCTCCGCATGGACGACCAGGTCGCCCTCGTTGATGTCCGATACGCTGGCGATCAGGTTTTCCGGGCGCACCTTGACCCGGTGGCGGCGCACCACGCGCTCGCCCAGGATGTCCTGCTCCGACACCACCGTGACCCGGCCCGGCAGCACGAACCCCCGCGGCAGGCCCAGGACGATCGCCGACGCCCCCGGCCCCTTGAGCGCCGCCTGCCAGTCGGCGGCGGGCGTCAGCGTCACGCCGCGCTCCGCCAGCACGGTGATCAGCCGCGTGCGGGCACCTTCGGAATAGGTATCGACCACGACGGTGTGGCCTTCGGCCAACAATGCCTTCAGATGCGCCGCCGTTTCCTGGAACACGTCGGCGTCGGGCCGGGCCCGCACGTCGCCGAATTCGCGGCCCGGCCGACCGCCCAGGTCGATGGCGTCGGGCCAGTCACCGGCGGCATCGAAGGCCGACAGTTCGCGCACGTTCATCCCGCCCTCGATCTGCCGCCATTCGTCGGGCGCCAAATACAGTTGCTCGGGCGGCAAGGGCCGGTAAGGCACGCCCGCCATGGCGCCCTGGGGCGTGTTCGCCATTTCCACCCGCGCCTGATGATAATCGGCGATCATGGCAAGCCGGCCTTCCGTCGCCTCGCCCGCCTGGGGCTCCAACGCCACGATCACGTCGTCGGGCAGGAAATCGAACAGGGTGTCCATGCCGTCGTGGAACAGGGGCAGCCAATGTTCCATGCCCGGGTGGGCGCGCCCGGCGGAGATGCTTTCATACAAGGGATCGTCGTCGCCGCCCGTGCCGAAGGCGACACGGTAGCCGGAGCGAAAGCGCGACACCGCCTCCGCGTCCAGAGGGGCCTCCAATGCCCGGCGGATCGCGAAACCGTCGAGCTTGGCGTCGGAACGCTGGGTCGTGGGGTCGAAGCTGCGGACCTGTTCCAGTTCGTCGCCGAAGAAATCCAGGCGAACGGGGTTCGCCGCCCCCGCCGGATAAATGTCGATGATGCCGCCGCGCACAGCGTATTCGCCGGGCTCGTACACCGTTTCGACCCGCTGGTAGGACGCATGGGCCAGGCTTTCCAGAACCTTTTCCGGTCCCGTACGGTCGCCGACACGAAGGGTCAGCCCGGCGTCGTCGAAATAGGCGCGTGGCGGCACCCGTTGCAGGGCCGCAGACACGGTCGTCAGCACGACCGGCGGCGCGCCCTTCCCGCTCACGCCGTGACGCAGCTCGGTCAGGGTGCCGACGCGGCGGGCGACGATGTCGGTCTTGGGTGACACCCGGTCATAAGGCAGACAGTCCCAGGCGGGAAAGGTCAGCACGGAAAGGTCCGGCGCCATGAAGGCAAGGGCCTCCGCCGCCTGGTCCATGTGCACGTCGTCGCGGGCGATGAACAGAACGGTTTTTCCCGCCCGCGCCGCGTCGGCCAGCACCAGGGCCTCGGCCCCGCCGGGCACGCCGAACACGCGGCGCACGCCGGGCGAATACCAATGTTTTTCCATGCCGGTCACGGGGTCTTGCGGTTAGTGGTCATTGTCATTGAAGCTGAGAATCTGGCGCATCAGGTTCGTCGCGAATTCGGCGGGCGGCGCTTCGCGCCCCGAGACCCAGGTGTAGACGTCGTTGTCCGGCTGTTTCAACAGCACCTCGAAGGCGTCCAGGTCGGCCTCGGACAGGGCCTCGATCCGCGCCTCGGCGAAGCCGCCCAGGATAATGTCGTTCTCCTTCATGCCGCAGTGCTGGGCGCGGAAAAGGATGCGTTTGCGGCGGGCGTCCATTTGGGGGCCGGTTCCTATCGAAAGATCGCGTCGGGGGACGTAGGATATAGTCGCTTCAACCCGCCTTGTCAGCCGTCGAAAAGGCTCCGCCCCAAATGCGCCCGGAAATCCTGTTCCCACTTTTCAAGCCCGTGACGACGCTGCCCGGCGTCGGCCCGCGCGTGGGTGCGGTGATCGAAAAGCTGTGCGGTGGCGGACGGTTGCTCGACCTGTTGTTCCATCTGCCGACCGGGATCGTCGACCGCCGCTACGCGCCCAAGATCGCCGAGGCCGAGGCCGGGCGCGTCGCCACCCTGACCGTGACCGTCGGCCCCCACGCCAAGCCCCACAACCGCCGCCAGCCCTACAAGGTCCAGGTCTCGGACGATTCGGGCATGTTGACCCTGGTATTCTTTCACGCCCGGGACGACTACCTGGCCAAGATCCTGCCCGAGGGCGAAACCCGCGTCGTCTCAGGCGTCATCGAACGCTACGGCGACAACCTGCAAATCACCCATCCGGATCACATCGTGCCGGTGGCCGAACGCGACCAGATTCTCAAGGCCGAGCCCGTCTATCCCATGACCGCCGGCCTGTCGCCCAAGACCTTCGGGCGTGCGGTGCTGGCCGCCCTCGAGGCCACGCCCGACCTGCCCGACTGGCTCGACCCCGCCGTCACCGCGCGGGAAGGCTGGACTGCCTGGCGCGACGCCATGACGGCCCTGCACCATCCGCAAACCCAGACCGATACGGCCCCCGACGCCCCCGCCCGCCGCCGCGCCGCCTATGACGAGCTGTTGGCCAACCAGCTTGCCCTCGCCCTGGTGCGCCGCGACATGCGCAAGGTGGCGGGCCGTACCGTGACCGGCGATGGCCGCATCATGGACCGGATCACCAAGGCCCTGCCCTTCAAGCTGACGCCGTCCCAGGTCATGGCCGTGGCCGAGATCACCGGCGACATGGCGGCCCCCGAACGCATGTTACGCCTGCTGCAAGGCGACGTCGGGTCAGGCAAGACCCTGGTGGCGCTACTGGCCATGGCGCGGGCGGTCGAATCCGGGGCCCAGGCCGTTCTCATGGCGCCCACGGAAATTCTCGCCCGCCAGCATTTCGCGACCCTGGAACCGCTCGCCAAGTCGGCCGGTCTGTCCATCGCCCTTCTGACCGGGCGGGAGAAAGGCAAGACCCGGGACGCGATCCTGGCCGACCTGGCCGAAGGCAGGACGGACCTTGCCGTCGGCACCCATGCACTGTTCACCGAAGACGTCGCGTTCAAGAACCTTGCCCTCGCCGTGGTCGACGAACAGCACCGCTTCGGCGTGCATCAGCGTCTCGCCATCACCGCCAAGGGCCGCAAGTGCGACGTGCTGGTCATGACGGCGACGCCGATCCCGCGCACCCTGATGCTCACGGCCTACGGCGACATGGAGGCCTCGCGCCTGATCGAAAAACCGCCGGGCCGCGCGCCCATCGATACCCGCGCCCTGCCCGCCGACCGCTTGGCCGAGGTCGTCGACGGTCTGACGCGCGCCCTTGCGACCGGAGCCAAGGCCTATTGGGTCTGTCCGCTGGTCGAGGAATCGGAAAAGATCGACGCCGCAGCGGCGGAAGACCGTTACGCCCATTTGAAACAGGTGTTCGGCGACCGCGTCGGCTTGGTTCACGGACGCCTGAAGGCATCGGAAAAAGACGCCGTCATGGACGCCTTCGCGAATGGTCCCGTGCAGATCCTGGTCGCGACCACGGTGATCGAGGTCGGCGTCGACGTGCCCGACGCCACGGTCATGGTGATCGAGCACGCGGAACGTTTCGGCCTGGCCCAATTGCACCAGTTGCGCGGGCGCATCGGGCGCGGCGCCAAGCCAGGTACCTGCCTGCTGCTCTATTCGCCGCCGCTGTCGGAGACCGCGCGGGCGCGGCTGAAGATCCTGCGCGAAACGGACGATGGTTTCCGCATCGCCGAGGAGGACCTGAAACTGCGGGGTGCCGGGGAACTGCTGGGCACGCGGCAAAGCGGCCTGCCGACCTTCCGCCTTGCCGACATCGCCCACCATGGCGACCTGCTGGCCATGGCGCGGGACGACGCGGCACTGACCCTTAACCGGGACGCGGACCTCAAGTCGGACCGGGGCGCGGCCCTGCGCGTCCTGCTCTACCTGTTCGAACGGGACGCGGCGGCGCGGACCCTGCGGTCAGGTTAGGTTGGCCTGTCAGGCCTTCTCGCCGTTCTTCGGCTTCTTGGTCCGCCCGCGTTCACCCGCCGGCAGCGATGCCTGTAATTCCTTTTGAATTTCGCCGGGGCGCTTGGCGGCCAGGACCACGGGCGTGTTTTCGGTTTCGCGCAGAACCTCCAGCTCTTCGTACACCCGGGCCGAGGTCACGGGCTGGTTCTTCAAGGCCGCCGGCCGCCGGTCGGGCGGCGTGACGATGCCGCCGGAAATCACCATCTTGATCGCTTCCTCGACGGACATGTCCAGACTGACCAAATCTTCCTTGGGCACGAACAGCAGGAATCCGGAGGTTGGGTTCGGCGTCGTCGGAATGAAGATGTTGATGCATTCCTCCTGCGTCACGTTCTGCACCTCGCCCGTCGTCGTGCCGGTGATGAAGGCGATGGCCCACATGCCGCGCCGGGGGTATTCGACCAATACCGCCTCGCGGAACGCATTCGACTGCTGCGCCAGCACCGTTTCCAAAATCTGCTTGGTCGCGTTGTAGACGCTGCGGATCACCGGCATGCGGTTGAGGACGTGTTCGCTCAGCTTGATGAAGAACCGGCCCATGAACCCCGCCGTCAGGGCGCCGGTCAGGGTCAGACCGACGATCAGCACGAACAGGCCCAGGCCCGGCAGGGCGAAGGGCAGATAGGTTTCCGGGTTGTACTTGACCGGGATCAGCGGCCGGATGGTGTTGTCCACGAAATGGATCAGCAGCCAAGCCAGATAGAAGGTGAAAGTGATCGGCGCCGTCACCAGAATGCCGGCGAAGAAGTAGGCCCGCATGCGCGGGAAGAACCCGGTCGACGGCGGTTTGGCGTCGGATGCGGGAGTCTGGTCGCCGTGTTGCGTCTCGTCACTCATATGAAGAAGTGCCTTCTGTTTCCCGGTTCAAATGTGAAAATTCTCAACCCCGTCTTACCCCCACGGCCCCTCGCCAAGGAAGTCGCGAAGCCGGGCGAAAGTATCGTCGGGCAACTCTTCGGCAAGAAAATGGCCGCAATCTAGGGTGCCGCCGGTCACGTCCCCGGCCCGTTCGCGCCACGCGGCCAGCACGTCGAACTTGCGCGCGACCAATCCCTTGGCGCCCCACAGGGCCAGCACCGGGCAGGTCAGCTTGGCGCCCCGCGCCATGTCGTCCCGGTCGTGGACCATATCGATGGTCGCCGCCGCGCGGTAGTCCTCGCAGGACGCATGAATGGTTTCCGGCATGGAAAAGCAGCGGACGTATTCGGCCATGGCCGCATCGTCGAACAGGGTCCCCTTGCCGCTCCACTGCCCCATCTTGCGGCGCAGGAAGAATTCCGGGTCGGCGCCGATCATGCGTTCCGGCAGATCGGCCGGCTGGATCAAAAAGAACCAATGATAATAGCCCGTGGCGAATTCCATGTCCGTCAGGCGGTACATGTGTTCCGTCGGCGCGATATCGAGCACGGCCAGCCGCGCCACTCTGTCCGGGTTGTCGGCGGTCAGGCGGTGGCCGACCCGCCCGCCCCGGTCGTGGCCGACCACGGCGAATTTCTCGAACCCCAGGTCCGTCATCAGGCCCGCCAGGTCGCCCGCCATGGCACGCTTGGAATAAGGCGCGTGCTCCGCGTCCGTCGGCGGCTTGCCGCTGTCGCCATAGCCGCGCAGGTCGGGCATGACCAGGGTGTAGTGCCGCGCCATCAACGGGGCCAGCCTGTGCCACATGGCATGGGTCTGCGGGTAACCGTGCAGCAGCAGAACCGGCGGCCCTTCGCCGCCCATGCGGAAATTGACGGCGACGCCTCCGATCTTCCGGCGATCCTGTTGAAAGCCGTCGAACATCAAGCGGTCCCTTGCCTCCCGTGCGATGGGATCACTTGCTCATCCGCCGGACGGTTTCCGCCAGAATCTTCAACAGGCCCTGAACGAAGGGGTCCGATTTTTTCATGCGGTGCTGGAAATTGGCGCGGTTAATGACGACCACGGTGCAGCCGCCGGCCGACCGGGCCGAGGCCGCCCGCGGCTTGCCGTCGATCAACGCCATCTCGCCGAAGATACCGCCGGCGCCGATGGTGCTAAGCACCTCCCCCGAACCCTCGCGGTAAATTTCGACGGACCCGCTCTGCACCAGATAGGCGAACAGGCCTTCGTCGCCCTCTTTGAAGATGCGATCGCCCGCCTGATACATTTTCCGTTCAAGCACGCCCGTGACCGACATGTCCGAACCCTCGTTTTCTGTCCGTATTCGGCCGACGCGCGACCGCTCACAACCCGTCCGGCGACGTTTTTCGTTTCCCGTTTCCAGGCATGCGCCGTTGCGGCTAGTGTACCCGCTCCACTCGCCAAGGGGAGTCTATTTTCCAATGCCCGCCCACCCCGCATGAGCCGCGAATATCCCGAACGTCCCATCGTCGGCATCGGCGCCGTCGTCCTCAAGGACGATCAGGTGCTGTTGATCCGCCGCGGCAAACCGCCGCGCCTCGGCAGTCTGTCCCTGCCCGGCGGCGCGCAGCGCGTGGGCGAAACCGTGCACGAAGGTGCGCTACGCGAGGTTATGGAGGAAACGGGCATTGAAGCCGAGGTCCTGGGCCTGATCGACGTGGTCGACAGCATGACCCGGGACGACGATGGCCGCCTGCAGTTCCATTACACCCTGATCGACGTGGTCTGCCGCTGGGTCGCGGGCGCGCCCCAGGCCGCCGGTGACGCCGCCGATGCTTTGTGGATGCCGCTCGCCGATGTGCCCGCCCTGGAGTTGTGGTCGGAAACCCGGCGCATCATCGAGCTGGCCGCGGAAATGGCCGACGCCCTGCCGCCGTCGGATTGACGCGCCGCTTTCTCTATAGAAGACGCCGGGGCGCCGATGCCGGCCGGAACAGATATTCCAGCAAGGTCCGCCGCCCCGTGCGCACGCGCACGCTGACCTCCATGCCCGGCAGGATTCTGTTGGCGTTGGGGTCTTCACCGATGAACGACTGATCCAGGACGACCGTGGCGCGGTAATAGGGCTTGCCGGACGCGTCCGTGAAGGTGCCGGCGGATACGTCGCGCAATTCGCCACCGACCAACCCCGCGCGCCCCGATCCCGCGCCGGTAATCTGCACGGCGACCGGCTGGCCCACGGTGACGCGGCTGATGTCGCGGGGGGCCAGACGAACCTCGGCGATCAGGTCGTCATCGACCGGAACGATCTCCATCACCGTCGCCCCCGCGGGCACGACGCGGTCCTTGGCATAGCCGCCGATGCCCTTCACGAAGCCCTTCACGGGGGCGCGGATGTCGAAGGCGGCAACCCGCGCCGCCAGTTGCTTTACCTCTTCCGAGGCCTGGGCCAGCTTGGCGGTGACCAAGCCGAACTCGGCCAGGGCTTCCTCGCGGCTTTGGCTTTCCAGGGCGTCGAGCTCAGTCTTCGCCTCCTCGACCGCCTGGGTCAGTTTCTCGCGGCGGGTGATGACCGTGGCCATGTCGCCGCGCACGTCGGCGACCTGACGGCGCACGTTGAGCAGAAGGATCTTGGGGCTCAGCCCCTTGCGGAACAGTTCTTCCCGCATGGCCAGTTCCTCGGCCAGGATCTGCGCCTTGCGGGTCAGGGTTTCGTCCTCGCCCTTCAGGCGGTCAAGGTCGGCCTGACGCTGTTGAATGCGCGATTCCAGGATGATGCGACGGTTTTCCTGGGCTCGCTGATAGCCGTTGTAGACGGCCCATTGGTCCTGCACGAGGGATTGGAACTGCGGGTCGGCGAAACCGAAATTAGGCTCGCGGCCGTCGCCGATGGCGCGCAGGCGTTCGGCCTTGAGGGCAAGCGCCGCCTCCTCGATGCGCGCCTGCTCGTACCGCGCCTTGATCTGTGCCGGGTCGAGACGCAGCAGCACCGCGCCCTGATCGACCAACTGGCCTTCCTTGGCCAGAACCTCGACCACCACGCCGCCCTCAAGATGCTGGACCGCACGCACCTGACCGGCGGGCACGACGGCGCCTTCGGCCTCGACCGTTTCCTGAACCTCGGCGAAAAATGCCCAGACCCCCACGGCCGCGACAAGAACGACGAGCCCCGCGATCATGCCCCGCGACCACTGGAGGCGACGGCCTTCCCCGGCCGACGCCGTGCCGTCTTCCAGCACGGCAAGGGCCGGTTGCCCCTGGGCCGGTGCCTGGGTTTCGGCGGTATAGGACGGAGTGGTGCCGGGCTGGGTCATTGTTCAGCGAGAGTCTGGCCGACCCGCCCTTCCGCGTAAAGCTGTTCAAGGACCGCCGACGACGGTCCCTCGGCGCGGGTCCGCCCGCCTTCCAGCCAGATCACCCGATCGGCCAGACGGATGATCTGCGGCCGGTCCGTGGCGACGATGACGGTCGTGGTGCCGCGCAATTCCTCGATGGCGCGCAGCAAGGCCTGTTCGCCGTCCGGATCCAAATGGCGTTCCGGCCCGTCGAGCAGCAGCAGGCCGCTGTGGCGAAGATAGCCGCGGGCCAGCCCAACGCGCTTCAAGAATCCCGGCTGCGGGTCGTGGTCGATCAACCCCATGTTGACGGCCAGGCCGAACCGCCGGTTGCCGCCGACACCCGTTTCCAACACGCGGATGTCCTCCATCACGCCGGCGAGATTGCAGGCGGATTGAATGTCCGCCTCTGAGGCGACCGGGTTCATCAAGCGTAAATTGTCCTCGATGGAGAGCGGCAGGAATTCCGGCGCCTCCGGCACGTAGGCCACGGACTGGCGCAGCTGCACGGGATCGAACAGCCCCGTTTCCACGCCGTCCAGGCGAGCATGCCCGGCGGCGGCGGGCTCCAAACCGACCAGCACCCGCAGCAGCGCCGACTTGCCCGATTGATAGTCGCCGACGACGGCGACGACTTCACCGGGATCGGCATAAAGCGACACGCCGTCGAGCGGCATTTCGATCCCCCCCGTGGACGCCGTGGACAGGCCGCTGACATCGACATGCCCGGCCAAGGTGCGCGGCGGCAAGGACGGTCGCGACGGGCTGCGCTCGGGCCGGATCGCATACAGGCGTCCCGCCTGGGTCAGGCCGCACCACAGGCGCGCGGCGCTGCCGGCCTCGTCCGTCACGCGGGCGGCGGCACGCAGGGCCACCGCCGTCAACAGGACCGATGCCGCCAGGGCGCCTTGGGTCAGGCCGTCGGAAAGGCTCAGATAGGCCCCGGCCACCGCCGTCGCGGCAACGGCGGCACCCGCGATCCAACGCCCGATCAAGGTGACACGGCGGGTCCGGTCCGCGGCATCGCGCCGGGTGCGGGCGGCCTCGGCGGCGGCGCGCGCGATCCGCCGGGCAACGGCATCCTCGCAGCCGGTCGCGATCATGTCGGCACGGACACGGGCGGATTCAAACCAGTGTTGGGCGAAGGCTCCGGCGGCGGCGACGGCCCGTGCCGTCGTGCTGCGCACCCCACCCCTCAGCACCCAACCTGTGACGGCGATGGCAAAGACCCCGGCGACGGGGACAGCAACCAATGCGCCCGCAAGATATGCCACGGCGGCAAGGGCGATCATCGCGGCCGGCAGGCCGAGGGCCGCCCGCACCAGCCGCACCGGCGGCTCGGCGCCGCCCGCGTGAAAATCATCGAACCGGCTGCGCCGCACGCCCGCAGTCGTGTCCTTCAGGGTTTCCGGCGGCAGGAACAGAGTGCGCGTCAGGGCGTCGAGGGCAAGGCCTTGCGCCGCCGTCGCCACGGGGACGGCCATGCGATCCCGCCAGGCACGGAACGGAATCTCGAACACCACGGCAAGCGCCGCCGCCCCGGCGAAGAACAAAATCATGGGCAAGGCCGCCGAGGGCACGGCATCGTCGAGCGCCACCAACAGCAACACCGGCGCGGCCAACGCCAGGATTCCCTGGACCAACGCCAAGGCTCCCAGGGCGCGCAGCCGGCCCCGCAGCAACGATCGGAGGAAGGCAACCGATTCCGCCGGTGGCGCGGCATCGCCCATCGGTTCGGCGGCGGTGAAGACATGCACCCGTCCGGCGCGCCGGTCACGGGCGATGGGCCGGCGGGTGCGTGTCGCCCCGTCGAACCCGGGCAGGGAATTCTGGCCGAACCGCTCCAGCACCAGGGTGTCGCCGGATCTGGTGATGAACAGGGCCGGGAAATCCTGCGGCCCCAATTCGTTCAGCCGGGCGCGGAACGACCGCGAGCGGTACCCGAGCCGGGTCAGAGCCGCCGCCGCGCCGGAAGCATCCAGCGGCGCGTTGAGGGTCGGCAGAGCCTCGACCACCTGGCGCGGCGTCCCATTCCAATCCAGGGCCTGAAGCAGTTCACGCAGGCAGTGGGCGATGTTGGTGCCGCCCGCCAGCGACGCCGCCATGGCCCAGTCGTCGGGCAGGTCCACGGCCTCGGACAGCGCCAGTTCCAGGTCCTGGGGGCTGGGCGGTGCCTCCTCGGGCGCCGGCTCGGCAATACCGACGGCGGCATCGGGCGACAGGGCCAGCAACGGCGGCGGCACCTGGGCGTGAGGATCGATCCCCTCCAACCGATTGAGGCGCAACGCGCGCCAAGGCCCCGGGGGACGAGTGGCCTCCGCTTCGACAACGCGGTCCAACCCCGCCGACAAGGCGCGGGTGAACAGGGCTTCCGTCGCTTCGAAATGAGGGATGCGGCCCACCGTCTCAGCCCTCCCCGTCCGGCCCCGGGAAGGGGGATGCCCCGCCCTCCTCGGCTTCGTCGCCGGCCGCGCCGATTTCCGGTGCCGGCTTCAGGCTGTCGAGGTCGATCTGGCGGTCGGCCATGGCGCGCAGTCCTGCCTGGGTCGAGGCGAAAACGATGGTGACCCGGCCCTTGAGCCGCGCCAGCACTTCCGAGACCGTGCGCACATCCTGGCTGTCGAGATTTTCCGTGGCGCGGTCGAGCAGCAGAATCTTGGGCTTGAAGGCAAGTGCGCGGGTCACCGCGACATGCTGCCGGAACCCGGCGGGAAAACCCGCCGCCCCGCCCTGCAAGCGCGTGTCGAACCCATCGACCAGACTGGCGGCCCGGGCATCCAACCCGGTCAGCCGGGCCGCGCCCAAGGCATCGGCGGCACGGCCGGAATCGAAGCCCGTCAAATTTTCCAGCAGGGTGCCCGGCAGGATATTGCCCAGGTTCGGCACATAAGCGATCTGGCGGCGGATACTATCGGGGCGATAGGCGGTAAGGTCATAGCCGTCGACGGTCACCGTTCCCGACTGCGGGCGTTCCAGCCCGGCCATCAGGCGCAACAGCGCCGACTGCATCTGGGCATCGCCGCCGGTGACCAGAACCATTTCGCCCACCTCGGCCTCGATGCGGATACGGTCGAACAGGTTCCGCGCCACGGCGCGCAGGCCGTCGGCGGGCTGGTCCAGGCTGACCCGGTTGAGCATCAGATTGCCGGTCACGCGGGGCAGCGGTTCCTGCGGCGTATCCGCGGCCGGTGCCGCCGCGTCACTCTGGTCTCGACCCGTCCGCGCCAGGGCCCAGGCAGCCGTGCCGCGAAACGCGCCGCGCACCAGGGCCGAGGAAATCAGCACCCCCGCCGCCAACTGCCCCACCGTGATCAACCCGTTCAGGCAGAGCACGGTTCCCGTAAGGATGGCCAGGACCAGGGTGGCGCGGTCGAACAGAGCCGCCGCCCGGCCGGCCGCGAACAGGGACCGCACCCGATTGCGGTCCGTCGTGGCGGCGTCGCGGGCAGCCCCCTCGGCCCGGCGCAGAATAAGGTTTTCCGCCCCCATGGCCTTGACCGTCCAGAGAACATCCAGGATGCGTTCGGCGATGCCGTCGGCGGGAGGCGCGGACTTCTCTCCGCGATGGATTACATGGCCCGCCCCCGCCGCGGCCATGGCAAGAAGGATCGCCGGCAACGCCATTACCCCCGCGAGGTAAGCCAGCGCCATGGCAAGAATGGGCAACCCGGTCAGAATCGATACATGGGACGCCGGCACCGAAATCGCGCCGACCGGCGGCGCGGCGGAAGACTCCCCCGAAAACAGGCGGGCGATGGCCGCCCAACTGCCGGCGCGCGCCTCTGCCTGGGCGGACGTTTCCGCCAACGACGCGACCGCCAGATCAATCGCGGCGCGCACGGCAAGCGCCGTGGCGACGGCCGCCGCGAGAAGGATCAGGTCATCGCTCCGCGCCCCCGGAAGGGCCCGGTCGAAAACCTGCAATATGAGCATGGGAAGGGTGAGCCAAAGCACCGCGCGGACCACGCCCGCGGCCGCAAGCTCCCAGCCCGCGCCGCGAGCGGACGCAGGACCGAAGACCGCACCGAAGGTCTCTGCCCGTGGAATCATGTCACCCCAGTTTGCCCGGCCAGGCCGCAGATGGGCCGGAACGTACCCCCAACCTACCCGTCAGGGGTTAACAATCCGCTACCCCTAAACGGCCTGAGCCCTTGAAAAGGTACGCTTTTACCGCTTCGCCGCCAACTGTTGGGCGATCAGCAGGCGAGCCATGATCACGGCCGCCTTGCGCGTCATGCCGGCGAACATGCGCTTGTGGTACAGCGTGCGGACCAGGATTTCGTCCGTCGGGCTCAGTTTGCGCAGCGTGTCGTGGTCGGAAAAGATCGACGGACGCAGAAAATCGGTGTCGTTCGGCAGGCCCAGGGACTGTGTCAGTTCCTCGAGCAGGCAATGGTCTATCAGGAAACCGTCGCGGTCCGTGTTGACGACGACGAAGGCGCGGTCCAAGGCGCCCATCCGCCCCCCGGCGAAGGACAGGAAATAACATCCGCCCGGCGCCGACAGTTCCTGCTGCAACTTGGCGCTGACGCCCGGGATCGGCACCTTGACCAACAGGTCGCGGGGCGTGAACACGATGGTCAGGCGCGGGCGCTTCTTGGCGGCAATGGAATCGACAAAGGACAGTCCCGTCAAATTTTCCAGCGTGCGCAGGTGGTTCCACGCGAATTTGGCCCAGAAATCCTGGGCCGGCACGGGCTTCAGTTCGCGCGTTCCCTCGCTCATGAATTGGGTCATATTGACGGCGATCTCGTCCGTGTCCCAGCGCAGCAGGGTCGAACGCGCGGCCAACGTCTTGGTTTCCGAACCGAAGGCGACGGTCTCGAACGCCTTCACCAGATCATCGACCGGCGGCAGGGCGCCGTCGGCGCGGGCGGTCGGGGCGGCACCGGCAAGGCCGATGACGGCCGCCAGAACAAGCACCGCGCAAAGGGCGGTTCGACGAATGGGAAATACCCATTTTCCAATGAGTTGCGTGAACTGGCGCATGCCGTTCGTCCCGGTCACCCTGCGGGCGGCCGGAAGCGGCCGCAAGACCGCAGTCTACTGCGTCAGGGTCCAGGACCGAAGCATGGATTCGGCGACGGGCCGAAAGCTGTCGAACGATCCCTCGGGGGCCGTGAACGACCAGATATGGGCGATGGTGCCTTCGGGCCGGGGCACGACGACGGCCCATTTGCGGTAGGCCTTGCCGGAATATTCATATCGGGCGATGAACTGAGAGCCGGGAGATTCAGCCAACTTGCCCTCGCCCAGCACGGTCATGCCGCGGGTTCCCGCCTCCAGCGCCTTCAACAGATCCGCCGTCGCCATGACGGCCGACTCGTCGCCCGTCCGCGCCCCCGCCGGATTGACGTTCTGCACGGAAACGACGGCGTCGTGGGACGCCGCCCCTTCCGGGCCGCTGAAGGTCGCCGTGAAGGCCGTCGGCTTGGACACCGTCCATTGCTTGGGATAGTCCATCAGGAAGCCGTAGCCCGGTTCGACGAACCGCTTCATGTCGGGCGGCGGCGCCGCCGAAGGTCCCGGTTCGGGGCGGCCGGCGGCCATGGACGCGACGTGGTCGCCGGCCCGCACGGGCACGTTGACCGGCGTCTTCGGTGCCTTGGCGTCCGTGGCGTCGGCGACCGGCGCCTGGGCCGGACGTTCGCCCTCGCCCGGCACGAAGTTGGTCAGCACCCAATTGAAGATCTGAATGTGCTCGTCATAAAGGTCGAGCGGCGCCGTGAAGGTGAACACGAAATCCGTGCGGGCGCCGCGCGCGATGATGACCCGTGTTTTCGTGCGGTGGCCTTGATAGATGGCGTCGATCGCCGGCAGGCCCGCGACGGCGGTGGTGCCGTCCGCCAGCTTGCGCAGCCAGGGCCCCCGTTGTTCGTTCAGGTAATGCGATTCCAGGCGCCCCTGCATGCCCGTGAGCGGCACCAGCGGATTGCTGTCGCCGGTCTGCAAATTCATGACATAGCCTTTGGGCGAGCGCACGGCGACGTGCATTTCCTTGCCCCGGTGGGACACTGCGACGCCGGCCGGCAGCGGCAGGGAGAACCCGCGCGCCGGATGAATGAACAGGCTCGGCTCCTTGGTCATCTGGACCTGGGATTGCTCACCCCCGCTACCGCCCGTGCCGTCGCTGTTCCCCGGCTGCGCCTGACGCACCACGGAACCGCCGCCCTGACGATCCAGCGGCAGGGCCACGCCGGGCCGGTTGATGTCCGGCCCGGTGATGCGTCCGGCATCGGCGGCATGGGCGGCACCCGCAGCGAGCGGCGCGGCCAGTTGCGCGATCAAGATCGCGGCGGCGGCCGGGCGAATGCGTGACGAGGGTGTGATGCGGAACATAAAATGTCTCCGGAATACGTATTTCAACTCCCTAAACCCTACGATATTCGGGTAAATGAGCTGTTAACCAATAAGGGCGTAAAGAAAGACATACGGCAGACAATTCTGGCTGATTTTTCGGTGGTCCGGGCGTAAGCTCTCGCCGCTCTTGTTGGTCTAGCTCTTGTAATCCCTTTCGGAGTGAAAATGGCCCGCATCAAGGACGACTATCGAGCCCTATCCGGCACGGAAAAAGCGGCGATCTTCCTGCTGTCCCTGCACCAGGACCAGGCGGCCCTGCTGTTCGAGCGCATGGACGACGAGGAAATCCGCGAACTGTCCGCCGCGATGTCGTCCCTCGGCAACGTCCATTCCTCGGTCATCGAACGCCTATTCGTCGAATTCGCCGACAAGCTGTCGTCGGCGGGTGGTCTGGTCGGCTCCATCGACGCCGCCGAACGTCTGTTGAAGGCCGCCTTGTCGGGCGAGCGTGTCGACAACATCATGGAAGAAATGCGCGGCCCGGCCGGCCGCACCATGTGGGACAAGATGGGCAACGTGAACGAAGCGGTGCTCGCCAACTACCTGAAGAACGAATATCCGCAGACCGTCGCCGTCATCCTGTCGCGCATCCGACCGGACCACGCGTCGCGGGTGCTGGCCTTGCTGCCGGAAAACTTCGCCATGGAAGTGATCATGCGCCTGCTGCGCATGGAGGCCGTGCAGAAGGACATCGTCGACCACGTCGAACGCACCCTGCGCAACGAGTTCATGACCAACCTGGCGCGCACGGCCCGGCGCGACAGCCACGAGTTGATGGCCGACATCTTCAACTCGCTCGACCGCAACACGGAAAACCGCTTCATGACGGCGCTCGAGGAACGCAACCGCGAAAGCGCCGAGCGCATCAAGCAGCTGATGTTCACCTTCGACGACCTGATCAAGGTCGACCCGGGCGGCATCCAGACCCTGCTGCGTCAGGTCGAGAAGGAACAGCTGGCGCTGGCCCTCAAGGGCGCGTCGGACGAGGTCAAGGATCTGTTCTTCTCCAACATGTCGGAACGCGCCGGCAAGATGATGAAGGAAGACATGGAGGCCATGGGGGCGGTGCGCCTGAAGGACGTGGACGAGGCTCAGTCGGCCATCGTGCAGGTCGCCAAGAACCTGGCCGACAGCGGCGAAATCGTCATCGCCACCGGCGACGAAGAAGGCGAACTGGTGTTCTAAACACGCTTCTTCATTCTGCCCTCTACCGCGCCAGCAACACCTCCCACAACGGGCCCGACACCACCGGCGGGGCATCCTTGCCCTCGAACACAGGCGATGGCTGAAACGTCACCGTGACATCGCCCGACGGCATGTCCCAGGTCAGACCCGCGCGGGCATGGCCGACCTCGAAATCCAGAAGCAGTTCCTCGCTGGCGACCAGACCGCCCTCGATCGTGAAGTCCATGGACGCGCGGCCGAGCCCGATCGACCGCTTGTCCTTGTCGACCGCGCGTTGCAGGGGCGATCCGAAGATGCGCCCTTCCGACAGCGTCACGCGCCCGCCGCCCGATGTGGCCGCCAGCATCTCCGGCCCCGAGGCCCCCACCGCCAGAACATCCAGATTGCCGTGCAGGCGGCCGTCGACGCCGTGCCCGCCCAGCAGGCTGGCCGTCATCAGGGCGGCATCCAGGTCGCTGCCCGAAAGCGCCAGGGACAACGCCGTCTTGCCCTCATTCGCCGTGGCTTCCAAGCGCGCGCTGACCGTGCCGCCGAACAGCGGCAGCGAGCCGACATCGGCCGCCAGGTTCGGCTCCCCCGTGCGCCACGACAGGCCGATTCCGCCCGCGCCCAGGTCGATCCCGGGCACCTTCAGGCGCGCCCATTTGATCCGCCCCCGCCCACCGATGGCGAAGCGGCGCGGCGCCGACCCCGCCGCCGGCTGAAACAATCCGGCCAGGCGTGCCGCGGCGACCGCGTGACGCATGTCGAAGGCCCCGGCCTCCAGGTCCAATTCAATCAGCGGCAGTTTGTCGTCCAGGTCGACGGCGACGCGCCCCGTCATGTCCGTCGCGCCCAGGATCAGGCTGCGAAGCGCAAGGTCGATGCGCCCGCCCTTCACGTCCGCCTGCAGGCGGGCCGAGGTCTGACCGATCAGGTCGGCCGGGGTCGGCGGCCAGGCGGCGGCCAGGGCCTTGGGATCATCCAGGTCCAGGTCGATCCCGGCACTCAGCGCCCAACGATGACGATGGGCCACGGTGCCGCGCACCAGGAGACTGCCCGGCGCCGCGTCGAGCATGACCTTGAACGGCACGCGGATGCCGTCGCGGAAATCGTTGAGACGGTGCAGTTCGGCCTCGACATAGACGGGCTCGCTCCGCAACCGGGCATCGCCGCGCAGGCGCAGCACGCGGCCCTCGGACGCGCGCGCGATGCCGGCCTCCATGGAAATGCCGTCGAGGGTGACGTCGCGGTCGAGCCCCGCGTCGGTATACCGCAAGGCGCCGCCCTCGATCGTCAGCGCCGCGATCTCGGCCCCCGGCAGACCGGATACCTTGAAGGCCGGCGTCCCCGGCGGCGGCGCCTCGCCGTCCAGACGCGGCTTGCCCCGGATGCTCCAGTTATTGACCCCATCCGGGCCGCGGTCGAGCCGCAGGCTGGGCCGCACCAGGGCAAGGCGGCGCGCCCGCACGGCGCCGCGCGCCAGGGCCCATAGGTCAAGATCGGCCTCCAGCCGCGCGATGCGCAACAGCGGCGGGCTGTCCACGGGAACGAAACGGTTGCCCGGCAGACGCAGGATGACGTCATCGGCGTCAAGCCCCGGCGTCCCCCAAAAGCGCAATTGGGCGCTGCCCTTGACCTCGACCTCGTAGCCCGTGACCCAGCCGCCGACGGCGGCGATCAGACGTTCGGCACCGACCAGAATGGGCACCGCGGCGGCGCAGAGCGTCAACCCCACCGCCACGGCAAGCACCAGGGTCAGACGCGCCAGGGGCCGCGCCCCCCCGGCGTCGGCGTGTTCGGTGATGTACGGAGGTTCGGTCAAGGTGCGCTATCCGCTCCCCGTCGTGGCCCGCTCTCCATCGTGGCAGATGCCGTCATGGTCAGGTCTTGCGCACGACGATGGTAAATTCCCCGCCTTCGGCGCGGCTTTCGACCAGGCCGTAGCCCGTGGCGGCGCAGAATTCCTCGAAATCCTTGGGCGCGCTGGGATCCGTTGCGATCACCGTCAGCGTATCGCCCGCCGCCAGCGGCTTCAGGGCCTTTTTTGCCTTGAGAACGGGAAGCGGGCATTTCAGGCCGCGCGCATCCAAAGTCTCCGCCATGTCGTTACCCTCAAGATCGATTAGGAAGTTCGCATTTTTCGGGATGCGCCGTGCCACCGCAAGACCAATCGGCGGCCTAATTACATGGTTACACGGAAATTTCCCACTTCCGGGGCTTTTCTTGGCGGGCGGACGGGACTACAACGTGCGGGCCGCGACCCGCCCCGGCCCGTCCCGGCAACACGCACCGCTCTGTTGATTTCCCCTAGATCCGTCAGGAAGCTGATTTGGATATCTATATGCCCATCGCCGAAATGTCGGTGAACGTTCCCCTTATTCTGGCGGTCGGCGCCGGCGTGGGGCTTCTGTCGGGTCTGTTCGGGGTCGGCGGCGGGTTCCTGATGACACCGCTGCTGTTCTTCATCGGCATCCCCTCCGCCGTGGCCGTGGCGACAGGGGCAAGCCTGATCGTCGCCGCGTCGATTTCCGGGGTGCTGGCCCATTGGAAACGCGGCAACGTCGATTTTCGCATGGGCGGATTCCTTCTGGTCGGCGGCGTCGTGGGGTCGTCGATCGGGGTCTGGCTGTTCACCGTGCTGCGCGAACAAGGTCATATCGACCTTGTCATCCGCGTCAGCTACGTCGTGTTCCTGGCGATCATCGGCGGCCTGATGCTGGTGGAAAGTGCCCGCGCCATGATGCGCAAGAAAAAGAACCAGTCCCGCCGCGACCACATGCACAATTGGCTGCACGGCCTGCCGTTCAAGGTCAGGTTCCGCCGTTCCCGGCTGTACATCAGCGCCCTGCCGCCGCTTGCCGTCGGCCTGTTCGTCGGCCTGCTGGCCGGGATCATGGGCGTGGGCGGCGGCTTCGTCATGGTGCCCGCGATGATCTACGTCCTGGGCATGCCGACGGCGGTGGTGGTCGGCACGTCCCTGTTCCAGATCATCTTCGTGTCGGCCAACGTGACCATCCTGCAATCGGCGACCAACCAGACGGTGGACATCGTGCTGGCGCTGATTCTGTTGGTCGGCGGCGTGCTCGGCGCCCAGTTCGGCGCCCGCCTGGGTGCCAAGATGCAAGGCGAACAACTGCGCGGGCTGCTGGCGCTGATCGTTCTCGGGGTCTGCGCCAAGCTGACCTACGAGCTCGTCCTGCAACCGGCGGACCTGTTCTCCATCGCCGAAGTCGCCCGCTATTGACCCCCGTTCGGCGGGTACGGTGACGAATTCTGTCCCGATTTCGGGAAAATCGCCGATCCACGGCAAATTAAGGGTTTTACAGTGCAGAGTGCTATATTATTACTTTCTATGGGGGCACAGGATTTCCTTGTAATTTCACGCGGTTACAAACCTGACCCGCAGCATTTTCGCGCTAAGCCCACCGGGATACAGAGTTGGATATCTACCTCCCCATCGCCGAGATGTCGGTCAACGCATTCGCGATTTTCGGCATGGGCGCAGGCGTTGGGTTTCTTTCCGGACTTTTCGGCGTGGGCGGCGGCTTCCTGATGACCCCGCTGCTCATCTTCACCGGCATTCCGCCCGCCGTCGCCGTGGCGACCGAAGCCAACCAGATCGTGGCCGCATCCGTGTCCGGCGTGCTGGCCCACTGGAAACGCGGCAACGTCGACCTGAAAATGGGCATGGTACTGCTGGTCGGCGGCGTGCTCGGCTCATCGGTCGGGGTCTGGCTGTTCACCGTGCTGCGCGAACTGGGCCAGGTCGATCTGGTCATCAAGCTTTGCTATGTCGTGTTCCTGTCGATCATCGGCTTTCTGATGCTGATCGAAAGCATGCGGGCGATGATGGCGCACAAGCGCGACGTGCCGCGCCGCCAACATACGCACAACTGGCTGCACGGCCTGCCGTTCAAGATGCGGTTCCGCCGCTCGCGCCTGTACATCAGCGCCCTGCTGCCGCTCAGCGTCGGTATTTTCGTGGGGCTTCTGGCCGCCATCATGGGGGTCGGCGGCGGCTTCGTCATGGTCCCGGCCATGATCTACCTGCTCGGCATGCCGACGTCGGTCGTCGTCGGCACGTCCCTGTTTCAGATCATCTTCGTCACCGCCAACGTCACCGTGCTGCAATCGGTGACCAACCAGACCGTGGACGTGGTGCTGGCCTTGATCCTGCTGTTCGGCGGCGTCATCGGGGCCCAGTTCGGCGCCCGGTTCGGCGGGCGCATCCGCGGTGAACAACTGCGCGGCATGCTGGCGCTGATCGTGCTCGCGGTCTGCGCCAAGCTGACGTACGACCTGGTGGCGACGCCCGTGGATCTTTACTCCATCGGCTTGGCGGGGCACTGACGATGCGACACCTGATTCCCTTCCTGACAATCCTGCTGGCGCTCACCCTGCCCGGCCGCGCCCAGGCCCGCGACATCACCATCGATCTGACGGACCCCATCGTGTCGATCACGACCGGGTTCACGGGCACGGACCTGTTGCTTTACGGCGCCGTGAAGCAGGCTGGCGATCTGGTCGTCGTCGTGCGCGGCCCGGCCCGGGACGAGGTCGTGCGCCGCAAGGAGAAGGTGCTGGGCGTATGGGTCAACCGCGACGAACTGGTGTTCGACAAGGTGCCATCCTATTACCGCATCGCCAGCAACCGCCCGCTCAAGGAATTCATGAACCCGGAGGACGCCGACCGTCTGCAAATCGGGCTGACGAACCTCGACCTGCGCGCCAAGGTCTCGGGCAAGCTGCTGCCCGAAGCGCCCTATGATTTCCGCGAAGGCCTGATCCGCAACCTGCAACGCATCGGCCTTTACATGACCAAACCGGACAACGTGGTGTTCCTGTCCGAACAACTTTTCCGCACACGCCTGCGGTTTCCGGCCAACGTCTCGGTCGGCACCTTCACCATCGAGGTCTACCTGTTCCGTGACAACAAGCTGCAATCGACGGCAACGACGTTGCTGACCGTGCGCAAGTTCGGGGTCGAGGCCCAGGTCTACGACCTCGCCCATCGCTACTCGCTGGCCTACGGCGTGCTTGCCGTGATCATCGCCGTGGTGGCAGGATGGGCGGCGAACGCGGCATTCCGAAAGGGATAATCCGATGACCGACGCCAAACAGCCGACCGGCGCCGACCAGCCGGGCGACGACCAGCTGACGTTCCTCTGTGTCGTCGACCGATCCGAGGAAATGTCCCGCGCCGTGCGCTTTGCCAGCCTGCGGGCGCGCAACGCCAACCGCCGCGTGGCCCTGCTTTACGTGACCGAACCCGCCGAATTCCAGCACTGGATGGCGATCGGGGAGCGCATGCGCGAGGAAGCCCGTGAGGAAGCCGAGGAAATGGTCCAGGCCGTCGCCTCGGTGGTGCAGCGCATCACGGGCAAGATTCCGCCGGTCTACATCCGCGAGGGCAAGGTGGCGGAGGAACTGATCAAGCTGATCGACGAGGAACAGAACATCGCCCTTCTCGTCC
Source organism: Thalassospiraceae bacterium LMO-SO8 (assembly GCA_031655335.1). Classification (NCBI taxonomy): domain Bacteria; kingdom Pseudomonadati; phylum Pseudomonadota; class Alphaproteobacteria; order Rhodospirillales; family Thalassospiraceae; species Thalassospiraceae bacterium LMO-SO8. Next base: position 3,376,258 of record CP134226.1, on the reverse strand, counting down.
TGGGCGCCGCGACCGGCAACGAAGGTCCGGGGCCGCTGATCGAACTTCTGGTCGAAAAACAGGCCGGGCGCCTGCGCGTGCCGATCACCATCGTGCCCGGCAATCTGACCGACGCGCAGCTCGACGCGATCTGCTGACCGTTCGTTCCCTTCCGTCCGCCGGCTCCGCGCCGACATTTTCTAGCCGCATTCCCGCGCGACCCTCTGATCCTGGCCGGCGACAGCCGGCACAGGCATTCGATGGAGGAGCGTGAAGCCATGAAGAACGGAAATATCCCAGCAAACCCGAGTTTTCCCACTGTCCATATCGTCGACAGGGTGCGCCGTCTTGCCGGTTATCCGGCCCTGCGACCGCGCAAGGAACCGCTCCTGGACGAGGTCATGGCCGATCCGATCATCCGTCAGCTGATCGCCGCCGACGATCTCAGCGAACGCGACGTGCGCCGCACCATCGAACGGGTTCAGTCCGGCCTGCGCCTTGAGAACTAGCTAGCGATGTTCGGGATTGGGCCCGGGATAATCCGGCTGCATTTCCGGGCCCGCCAGACGAAAGGCGTCCAGTTCGGCACAGGCGGCGTCGATCCCCAGGATCAGGGGAAACTTGTCCAGCGCGAAGCCGTACCAGCGCGCGTTGAACAGCACGGGCACCAGGTAAATATCGGCAATGCTCGGGCTGTCGCCGTAACAGAACGCCGTCTTGCGCGGCCGCTGGCGCAACATCGTCTCCAGCGTTGTCAGGCCTTCGGTGATCCAATGGGCGTACCAAGCCATGGATTTGTCTTCGCTCCAACCTTCCTCGTCGGTCAGGTAATCGCGGACCCGGTGGTTGTGAATGGGGTGGATTTCACAGGCGATGAATTGGGAAAATGAAATGGCGTCCATCCGGTCCTTCGGGTCCTCCGGATAAACGGACGGGTCCGGATAGGTCCGCTCCAGCCAATCGATGATCGCCGTCGATTGGCTGAAGACCCGGCCATCGATCTCCAGCGCCGGTAACAGCCCCTGCGGGTTCACGCGCCGATATTCCTCGGACCTCATGTCATCGACGGCGATGTAATCGTAAGGCACATTTTTCAGGTTCAGGGTGGTTCGAACCCGTTGCCCGGCGGAGTTCCGATACCGGGAATACAATTTGATGGTCATGTTTCCGATCCTTTAGTTGGCTGGGCCGGACCATTTGTCGAGGGCCCGTTTCAGGTCTTCGAAATGCTGGGTCATCACCGCCCCCGCACGTTCGGCGGACCGGGACCGGATCGCCCTGGCAATCGGCCAGTGCTCTTCCTGCAACCCTTTCCATTCCTCGATGGGCACGGCTTCCTTGAAATCGAGGGCGCGGTACTCCTCAAGGGCCATGAGGATCATCTGCGCCAGATAGTCGTTACCCGAGGCCAGGGCGACAGCGGTATGAATTTCCATGTTCAGGTCGGTTTCCCGGGAGTCGGGGGCCGTCATTTCGCCCATCAGGATGATCGGGCGCTCGATCGCCCGGATTTGTTCCTCGCTGGCATTGACCGCCGCAAGGCGAGCGGCCTGCACCTCCAGCAACGCGCGCACCTCCCAGATCTGCAACAGGGATTCGCGCCGGTCGATCAGGTGGCGGCGGCGCAGATCATTGGCGTCCAGCGCGCGGACGGCGCGCACATAACGCCCGTCGCCATGGCGGCTTTCGACGATGCCTTGCGATTGCAGCACGCGGAAGGCCTCGCGCAAAACCGGCCGGCTGACCTGCCAGCGTTCCGCCAACATCCGCTCGGGCGGAAACTTGTCGCCCACCTGCAAGGCACCGGATTCGATCAGCCCCATGATCTGCTCGATGATCGACTGATGGCGGAGAACCGCCTTGACCGGGGAAAACGACAGGGCCGCGTCCGTTTTCGCTGAGGGTTCGAGCACCATGGCGTTCTCCGTCTATTCGGCCGGGCGGGCGGAATGCCCTCGCGTTGCGTCATCCTACAGGTATCCATATCAAACAAAAACTGGAATACATAGATAATTGGGTTGCCCAATTATAAGCCGGAAGATACCTTTCGCCATCGGTCTCGGCCGTCCCATCCCATTCGCCCCCCTCTTCATGCAAAGGAGCCCCAACGATGGCGCAAACCCAGAAACAGGCAATCGAGGAAATGACCGCGGCCTTGGCGGGCGAAAAGATGCCCGACTGGTCCGTGCAGCAGCGCCTGGCCGTGGGGTGCCGGATTTTGGCGGCGCATGGGCACGGCAGCGGCCTGGCCGGACAGTTCACGGCACGCGGCGACGCGCCGGAAACCATGTGGACCCTGCCCTACGGCCTGGGCTTCGAGCAGGCGACGGCATCCGATTACCTGCTGGTGGACAAGGACCTGAAGGTCATCGAGGGCAAAGGCACGCCGAACATGGCGAACCGCTTCCACATCCATGTCTACCGCGCACGCCCCGACGTGCAGTCCATCGTCCACACTCATCCGCCCTATTCATCGGCCCTGTCGATGATCGGCGCGCCGTTGCGGGCCGCCCATATGGATACGATGGCGTTCTTCGACGATGTCGCGCATTTGCCCCACTGGCCGGGCGTGCCCTTCGGCGACGAGGAAGGCGAGATCATCACCACGGCGATGGGCGATAAATCCGCGATCCTGCTGGCCCATCACGGTCAGCTTTGCGCCGGCAACACTGTGGAGTCCGCCTGCGTCATGGGGATTTTCTTCGAACACGCGGCGCGCATCCAACTGGCGGCGATGGCGGCGGGGGAAATTCAGGACGTCGACCCGGAACTGGGCAGGCTTGCCCACGACTGGCGCCACAAACCGGAAGCGATGAACGTCACGTTCCGGTATTTCGCGCGGGCCGTCCTGGAACAGCCGGCCCATCCGCTAAGCTGATCAGGCGGCGGCTGTCCGCAGCGCTCCTATGGTGGCGGCGTAGTCGTCGCCCTTGAACACGGCGCTGCCGGCGACCAGCACGTCGGCCCCGGCGTCGACCACGGACTTGATGGTGTCCGTGTTGACGCCGCCGTCAACCTCAAGCTCGATGGGACGGTTTCCGATCATCTCGCGGATGCGTTTGATCTTGGGCAGTTGCGACGGCATGAAACTTTGCCCGCCGAACCCCGGATTGACGGACATCACCAGGATCAGATCCAGGCGGTCGAGCACGTATTCGATGGCGGCCTCATTGGTGCCGGGATTGAGCGACACCCCCGCCTTCTTCCCCAGATCCTTGATCATCTGGAGCGAACGGTCGAGGTGCTTGTCCGCTTCCGCGTGGACCGTGATGATGTCGGCCCCGGCATCGGCATATTCCTTGAGGAACGGCTGCGCCGGATCGATCATCAGATGCACGTCCAAGGGCTTGGCCGTGTGCGGGCGGATCGCCTTCACCACCATGGGGCCGATGGTCAGGTTGGGCACGAAATGCCCATCCATGACATCGACATGCACGTAGTCGCAGCCGGCGGCGTCGATCGCCCGGATTTCCTCGCCCAGCCGCGCGAAGTCGGCGGACAGGATGGAGGGGGCGATCTTGATGTCCCGGCCCATGGCGCCGCCGCCCTTAGGCGGCTTTCTCCGCGTCGGCGGCGTAGGTCCCGGCGCAGGCGGCGCTGTTCAACTGGGCGCGCTTCAGCAACGCTGCCTGGGCGGCGGGCACGTTTCCGGCCTCGCCCTTCCAGGCCTTCAAGGCACTCTGCTGCAAGGCGCGGCCGTAGGAATAGCTGAGCGCCCAGGGCAGCGGGCCGTGATTGGCGTTCATGGCGTTGAGGTTGCGGGTCGCTTCCTCTTCCGACTGGCCGCCGGACAGGAACATGATGCCGGGCACCGCCGTCGGCACGCAACGCTTCAACACCTTGACGGTGCGCGCGGCGATTTCGTCGGTCGAAGCCTGCTGCGGACAATCCGACGCGGAAATGATCATGTTCGGCTTCAGGATCGTGCCCTCGAGCTGAACACCTTGCAGGTAAAGCTCGTGATAGACCGCTTCCAGGGTCTTGGTCGTGACCGCTTCGCAGACGTCGATGGTGTGGCTGCCGTCCATCAGGACTTCCGGCTCGACGATCGGCACCAGCCCGCCTTCCTGGCAGATGCGGGCATACCGCGCCAGCGCATGGGCATTGGTGTGGATGCAGTAATCGGACGGAATGCCGTCGCCGATGGTGATGACGGCCCGCCATTTGGCGAAGCGCGCCCCCAGCTTGACGTATTCGGCGACCCGTTCGGGAAGCCCGTCCAGGCCCTCGGTGATCTTTTCCTTGGAGGCACCCGGCAATGCCTTCGCCCCGCCGTCGACCTTGATCCCCGGAATGACGTTTTCCGCCTGCAACAGCTGCACCAGGGTGGTGCCGTCGTCGGCCTTCTGGCGGATGGTTTCGTCATACAGGATGGCGCCGGAAATGAACTTGCCGATACCCTTGGTGCGGAACAGCAGTTCGCGGTAATCGCGGCGCGCCGTTTCCGTGGATTCGACCCCGATGGAATCGAACCGCTTCTTGATGGTGCCCGTGCTTTCGTCGGCGGCCAACAGTCCCCGGTGGTTGTCGACCATTTCCCGCGCCGTGGCGGCCAAAACATCGAGGTTCATCATACGTCCCCTGTATCCCTGCGTTGTCCCTAGTTTAACCGTGATTTGGCTTCGGCGACCACGGCGTCCGCCGTGATGCCGAAATGCTTGTAAAGTTCGCCCGCCGGCGCCGACGCGCCGAACCCTGTCATGCCGACGAACCCGCCGTCCGCGCCGATGTAGCGGTCCCAGCCCATGCGGATGGCGGCTTCGACCGCGACCCGCGCCGTGCCCGGGCCCAAAACCGCGTCGCGGTAGGCCTGGTCCTGTTCCTCGAACAGCTCCCACGACGGCATGGAAACGACCGCCGTGGCGATGCCGTCGGCCTGCAACGCGTCCCGCGCCGCCATGGCGATGGAAACTTCGGAGCCGGTCGCCATCAGCGTCACCTTGCGAGCACCCTCGGCTTCGGCCAGGACATAGGCGCCCTTGGCCGACTTGTTCTCGGCCCCGGCGTCCTTGCGCAGCAGCGGCACGCCCTGGCGCGTCAGCACCAGGCCGGACGGGCCGTCGAACCGCTCCACCGCCAGTTCCCAGCATTCCGCGGTCTCGACCGGATCGCAGGGCCGGAACACGGCGAAGTTCGGCATGGCCCGCAGGCTGGCCAGGGTTTCCACCGGCTGGTGGGTCGGACCGTCTTCGCCGAGACCGATGGAATCGTGGGTCAGCACATAGACCACGCGCTGTTCCATCAGCGCCGACAGGCGCATGGCGCCGCGCATGTAATCGGCGAACACCAGGAACGTCCCGCCGTAGGGAATGAACCCGCCATGCAGGGCCATGCCGTTCATGGCCGCGGCCATGCCGTGCTCACGCACGCCGTAATACATGTAGCGGCCCGAGAAATCGTCGGGCGTGACGGGCTCCAGCCCCTTGGCCTTGGTGTTGACCGAGCCGGTCAGGTCGGCGGAACCGCCGATCAGTTCCGGCACGGCGGCGCAGAGCATGTCGAGGAACTTGCCCGACGCCTGCCGGGTCGCCCATTTCGGGGCTTCCTCGACAACGGCCTTCTTGTAATCGAGAACCGCCTGTTTCCAGCCGTCCGGCAGCGTGCCGGCCACGCCGCGCTCGAACGCGGCCTTGTCCTTGGACCCGTCAAGCCGTCCCAGCCATCCGGCGCGAACTTCCGCCCCCCGGTTGCCGGCCGCACGCCAGGCGTTCAACACGTCGGCGGGAACCGTGAATGGGGCATGGGGCCAGCCCATCTTTTCCCGCGCCAGGGCAAGCTCGTCGTCGCCGAGCGGCGCGCCGTGGGTGCCCGAGGTGCCCTGCTTGTTGGGCGCGCCGTAGCCGATGATGGTGCGGCAGGCGATCATGGAGGGCGTCTGCGTCCCCCGCGCCTTTTCAATGGCCGCGGCGACGGCGTCCGGATCGTGGCCGTCGACGGCCTGCACGTCCCAGCCGGAGGCCGTGAAGCGCGCCATCTGGTCGTCGGACACGGACAGGTCCGTGCCGCCGTCGATGGAAATGCGGTTGTCGTCCCACAGCACGATCAGCTTGCCCAGCTTCAGATGCCCGGCCATGGAAATGGCTTCGTGGCTGATGCCTTCCATCAGGCAGCCGTCACCGGCGATGACATATGTATGGTGATCGACCAGGGCGTCGCCGAAGCGCGCGTTCTGAAGCCGTTCCGCCAGCGCCATGCCGACGGCGGTGGCGATGCCCTGCCCCAACGGCCCGGTCGTCGTCTCGATCCCCGGCGCGTGGCCGTATTCGGGATGGCCGGCGGTCTTGGAGCCCAACTGGCGGAAGTTTTCCAGCTCGCTCATGGGCATGCCGGGATAGCCGGTCAGATGCAGCAGGCTGTAGAGCAGCATGGATCCATGGCCCGCCGACAGCACGAAACGGTCGCGGTCCGGCCATTTTGGGTCCGACACATCGAACTTGAGAAACCGGGTGAACAGCACCGTCGCCGCATCGGCCATGCCCATCGGCATGCCCGGATGGCCGGAATTGGCCCTTTGCACGGCATCGGCGGAAAGGAATCGGATGGCATTCGCCATGTCTTGATGGGATACGGCAAGGGCGGCCGACGCTTGCGCGGCCACGCTCGAACCGTTGTCTGGAGCCGTCATGGGAGTCTCCTGAAGCGGACGTCGCCGCCGCCCGACGAACCAGGGAATCTGGCCGGATTTCAGGACCGGACGGCTGCGGCATGAATAACCGTTCGCCGTGCCCAGGGCAAGCCGCCAAACGAGGATAAATCGGGCATAACGGGGAAAACTTGTCGTCACGCGGGGCGGTCCCTAGATTAAGGTCCGAAGACAGCGCGAACACAAGGATGCATGCCGTGCACGTTCAACAGTCGATCGAGAGAAAACTGACCGAATCCCTGACGCCGGACCACCTTGAGGTCATCAACGAAAGCCACATGCATTCGGTGCCCCCGGGATCGGAAAGCCATTTCAAGGTGATCGTCGTGTCGCCCCGGTTCGACGGGCTGAACCGCATCAAACGCCACCAGACGGTCAACGCCGTTCTGGCCGACGAACTCGCCGGCCCCATTCATGCCCTGTCCATGGAAACCTACACGGCCGGAGAATGGCAGACGCGCGGCGGGCGTACCCTGGCGTCCCCTCAATGCATGGGCGGCGCCAAGGCCGAGGCCGGGTGAGCGCCTCCCGCCACCGGGGCGTTTTGCCCCCCTGTCCCGCACGTGCGGCCGGTCGCATCGATAATTTCTTTGCTGCGGTGCAAAATTCACGCTTGAAATTTTCGCCGATGAGGTCGATGTTCACGCCTCAAGCGTTTCTCGGGCCCCTGCCCGGTTTTTTTTGTGTCTATCCAGAACAGTCATTCCGTTAAAAATCAGAGAGCAATTCTCATGGTGATCTTCCCCCGTCTGCTTCCCCTGTCCGCCGCCTGGACGCTCGCCGCCTTCGTGTTCGCGGCAGTATCCGCCCCCGCCGCCGCCCAACAGGGCCCGATGCCGGTGACCGTGGCCAAGCCTCTGGTCAAGAAGATCACCGAATGGGATGAATACACCGGCCGCTTCGAGGCGACGAACCGCGTGGAAATCCGCGCCCGCGTGTCGGGTTTCCTGGAATCGATCCATTTCAAGGACGGCGACCTGGTCAACAAGGGCGACCTGCTGTTCGTCATCGACCCGCGCCCCTTCGAGGCTCAGCTGGACGTCGCCAAGGCGTCGCTGGAAGCCGCCAAGACCCGCGTCAACCTGGCCGAACGCGAATTCAAGCGCGCCGAAAGCCTGTTGAAGCGCAACAACATCTCGCGCGAGACCTTCGATCAGCGCCAGGCCGAACTTGCGACCGCGAAGTCCACGGTGCTGTCGGCTCAGGCGCAGGTCCGCATCGCCAAGCTGGACCTGGAATTCACCGAGGTGAAGGCGCCGATTTCCGGGCGCGTATCCGACGCCCGGGTCGATGTCGGCAACCTGGTCGAGGGCGGCTCGGCCGAATCGACCCTGCTGACGACCCTGGTCTCCATCGACCCGATCCTGTTCACCTTTTCCGCATCGGAAGCCGAATTCCTGAAGTATTCCCGGCTTGACGCCACGGGCCGGCGTGAATCGTCGCGGGAAAAGGCCAATCCCGTGTTCGTTCGCCTGATGGACGAGGACGGCTTCACCCGCGAGGGCCGCATGAACTTCGTCGACAACGAACTGTCACCCAACACGGGCACCATCCGCGCCCAGGCCGTGTTCGAGAATTCATCGGGCTTTCTCGTGCCCGGTGTGTTCGGGCGGCTGCGTCTGATCGGGTCCGACGAATACGAAGCGGTGCTGATCCCCGATGCCGCCGTGGTCTCCGATCAAAGCAAGAAAATGGTGCTGATCGTCGACGCCGAAGGCAACGTGAAGGCCGCGCCCGTGGACATGGGCCCCCTGCACGAGGGCCTGCGCGTCATCCGCGGCGGCGTCGGCCCCGACGACAGGATCGTCGTCAAGGGCATTCAGCGCGCGCGGCCGGGCGGCAAGGTCATCGCCAAGGACGCAGATCTGCTGCCCGATGGTACAATCATGGTTCGCTCGGGGTCCTGACGTCTCATGCGCTTTACACATTTCTTCGTCGATCACCCGATCTTCGCGTCGGTCATCTCGATCCTCATCACGCTGCTGGGTTTCATCGCCTATCTGAGCCTGCCCGTCGCGCAGTATCCTGAAATCGCGCCGCCGACCATCCAGGTCACCGCGACCTATCCGGGCGCGTCGGCGGAAACCGTGGCCGACACCGTGGCGACGCCGCTCGAGCAGGAAATCAACGGCGTCGAAGGCATGCTTTACGCCAAGTCGGAAGCCACCGGCGACGGCGTGCTGAACCTGCAGGTCACCTTCAAGCTGGGCACCAACCTGGACGACGCCCAGGTCCAGGTGCAGAACCGGGTGTCCATCGCCGAGGCCCGACTGCCCGAGGAAGTCCGCCGTTTGGGCGTGACCGTGAAGAAAAGCTCGCCCGACCTGATGATGGTCATCCACCTGCTGTCGCCGGACGGCTCGCGCGATCAGCTCTATATCTCCAACTACGCGCGGACCCAGGTCCTCGACCGTCTGGCCCGCATTCCCGGCGTCGGCGAAGCCCGCGTGTTCGCCGAACGCGCCTATTCCATGCGCATCTGGCTGGACCCGGAACGCATCGCCAATTTCAACCTGACGGCCGGCGAGGTCGTCGCGGCGCTGCGTCAGAACAACGTCCAGGTGGCGTCGGGCATCATCAACCGCCTGCCCGTGCCCAAACCGGCGGCGTTCGAATTGAACGTGGAAACCCAGGGCCGCCTGATCGCGCCCGAAGCCTTCGGCGACATCGTCGTCAAGCGCGGCGAAGGCACCGGCGTGGTCCGCGTGCGCGACATCGCGCGGGTCGAACTGGGGGCCCAGGACTATCAGACCACGGCCTATCTCGACCGCACCACGGCCCTGCCCATCGTCATCATGCAGCGCCCGGGCTCCAACGCCCTGGAAACGGCCGAGCAGGTCATCGACGCCATGGACGACCTGGCCAAGGACTTTCCCGAAGGCCTGAAGCACACCATCGTCTATAACCCGACCGAGTTCATCGCCCGTTCCGTCGATGCTGTCTACACGACCATCGGCGAGGCGATCATCCTGGTGATCCTGGTCATCCTGGTGTTCCTACAGAATTTCCGCGCCGCCATCGTGCCGATCGTCGCCATTCCGGTGTCGCTGATAGGCACCTTCCTGGTCATGGGGATGCTGGGATATTCGATCAACAACCTGACCCTGTTCGGCCTGGTGCTCGCCATCGGGGTCGTGGTCGATGACGCCATCGTCGTGGTGGAAAACGTCGAACGCTATCTGGCCAAGGGGCTGAGTGCGCGCGAGGCCGCCCACAAGACCATGGACGAGGTCGGCGGCGCCATCGTCGCCATGTCCCTGGTGCTGGTCGCCGTGTTCCTGCCGACGGGCTTCATCACCGGCATTTCCGGGCAGTTCTACCGCCAGTTCGCCATCACCGTGGCGACGGCGACGATGATCTCCATGATCGTGTCCCTGACCCTGTCGCCGGCTCTTTGCGCGCTGCTGCTCAAGGCCAATCACGGCGGCACGGAACGCCATGGCGTCATGCGGACCCTGATGCTGCCCATCGACAAGTTCACGGCCGCCTTCAACTGGGGGTTCGAACGCCTGAACATCGCCTATACGGAAGGCACCAAGCGGTTCGTGCGCAAGGCCGCCATCGTGCTGACCGTCTATGTCGGTTTACTCGGTCTGACGGTCTATGAATTCAAGACCACGCCCTCGGGCTTCATCCCGGAACAGGATCAGGGCTACCTGATCACCGTCGTGCAGTTGCCGGCCGGGTCGTCCCTGGCGCGCACGGACGAGGTCGTGCGCCGTGCCATCGACATCATTCTGAAGCATCCCGACGTGGAACACGCCGTCGGCTTCGCCGGGTTCGACGCCGCGACCTTCACCAACGCGCCCAACGGCGGCGCCATCTTCGTGCCCATGAAGCCGATCGCCGACCGCGACAAGCGGGGAGCGACCGTCAACAAGGTGCTGGGTGAATTGCAGGCGCAGCTGTTCCAGATCGAGGACGCGATGATCTTCCTGGTCGCGCCGCCGCCCGTGCGCGGCATCGGCCGGGGCGGCGGTTGGAAGCTCTACGTCCAGGACCGCCGCGGTCGCGGCATCGAGGCCCTTCAGGCCGCCGCGCAAAGCCTTGTCGCCGCCGCCAACAAGGAACCGGGCCTGACCCGCGTGTTCTCGCTGTTCAATTCCGCGACGCCCAAGATCTACGCCGACATCGACCGCGTGAAGGCGGAAATCCTCGACGTGCCGGTGGAAAACGTGTTGGAGGCGCTGGAGGTCTATATCGGCTCCGCCTACGTCAACGACTTCAACTTCTTAGGAAGAACCTTCCGCGTGACGGCGCAGGCCGACGGTGAATTCCGCGACCAGCCGGGCGACGTGGCCAAGCTCTACGCGCGGTCGACCAAGGGCGACATGGTGCCCATCGGCTCGCTCGCCACGTTCCAGGACATCACCGGGCCGCACCGCGTGCCGCGCTACAACCTCTATCCCGCCGCCGAGGTCCAGGGCGCCAAGCTGCCCTCGATCTCGACCGGCGAAAGCCTGGACAAGATGGACGCCCTGGCGGCCAAGGTTCTGCCCGACGGGTTTTCCTACGAATGGACGGAAATCGCGTTGCAGCAGAAACTGGCCGGCGACACGGCGGTGTTCGCCTTCGGTCTGGCGGTGGTGTTCGTGTTCCTGCTGCTGGCGGCGCTTTACGAAAGCTGGGCCCTGCCCATGGCGGTCATCCTGATCGTGCCCATGTGCCTGCTGGCCTCGGTCGTCGGGCTCAACCTGCGCGGCATGGAATCCAACATCCTGGCCCAGGTCGGCTTCGTCGTGCTGATCGCCTTGGCGGCCAAGAACGCCATTCTGATCGTCGAATTCGCCAAACAGGCGGAGGAAGAAGGCATGACCGCCGTCGACGCCGCCATCAACGCGGCCAAGACCCGTCTGCGCCCGATCCTGATGACCTCCTTCGCCTTCATCCTGGGCGTGGTGCCGCTGATGATCGCCGAGGGGGCCGGCGCGGAAATGCGCCAAGCCCTTGGGACGACGGTGTTCTCGGGCATGGTCGGAGTAACGTTCTTCGGCCTGATCTTCACGCCCACGTTCTACGTCGCCTGCCGCTGGCTGGCCGACAAGATGCGCGCCCTGATGGGCCGCCAGACCCCGGCGGCCTAACGGGTGGTGTCGGAGGACCGCAGTTCGTCGGGCAAGGGCAGATGGGAAAAGTCGTAGGCGACGATGATGTGGCCGATGTCCCCGTCATTGCCGGCAAGCGGCAGATAGACGGCCTCAAAGGCCGTCGGCAGATTTTTTTTGACCGCCTGCACGTAACCGACCGCGCGGACCGGCCCCCGCGCCTCCAGGACCGGGCGATACCGGGCCTTGATCGCTTCCGCGGCTTGCGGATTATAGGTCTCGCACAGCAACTCGCCCGTGCCGTCTAGCCCCAGCACCGCCGAGATGCCCGTGCCCGAATACCGGCAGCGGAATTCCGCGCCGCCGTCGATCACGTCGCGGACGATGATCTGCGGTGCGATCCGGTAGACGTCCATCAGATTGATGTCGGTCCAGGCCGGATAGGGCCTGGAACCGCGTTTCATCCGCCAATAGTCGAACAGCGCCCGTGTCACCGGAGACCGAAACGTCTCCGTCATGGTGACGATGACGTTTTCCCCAAGCAGAGCCGCTTTTTTCTCGGACACGGTGAATTCCCGGCAACAGAAGGTTGTGAAGACATTTAGTCATACCAACCTATGCAACCCGCGGTAAAGGCTTCCGCGAGCCCGGTCAAAATCAGGACAGGCCGGGCTTCGGAACTTCGTCCTCTTCGGGATCGTAGGCGAAATCCAGAACCATCATGACATGGCCGATGCCCCCGTCGGCGCCGCTGACCGGCAGCATCACGCATTCGAACCCGGTCGGCAGGTTCTTCTCCACCACGCGGACGTAGCCAACGACGCGCACGGGGGCGTCGGCCGACAGGACCAGATGATAGCGCGCCAGCATCATGTCGCGGCCTTCGGGCGCATAGCATTCGTCGAGCAGCCTGCCCGTCGGATCCATGCCCAGCACGGAAACCAGCGCCGTGCCGCAGAACCGGCAGCGGAAATCGCGGCCGCCGTCGACCGGATCGCGGACCATGATATTGGGCGCGATGCCGTAGACGTCCATGAGGTTCAGGTCGGTCCAGGCGGGCCGCCGCCGGTCCCCTGCCTTGTCCCGCCAATAGGCCAGCAACTGCCGCGCCATCGGGGACTTGAACGCGCCGTCGTCGCCGGCCACGGTGAACCGCGAATAGAGGAGATGACTCTGACGCTGCTCCATCGCGCGCCCCCTGACTACGTCGCTATTCACTCCTTATAGGCCGTCAGGAATCCGGGAGCCAGAGCGGCGTTTTCAGCTCTTGCCGGGCCGGCGGAACGTCACGCCCAGGTCCTCTTCATACAGCTTGATCATGGAGCTTTTCGGGCCCTGGCCGTAACCGGCCTCCAGCGCCCGTTCATAGATCGCCGTCATGGCGTCGGCCAGCGGCGTCGCGGCCTCGGCGTCCCTGGCCAGGCTCTGCACGTTGAGGATGTCCTTGTAGGCGCCCTGCATGGGGAAATCGCCCTCGAAATCGCCGTTCAGAACCTTGGGCACGAAATGCTCGGACGCGAACGACCGCGACGATCCCGTCAGCACCAGCTTCTCCAGCGCCTCGACCCCCATGCCCGACTTGAGGGCGAGCGGCAGCAGCTCGCAGAACGCCGCGATGTTGATGTTGTAGATCACGTTGTTCAGGCCCTTCATGGCCTGCCCGGCGCCGAGCGGCCCGGAATGGATGATCTCCTCGCCGCAGGCCTTGAGGAACGGCAGGGCCGCGTCATAGCCTTCCTTGGTGCCGCCGAACATGATGGTCAGGGTGCCGTCCGCCGCCCGCCGGGGCAGGCCGGAAATGGGGCAATCGAAGTAGGCGATCCCCTTGGCCGCCGCGTCCTCGGCGATGGCCAGCGCGTCGGGCCGCTTCATGGTGGTGGCGTCCAGCACCGTGATGTCCTTGCGCTCGGCATCGGCGATGCCGCCGGGGCCGTTGCCGCCCGGCCCGAAAATCACGTCCCGCACCTGCGGCGCGTCGGGCACGCAGATGATGACCGTGCCCACCTTTTCCGCGACCTCGGCCGGGCTGGCGCAGGCGACGGCACCGGCATCGGTCAGCAATTTCACGGCCTCCGGCACGGGGTCGTAGACGAACACCGCCTCGGCCGCCTTCACGAGGTTGAGCGCCATGCCCCGGCCCATGGTGCCGAGGCCGATGAAACCGACGGAGGGAAGTGTCATGGAAGAATCCTCTGAGTTTGATTTTCTTAAAAAGTGGGTTTGCCGTTATCGGCGATCCAACGTCACCTCGACAACGCCCAAATCACCGAAATCGGCCACGGCGCGGTCGCCGGGGGCGGCGGGCTCGATGCCCGTGCAGGTGCCGGTCGACACCCACTGCCCCGCCGTCAGCCCGCGCCCGCGCCGCGACAGGCCGTTGACCAGCCACAGCAGCGAGTTGAGCGGATCGCCGAGCGCCATGGACCCGACGCCCCTGCCCCGCTCCGCATCGTTGATCCGCATGATCACGCCGTGGTCGCGGAAATCCATGTCCGGGGTGAAGGGTTTCGCAGCGCCCAGGACCAGCGCGACGTTGACGCCGCCGTCGGCGACCAGCAGCGGCAGCATGGCGCCCCCCTCGGGCCCGCCCTCGAACCGCCGGCCGACAACCTCGATGGCGGGCGCCACTTGGTCGACGGCGGCGCGGACGTCGGCGATCTCATAGCCGCCCGCCCGCGCCGGCAGATCGGCGCTCAGGCGAAAGGCGAACTCGCCCTCCACGGCAAGCGTGTGGGCGACGGACGGCACGATGGCACCACTTTGCGCCATGAAGGTCTGCGCGACCGCGCCGAACCAGGGCTCGTCCGTGCCCAGCTTTTCCTGGGACGCCTTGCTCGACGATCCGATCTTGAACGCGGCGATGGCAGCACCACAGGCCCCGTCGACCGCCGCCTGCACGGCATAGCCCGCGTCCAGGGTCCGCGGCAGGGTCACCGCGTCGAGATCGACCGTCCCGCCGTCCCGGCGGGCGGCCCAGAGCTGCGTTGCGAGATCAGCAAGGGCGGGAGACAGGGCAGCAGCCGGCCGGGCGGCCGCGGAATCGGATGACATGGGATGGGTCCTCTGGATGATCTTGTTTGGTGAGTGCGGCCGAACGGCCGCCGGTTTTCACCAGCTTAGACGCAGGACCGCCAGAGAGACCATGGGAATTTGAGGAAATTGAGGGGCTGGTGGGATGGCCGTTCAAGCCCAAGGTTTCCGGGGCGGCGCCTAACAGGCGCTTTTCATAATTACCAAAATTTGGTACATTCGCCGCGATGGTTTTTTTTCGGGAGCTTGAAATGGCGCGCAATACGTCCGTTGTCCTTGGCGATCATTTCGCGGAATTCATCCAATCGCAAGTGCAGACCGGTCGCTACGGTTCGGCCAGCGACGTGGTCCGGGCGGGATTGCGGCTTTTGGAGGAACACGAGGCGCAGGTGAAAACCTTGCGGGATGCGCTGGTTGCCGGAGAAGAGTCCGGTCCGCCCCAGCCGTTCGACAGCGACGCATTTTTGAAGCGGATGCGGGCCAAACATGGCGGGTAGGGAGCCGGGTAAAGGCACCCCATACCGGCTGACCCCGCGCGCCGAAAGCGATCTGGAAGAGATTTGGCTTTATACCTTCAAGACCTGGTCCCCGGAGCAGGCGGACCGTTATCACAACGACATCGTTGACGTGTTCGAAGGCTTGGCCGCGGGCCGGAAAATCGGGCGTCCGGTCGATGTTCGTGACGGGTATTTCAAATATCCAGCGGGTTCGCACATGGTGTTCTACCGCCTTGCCGACGACGGTCTTGTTGTCGTCCGTGTCCTGCATAAACGCATGGATGTCGAACGGCATTTGTAGACGTTGGGGAGCGGATCATGGCTGCCCGTTTGGCGTGCTGCGCGGGGCAAATCACCAGAACGGCATTTAATGCCGGGATTTTGGAGGAAATGGGGTGGCTGATGGGATTTGAACCCACGACCCTCGGCACCACAAGCCGATGCTCTAACCAACTGAGCTACAGCCACCATTCGGACCCTTTTCGAGCCCCGGAGCCGCCAATTTACTGGGCGCGGCCCACGAAAGAGCGCCCTGTGTAATCCCCTGCCCCGCTTACGTCAAGCGGGCTTGAAATGAAGCGCCAGCCAGACCGTTTCCCGATCCGCCGCCGTCCATTCGACGCGGTGGCGCTTGTGCGCCGGCAGCAGCAGGAAATCGCCGGGCGTGAGGGTATGGGGGGCGGCCGCGCCCTCGATCAGAAGCCCGGCCGCGCCCGTGAGCAGGATCACCCATTCGTCGTCGGTCTGGTCGTACCACTCCCCCGGCGGCGTCGCCTGGCCGGTGGAGACGATGCGCTCCAGCCGGAAGGCCCCGCCTTCGGCCAATCGGGTGAACACTTCCGCCCCCTGGCCGTCGGGCAGGTTCGCGAAAAGGTTCGATATGTCCGCCGCGTTGAAATCGCTCATGACCGTTGCCTCCGCCCGACCGTCTACCATAGAGTGCCGCCCACCGGAAACGGGCCGCCAAGGCCCCGATACAAAGACCACCAGACGGAGATTTCATCCATGGTACAGATGGCCGCCGCGATGTCGCGGCTCGGCACCGAAAGCGCCTTCGAGGTTCTGGCCCGCGCCAATGCGCTGGCCGCCCAGGGCAAGGACATCATCAACCTCGGCATCGGCCAGCCCGACTTCAAGACCCCGCCGCATATCGTCGAGGCCGCCATCAAGGCGCTGAAGGACGGCCATCACGGCTATACCCCCGCCAACGGCATCCCCGAACTGCGGGAAGCCGTGGTGCGCGACATCGCGCGGCATCGGAAAGTGACCGTCGACCCCGCCGACGTCATCATCGTGCCGGGCGGCAAGGTCACCATGTTCTTCGCCGTGCTGGCCCTGGGCGAACCGGGGGCCGAGATCATCTATCCCAATCCGGGATTCCCGATCTACGAAAGCGTCATCAAGTTCACGGGCGCCACCCCCGTGCCCATGGCGCTGCACGAGGACAAGGGCTTCGCCTTCTCGGCCGAGGAAGTGTTGGCCCTGATCACGCCGCGCACCCGGCTGATCATCCTGAATTCCCCCGCCAACCCCACGGGCGGCGCCGTGCCGCGGGAGGAAATGGACAAGCTGGCGGCGGGCCTGGCCGAACATCCCCACGTCACCATCATGTCCGACGAGATCTATTGCCGCATGCTTTACGACGGGCGCGAGCACGTCAGCCTGCTGGAATACGAGCACCTGCGCGACCGGGTGATCCTGCTCGACGGCTGGTCCAAGACCTATGCCATGACCGGCTGGCGCATGGGCTATGGCGTGTGGCCGAAATCCATGGTCGAGCCGGTCACGCGCCTCGCCATCAACTGCAATTCCTGCGTCAACGCGGCCAGCCAGTTCGCGGGCATCGCGGCGCTGGACGGGCCGCAGGACGCGGTCGACGACATGGTCAAGGCATTTGACGAACGCCGCAAGGTCATCCTGCGCGAACTGAACCAGATTCCGGGCTTTCGCTGCGCCGAACCGGGGGGCGCCTTCTACGCCTTCCCCAACATCGAGGGCACGGGACTGTCGTCCATGGAAATGCAGAACAAGCTGTTGAACGAGGCCGGCGTGGCGATCATTTCCGGCACCAGCTTCGGCGCCCATGGCGAGGGCTACATCCGCTTTTCCTACGCCAATTCCAAGGAAAACATCCTGAAGGCCGTGGCCCGCATCCGCGACTGCCTGTCCGGCTAGCGCGGCCCCGGTCCGCAACGATCCCAAGGGCATGTGCCGAAATTATTCGCACATGCCCTTTTTTTCGGCATTATGGGCAGGCAAACGGTTGACTCAAGGCCGCCAAGTTGCATCGTAAGTATTTGAATTGGGCTGATTTTCTTCACGGCCCGGAACTGGCACGCCTCCTGCTATACAGAGGCGGACGAGGAAGGACGGACGCCGCGCCAAGAACGGCTTCCGACCCGAGAAATCCGTCTCTTCTGATGGGGGGGACAACCCCAAGGGAACCAAACTGATGAAAAAAATCGAAGCCATCATCAAGCCGTTCAAGCTGGATGAGGTGAAAGAGGCCCTCCACGAGGTGGGCCTGCAAGGAATCACGGTGGTCGAGGCCAAGGGCTTCGGTCGCCAGAAGGGGCACACGGAGCTCTACCGCGGGGCCGAGTACGTGGTCGATTTCCTGCCCAAGGTGAAGATCGAACTGGTCGTCAACGACGACATGGTCGCCAAGGCCGTCGAGGCCATTCAGCAGACGGCCCAGACCGGCCGCATCGGCGACGGCAAGATCTTCATCATCCCCGTTGAAGAAGCGATCCGCGTGCGCACGGGCGAACGTGGGTCGGAAGCGATCTAGCCGTCCGGTTCCCGCCGGCCACCGCGCCGGCGCGCCAGGGAGGCCTAAACCAAAGCGCGTTCAAAAATATCGTCTGGACACCTAGTCAAGAAAAGGAAGCAAGTATGAGCTTGGATCTGAAAACACCGGCGGAATTCGTTAAATACGTGACGGACAACGAAATTCCCTTCGTTGACCTTCGCTTCACCGACTCCCGCGGGAAATGGCAGCACCTCACCATGGTGTCTTCCTTCGTCACCGAGGCCGAATTCGAAGACGGCATCATGTTCGACGGCTCGTCGATCGCCGGCTGGAAGGCCATCAACGAATCCGACATGGCGCTGATCCCCGACGCCTCCACGGCGGTCATGGACCCGTTCTCGGCCCAGCCCTGCGTGATCCTGTACTGCGACGTTCTCGACCCGGTCACCGGCCAGGGCTATGAGCGCGACCCGCGCTCCATCGCCAAGCGCGGCGAAGCCTATCTGGGCACCACGGGCATCGGCGACACGGCCTACTTCGGCGCCGAGCCGGAATTCTTCGTGTTCGACGACGTGCGCTATTCCGTCGAAATGAACAAGTGCTTCTACGAGTTCACCTCCGAAGAAGGCCCCTATGTCTCGGGCACCCTGTTCGACGAAGGCAACCTGGGCCACCGCCCGGGCGTCAAGGGCGGCTACTTCCCCGTCCCGCCGGTTGATTCATGCCACGACCTGCGCGGCGAAATGGTCAGCGTGATGCAGGAAATGGGCCTGACCATGGACAAGCATCACCACGAAGTCGCCGCCTCCCAGCACGAACTGGGCATGGCGTTCTCGACCCTGGTGCGCGCCGCCGACAACGTGCAGATCTACAAGTACTGCACCCAGATGGTGGCCCATACCTACGGCAAGTCGGCGACCTTCATGCCGAAGCCCGTGGCCGGCGACAACGGCACCGGCATGCACACCCACCAGTCCATCTGGAAGGACGGCAAGCCGACCTTCGCGGGCTCGGGCTATGCCGACCTGTCGGAAACCTGCCTGTACTACATCGGCGGCATCATCAAGCACGCGAAGGCCCTCAACGCCTTCACCAACCCGTCGACCAACTCCTACAAGCGCCTGATCCCCGGCTTCGAAGCCCCGGTGCTGCTGGCCTATTCGGCCCGCAACCGCTCGGCCTCCTGCCGCATTCCGTATTCGGGCAGCCCCAAGGGCAAGCGTTGCGAAATCCGCTTCCCGGACGCCACGGCCAACCCGTACCTGGCGTTCACGGCCATGATGATGGCCGGCCTCGACGGCATCCAGAACAAGATCCATCCGGGCGACCCGATGGACAAGGACCTCTACGATCTGCCGGCCGAAGAACTGGCGGGCGTGCCCACCGTCTGCGGATCACTCCGCGAAGCCATGCAGGCGCTGGACGCCGACCGCGACTTCCTCAAGAAGGGCGACGTCTTCACCGACGACGCCATCGACGGCTACATGGATCTCAAGTGGGAAGAGATCTACAACTTCGAACACACGCCGCATCCGGTTGAATTCATGATGTATTATTCCTCCTAAGACAGACGGCGGGCGGGACCGCGCGGTCCCGCCCTGCCCTGTCTTTCGGAGACATCACGACCAATCGGAAGACCGGCGTTCAACCGGTTTTACGCGCCAAACTTGGGGGCCCTGTCGTTTCGGCGGCGGGCCCCCGATTTTCTTGGGGGCGAAAGCCTATCATCTTGATAGGCTCTACTCTTCGTGACCCGGCGGCGGCAGGTCGCGGGGGTCGAGGGCGCGGCCGTGCAGCACCGGCATCAGGTCGAAGTAGGGCCGGATGATGGGCGAGGCCGAGGCCTCGAAATCCGCGAACGGCCCGTCGAAGAACACCTGGCCCTCGTGCAGCATGACCGTGCGCGGTTGCAGCCTTTGCAGCAGGTCCTTGTCATGGGTGACGATCAGGGTCGTCCGATGCTTGCCCGACCGGGTCGGCGCCACGTGCGTGCGCGCGATCAGGTCGTGCATGGTCGACGCCGTGGTCGGGTCCAGGCCGGTGGTCGGCTCGTCGTAGAACAAAACCTCCGGGTCCATGGCGAGGGCGCGGGCCACGGCCAGACGCTTGGCCATGCCGCCGGACAGTTCGTTCACGTCCGTCGCCATGAAATCGTCCGTATCGGGAAGGTCGACCGCCGCCAGGACCCTGCGCGCGACGACGGCGATCTCGGGCTCTTCCATGTCCAGAACTTCCGTGAGCCACAGGCCGATGTTGTCCAGCACCGTGCCGGAAAACAGGGCATTCCTTTGGAACACCACGCCCCAATGGGTGTGCAGGCGGTCGGTCTCCATCGTATCGAGCGCCGACAGGTCGATCAGGGGGGCGCCGTCCATGTCGTGGTCGGCAACGAACACGCGGCCCTGGTCCGGGTCGAGACGGCCGAGGATGTGGTTGAGCAGAACCGTCTTGCCGCTGCCCGAGCCGCCGACGACGGCGACGATCTCGCCCCGTTCGATCGACAGGTCGATGCCGGTGAGCACCCGATGGGCACCGAAGGCCTTGTACAGGCCCTCGATCCTGATTTCCGCCGGCACGGCGCTCATCGGGCCGCGGCCGCGCGGGCCTGGGGCGGGTGCCGCCTCACCCCCGCACCTTGACGGGTTCGTACTCCTCCAGCCGGTCCGTGGCCGGCGCCGGGGTGCGCGACAGGGCGGCGACGGCGTCCCACAAATCCTGGGTCATCTTGACGTCCAGGGACTTGAGCGAGGGTTCCAACTGCTTGACGTTACGGGCGCCGACGATGGGGGCCGTGACCGCCGGATGGGCCGCGACCCAGGCGACGGCGAGTGTCACCGGATGAATGCCCTGCTTTTCCGCGAATTCCGTGAACCGGCCGGCGGTTTCCAGCATCCAGTCGTCGGAATAGCGTACGGCGTATTCCTGCTTGTCCTTGACCCGGCCGACCTTGGGCTGCACGCCGGGGCGGTACTTGCCCGACAGCATGCCGCCGCCGACGGGGCTGTAGGTGATGACGCCCATGCCCTCGGCCTGGGCCTGGGGGAAAATTTCCGCCTCGGCCGCGCGCTTGACCAAATTGTACATGGGTTGGATCACGTCGAACTTGGTCCAGCCGTTCTTTTCCGAAATGCCGAGCGCCTTGGCGACCTGCCAGGCGGCGTAGTTCGACGCCCCGATGTAGAGCACCTTGCCCGAGCGCACCAAATCCTCCAACCCGCGCAGGACTTCCTCCAGCGGGGCCAGCTTCTCGAAGCGGTGCATGAACAGCACGTCCAGGCGGTCGGTCTTGAGTCGCTTGAGGCTGTCCTCCACCGCCATGACGACATGACGGCGGTTGCCGCCCGTGGAATTGATGTCGCCCCGAATGTTGTTGAAGCATTTCGAGGTGATGACCAGGTTGTCCCGTTCGCCCTTCATCAGATCGCCCAGGATTTCCTCGGCCTTGCCCTTGGTATAGGCGTCGGCGCAGTCGAAGAAGTTGACGCCGATGTCGCGCACCTTCTTGTACATGGCCTTGGACGCGGCCTTGTCGGCCTCGGCCCCGAAGGACATGGTGCCGAAGCACAGTTGCGACACCCGCACGCCCGTGCGGCCCAGCGTTCTGTATTCCATGGATTGATCCTCCCGTCGGGCGTCCCGGACGCGGCGGCGCGGCGATGTGCCGGCGGCCCCGGGGCGCGTTCGTCATTGCTGGGCGCAGATTGCCGGGCCGGGGGAAAAGACGCAAGAGAAGGCGCATATTCCACGCCACTTATTCCGCATGCCGGTTGCAGAAAACCCCCTTTAATTCCAATATGATGGATTACGCGCGTGCGGCATTCCTTTTCCCGGGCAGCAGACGATATGGAGTTTTCGAACCACCTCATCCTGATCGGGTCGGCGCTGATCCTGGTCAGCATCGTCGCCGGCACCCTGTCGTCGCGGTTCGGCGCCCCGTTGCTGCTGGTGTTCCTGGTGCTCGGCATGCTGGCCGGCGAGGACGGCCCCGGCGGGCTCAAGTTCAATGACTATGAAGCCACCTATCTGGTCGGCAGCATCGCTCTCGCGGTGATCCTGTTCGACGGCGGTCTGCGCACCCGATGGAAGGATTTCCGCGGCGTCGGCGCGCCGGCGGCGGTGCTGGCGACCGCCGGGGTGCTGATCACCGCCGCGCTCACCGGCGTCGCGGCGCGGTTTCTGCTCGGCGTTCCCTGGCTGGAAGGTCTGCTGATCGGCTCGATCGTCGCGTCGACGGACGCGGCTGCGGTGTTCTTGTTGCTGTCGGCACGGGCCATGCGCCTGCGCGAACGGCTGGGCGCGGTCCTTGAGGCCGAGGCTGGGCTGAACGACCCCATGGCCGTGCTGCTGACCGTCACCTGCGTCGGCCTGATCCTGTCGACCGATCCGTCGCTCAGCGTCGATACCGCGACCATCGTCGCCGGGCGGTTCGCCCTGCAAATCGTCGGCGGGCTGCTGGCGGGATTGATCGGGGGCTATGTCCTCCTGGCGGCGCTCAACGGCCTGACCATCGCGTCGGGGCTCTATCCGGTGCTGGCCGCCTCGGGCGCCCTTCTGTTGTTTGCCGGCGCCCAGGAAATCGGCGCCAGCGGATTCCTCGCCGTCTATATCGCGGGCCTTGTCGTCGGCAACCGGCGGCACAAGGCGACGCTGTTGATCAACCGCTTCCACGACGGCTTGGCTTGGCTGTGCCAGATCATCATGTTCCTGATCCTGGGCCTGTTGATCACGCCCAGTTCCCTTATCCCGGTCATCCTGCCCGCCGTCGCCATCGCCGCCGCATTGATGTTCGTGGCCCGGCCCGTCGCCGTAGGATTGTCCCTGGCGGCATTCCGCTATCCGGCCCGGGAAATCGCCTTCGTATCCTGGGTCGGGTTGCGCGGCGCCGTGCCCATCTTTCTCGGCACCATTCCCGTGATCGCGGGTGTCGACGACGCGGAGACCTATTTCGGCGTGGTCTATATCGTCGTCATGGCCTCGCTGATCGTGCAGGGGTGGAGCGTCGGCACCGTCGGGCGGCGTCTGGGCGTGCTGCTCGCCCCCCGTCCGGCGCAGCCGCCCCGGGTCGAAATCGATCTGCCGTCCGATGTCGGCAAGGACATGACCGCCTATACCGTCCAGGCGCGCAGCCTGGCGCTGCGGCGCGACTTGGCCCGCCTGCCGCTGCCGGAAAACATCGACGTCGTCTCCATCATCCGTGACGGCATCCTTCGGACCCCCGCCGACGTCGAACGCCTGGCCCCGGGGGACGACGTGATTTTGCTAGCACCCCCCGATCAGGCCGTGGCGCTCGACCGGCTGTTCGGCGCGCGGCAACCCGGGCAGAACGATCCAGACACGGTCGGCGAGTTCTCATTCGATGCCGAGACCTCCCTCGGCGCCATCGCCGATGCCTATGATTTCTGGATTCCCGGCAATCGGCGCGAGACGCCGGTCGGCGATTTCCTGCGCCGCAACCTGTTGCGCGCGCCCCTCGCCGGGCGCCGCCTGCACCTGGTTTCGGTCGAACTGATCGTCCGGCGCATGGAGAACGGCCGGATCGTCACCGTCGGCATCGAATTGGACCCGGTGGCGGGACGCTGGCGGCGCCTGTTCGACCTCACGAAGGTCTGGCTGGAAAGCCGCCTCGGCCGAGGCTGAGGGTAATCGCGCGACAACGGTTCAATCCCGGCGAAAAACCCTTTAACCTCAATTCAGGTACGCTGGTCACCGTCCGACCGGCGGGCCTCTCCGGAACCGAATGCTTAAGGACCGCCCATGGGATCGCACGCGACCCTGCCCTATCTGCGGGAAACGATCATCTTCCTGATTGCCGCCGGCGTCATGGTCCCCCTGTTCCACCGCTTCCGCGTCAGCCCCGTGCTCGGCTATCTGGTCGTCGGCGGAATCATCGGCCCCTTCGGCCTGGGCCTGCTGGCTGACGATTTCCCGATCCTGTCTCAAGTCGTGATTTCGGACATTTCAGGCGTTCAGGCGCTTGCCGAACTGGGCATCGTGTTCCTTCTGTTCACCATCGGCCTGGAATTGTCCCTCGAACGGCTATGGGCCATGCGTCGGCTGGTGTTCGGCCTGGGCAGCCTGCAAGTCCTGCTGACCGGCACGATCATCGGCCTGATCGCCTTCGAATTCGGCAACTCGGTGCGGGCGTCGATCGTGCTCGGCGCCTGTCTCGCCCTGTCATCGACGGCGATCGTCATGCAGCTGCTGTTGGAGGGCCGCCGGATCGGCACGCCCTTGGGCCGGTCCAGTTTCGCGATCCTGTTGATGCAGGATCTGGCCGTCGTGCCCATCCTGTTCGTGGTCGGGGTGCTCGGCACCAAGGTCGACAGCGGGTTCGGCGCGGACCTGGCCCTGGCGCTGGGCAAGGCGGCGCTGACCATCGTGCTGATCTACATGGGCGGGCGGCTGATCCTGCGCCCGGCCCTGCGCCTGGTCGCGCAGACCCGCAGCCCGGAGATGTTCATGGCGGCGGTGCTGCTGACCGTCATCGGCATCGCCGCGATCACCGGCTATGCCGGCCTGTCCATGGCGCTCGGCGCCTTTCTTGCCGGCCTGTTGCTGGCCGAAACGGAATACAGCCACGAGATCGAGGTCGATCTGGAGCCCTTCAAGGGCCTGATGCTGGGACTGTTCTTCATGTCCGTCGGCATGGGCATCGACTGGCGGGTGATCGGCGACGAACCGATGTGGATTCCCTTGTCCGTGTTCGGCCTGTTCCTTGTGAAGTCGATCATCACGGCGGGCCTTTGCCTTGCCTTCGGCCTGCCCCGCCATACCTCGCTCGAAGCCGGCCTGCTGCTGGGTCAGGGCGGCGAGTTCGCCTTCATCGTCGTCGGCCTGGCCATGAGCCTGTCCCTGCTGCCGGCGAATGTCGGACAGTTCATGCTGATCGTCTCCAGCCTGACCATGCTGGTCACACCGCTGGTCGCCAAAGCGGCGGAAATTCTTGCCGGCCGCATGGAACGCCGGGAAACGACCCGCACCCATCAGGGCAGCCTGGAGGCCGTCGGGGATATGGAGGGCCATGTCATTCTGGCCGGGTTCGGGCGGTTCGGGCGCACCCTGGCCAACACCTTGCAGGCGGAATCCATCACCTTCATCGCGCTCGACACGGACCCCGGGCATGTCGCCAGCGCGCGGGCCGAAAAGCTGCCCGTGTTCTACGGCGACGCCTCGCGCCTCGACCTGCTGAATCGCGCCCATATCGAACGCTGCGCCGCCGTCGTCGTCACCATGGACAACCCCGCGGCGGCGGAACGGATCGTCGGTGAAATCCGCCGTACCTGGCCGCTGATCGCCGTCTATGCGCGGGCGCGCGACAAGGCGCATGCCGTCCGCATGATGAATGCCGGCGCGACCCAGGCCGTGCCGGAATCGATCGAGGGCAGCCTGCAACTGGCCGGGCGCGTGCTGTCGGGTCTGGGCGCGACGGAAGAGGTCGTGCGCCGCCGCCTGGAACACCAGCGTTCGATCGAGGAACTGTAACGCCTGAGGGTGGGTGCCCTTAGAACGGAATCCAGGAGTGTTCCTTGGAATAATGCAGATAGCCGATGCTGGCCCCGGCGCGCAGGCCGACGCCCGTGCGGATCGGCGCCAGGATCACCTTGCCCGACTGCTGGTAGTTGATGCCGACGCCGGCGACCACATAAAAGCTGCCGTCAACACCCGGATAGCGCTGAAACAGGGCCTCCGTGTCGTCCAGGTTATAGATCAACGTGAACACCTTGGACGCATTACCGCCGAAATCGAAACCGATGGACGGCCCCTGCCAGTAGACCTGGCGGCCTCCGCCAGCCTTGCGTTCCAACATGCCTTCACCATAGCGCAGGCCGACGCCGATGGCGCCGGAAGCCTCCTCGCCCAGGATCACCGCGTTGGGCTGTCCCTGTTCGGCGAAGACCTTCTGAATGGCCTCGGCCAAGCCTTTGGTAGTGGCCCCGAAGAAGCCCTTGGCCTTGGCCATGATCTCGTCCTGGGTGTAGGTATCGTCGGCATGGGCGGGTACGGCGGCCGTGACGGCGGCGGCAAGAACGCAGGCAAACAGCATGGGAATCAGGCGCATGGGAAAGGTCGCTCCTTTGGCTCGGCCGGAACGGCACCCGAAGACGTCTCCGGACCGCGATACGATGCCTACTCTAGGGCTGCGAATGCGGCGATCCAATGACAATGGTCACAAATGCCTCGGCGCGCGCATTCCCGACTTTGCTGCAATGCAATATTTTAATCCAACGCCATCATGCAACCGCTTTTCCCGCACCGCTGACCAGAATTCCAAATATTTCATTTAATTTCATATAATTATAAAATTACCCCATCCCATCTTCATCCCGAATACGGTGCAAAACCACACCAAATCGAACAATTTTGTTTATTGTGCATCGCAATATTTTCGGCTTAAGCTTTTCCCCATAGCCATGCAGACCCCAGCGCCGGGAACCTGCCCGCATCGAACGGCGGTGCGCCGCCGCCTCATGCTTCGGACGTGAACAGGGAGCCTCGACCAACCCGCGTCAGCGTCGGCACATCGGGTCACCAGAGACTTTCTGACGATTGAAAGGACCCCCTTCCATGATCGCCAGATTGATCGCTTTTCCACAGAAAACCGTGGGTAGCAATGCCGGCCACGCCAACCGGCTTTCGGAAATTCTAAGTCTCCTGAACCGGGTCGCCGCGATCGCCGACGATGCGCACAAGGACGAGAAGACCGCCCTCGAAGAGGTGTTCGAACAGGTCTGTTCCTTCACCGGCTGGCCCATCGGCCACCTTTACGTGCGCGATCCGGGCGATCCCCTGCGCTATGTGTCGCGCGACGTGTGGCGGTTGGAGCCGGGCATGGACACCGCCGCCATCGCGGAATTCATGACCCTGAGCAAGGACACGGTGTTCACCCGCGGCACCGGCCTTGTCGGCATCATCGCCGAAACCGGCGAGGCCCGTGCCGTGGAGGACGTGACCGTCCTGCCTCAGTTCCTGCGCGCAGAGGCGGCACAGCGCAACGAGGTGCGCGGGTTCTTCGGCTTTCCCGTGATGCTGGACGGCGCCTGCGTGGCCGTGGCCGAGTTCTATGGCCGCCAGACGGGGCTGCTCGACGACACGTCGCTTGAGATCATGACCTATGTGTCCTCGCAGCTGGCCCGCGTGTTCGAACGCCAGACCTTCGAAAAACGCAAAACGGCCCTGATGGACCAGTTCGAAACCAGCGTGCAGAGCGCCGTGGGACGGCTCGGCGCCGCCTCGGGCGAATTGAGCGGCTCGGCCGACGAGTTGGGACAGCGTTGCGGCGCGGCCGCCGACGCCTGCGCCAAGGTCGGGACCGGGATCGCCGACATCGCCGCCGCCGCGGGATCTTTGCAATCCGCCATGGCCGCCCTTGACGACGCCGAACGCAACACGGAAAGCAAGACCTCGGTCGTGATCGGCACGGTCAACCAATTGGCCGGGGAACTGCGCGACGCCGTGGCCCAGCTTGAGACCTCCAACCAGGCCGCGCAGGACATCGGCGACATCACCAGAAACGTCAGCGAAATCGCGGGACAGGTCCGCATGCTCGGCCTCAACGCGACCATCGAGGCGGCGCGGGCCGGCGACATGGGCAAGGGCTTCGCCATCGTCGCCAGCGAGATCAAGAATCTGGCGCAGCAGTCCGAAGCCGCGTCCGGCTGCATCGCCGACCAGATTTCCGGCCTTCCAGGACACCGTGCGCGCCAGCGCCGCCAGCATGGCGGGCGTCGCCGGCAAGATGGAGGATCTGGTACGGACCGTTCACGGCATGACCCAGGTCCTGAGCGGCCAGAAACAGGCCACGGGCACCATCGGCCGTCATGTCGCCGGCTCCCAGGCCACGGTGGCGGGCATCACGGCGGACGTCGCGCTGATGGACGAGGCCATGGCGGTGTTGTCGGAACTGTCCCGGGGTCTCGGCCGCCTGGCAACGGATTTGGAAGGCACGGCCCATGACGTGTCCCATTCGGGCGAGGCCTTCATGACCGCCATGCGGGGCTGATCCCTCACCCGCCTCCCTCAAGGCGCCGCAACCCGATCCCGGCGGTCAGCGGTCCGGCAGCGTGACGGTCACCGTGCCTTTGCCGTAGCCATGCACCTTGTCGTGGGCCCGCACGACGACGCTTTTGACCCCCGCCGGCACCCTTACCCCGTCGATCGCGCGCGTGAACGGTTGCTCGTCCACATGCGGGTGGTACAGAACCCGGCGATCCAGCAGCGTGCCGTCCGGCGCCAGAACCTCGAAATTGTCGGCGTAATGATCCCAGCCCGTGTCGCCGTGGCGGATCGTGGCGCTTACCGTATAGGTGCCGTCGCCGTTGGGTGACGCCTCCGCATGAACGACGCGGGGCGCATCGGCCAGGGCGGCACCACCGGCCAGCATCAGCGACAGGGCCGTGACGGCGGCGGCGGAAGTTCGAGTTCGGCACGGCATGACGGTGATTCCCATTCAATTTCTCAGGGAAAACCCCGGAATGCCTAGGATTTTAACTTGCCTGCACGGCGGCGGCCAAGGGCATGACGAAAAAGTGTTGACGACAATGTTCATGTTATGTTCTTTTGTGTTCACGCAATGTTTCACCCCTGCCGGGAGATGCCCCATGTCCATTTCACGCCTTCATGAACTGTTCGCCCTCGCCGTCATGTTCACCGCCGGCTATGCCTGCATGGTGGTCGGCTGACGGCCTTCCGTCCCCTCGCCCCGGTGCCCTAGGACGGCGGCACGGCACGCTTGTTGCCGTCCTCGTCCAGGGCGACGAAGGTGAAAATGCCCTCGGTCACCTTGACCCGCCGGTCGCGGGCCCGCTGACGCAGGGCCCAGGCCTCGATGCGGATGGCGATCGACGTGTTGCCGACGCGGATCACCTCGGCATAGCAGCACAGCACATCCCCGACATTGACGGGCTTGTGGAAGATGAATCCGTCGACCGCCACGGTGGCGACCCGGCCGCCGGCGCGCTGGGCCGCGGTGATGCCGCCGGCCACGTCCATTTGCGCCATCACCCAGCCGCCGAAGATGTCGCCGGACGGATTGGTGTCGGCCGGCATGGCGAGGGTGCGGATCGCCAGTTCGCCGCGCGGCAGATCATCGTGGGAAGCGGTCGAATCGGCGGAATTCTGGGGCGTCATCGCGAAATATTCCTGTTTCTGCAATAGGGATTTCAGCACAATATATGGTAATTCATTGCACCCCCCCTACCCCATTATGGTATAGCTTGGGGCAAGCCGAGGCCAGCGCAGGGCCAGCCGGCAAGGACACGAAAAACACGCGAACTCGCACCGCGGGTTACAAGGCGCCGGACACCGAATGACCGACCTATTTCAACACGCCCAGGACAAAAAGCAACCGGATAAGGCGCCGCCGAAGGCCGTCGCCACCAAGCCCGCCAAGGCCGCGCAAAAGGCCGCCCAGCCCTCGGGCGACGGCGACTATACGGCCAAGGACATCGAGGTTCTCGAGGGCCTGGAGCCCGTCCGCCGCCGCCCCGGCATGTACATCGGCGGCACGGACGAACGCGCCCTGCACCATCTGGCGGCCGAAATCATCGACAACTCCATGGACGAGGCCGTGGCCGGCCACGCGGGGCGCATCGAAGTCGCGCTCGGCGAGGACGGGGCGCTCACCGTGCGCGACAACGGGCGCGGCATCCCCATCGACCCGCACCCCAAGTTCAAGGACAAGTCGGCGCTCGAAGTCATCATGACCACGCTGCATTCCGGCGGCAAATTCTCGGGCAAGAACTACGAAACCTCGGGCGGTCTGCACGGCGTCGGGCTGTCCGTGGTCAACGCCCTGTCGTCGGAACTGATCGTCGAGGTCGCCCGCGACAAGAAACTGTGGCGCCAGACCTATTCGCGGGGCAATCCGACCTCCAAGCTCGAGGACGCGGGTGCGGTCAACAACCGGCGCGGCACCACGGTGACGTTCTCCCCCGATCCTGACATCTTCGGCGCGCGCTGCGCCTTCAAGCCGCAGGCGCTTTACCGCATGGCGCGGTCCAAGGCCTATCTGTTCAAGGGCGTCGAAATCCGCTGGTCCTGCGATCCCAAGCTTCTCAAGGCCGATGATCCGACCCCGGCGGAAGCCACCTTCCACTTCCCGGGCGGCCTCGGCGACTACCTTCAGGCGTCCCTGGAGGCCCGCAAATGCCTGACCGACCAGCCCTTCGTCGGCGAGGGCAAGCTGATCGGCGGCACCGGCCGCGCCGAATGGGCCATCGCCTGGCCGCTCGACGAGGAAGGTTTCTGTTCGTCCTACTGCAACACCATTCCGACGGCCCAGGGCGGGACCCATGAAACGGGCCTGAAATCGGCCCTGTCGCGGGGGCTGCGCGCCTATGGCGATCTGGTCAAGAACAAGGAAGCCGCCAAGGTTCAGGCCGACGACATCACCGGCGGGGCGGCGATCATGCTGTCCGTGTTCATCGGCGACCCGCAGTTCCAGGGCCAGACCAAGGACAAGCTGGCGACGGCCGAGGCCCACCGCCTGGTCGAAACCGCCGTGCGCGACCATTTCGACCACTGGCTGTCCGGCCATCCGGCCCAGGCCAACGCGTTACTGGAGCACGCCATCGAGCGCGCGGAGATGCGCCTCAAGCGCCGCGCCGCCAAGGAAACCAAACGTCAGTCGGCGACCCGCCGCGTGCGCCTGCCGGGCAAACTGTCCGACTGCACGCGCAATACGTCCCAGGGCACGGAAATCTTCCTGGTCGAGGGCGACAGCGCCGGCGGCTCCGCCAAGCAGGCGCGCCTGCGCGAGACCCAGGCCGTACTGCCCCTGCGCGGCAAGATTCTCAACGTCGCCAGCGCCACCGCCGACAAGATGCGCGCCAACCAGGAACTGTCGGACCTGATGGAAGCCCTCGGCTGCGGCACCGGCGATCAATTCATGGAAGACGACCTGCGCTACGAGAAGGTCATCATCATGACTGACGCCGACGTCGACGGCGCCCATATCGCGTCGCTTCTGATGACCTTCTTCTTTCAGGAAATGCCCAAGCTGGTGGAAACGGGGCATCTCTATCTTGCCCTGCCGCCCTTGTACCGGCTCAGCCAGGGCGGCAAGTCGGCCTATGCCCGCGACGATGCGCATAAGGACGAATTGATGGAGACCGAGTTCAAGGGCCGCGGCAAGGTCGACGTCAGCCGCTTCAAGGGCCTCGGCGAAATGCCGCCGGCCCAGTTGAAGGAAACCACCATGGACCCGTCCAAGCGCATCCTGCTGCGCGTGACCCTGCCCACGGGGGACGGACCCGAGGTCAAGTCCGAGGCCAAAAAGACGGCGAAACTGGTGGAAAGCCTGATGGGGCGGAAGCCGGAACTGCGCTTCGCCTATATCCAGGAACACGCGAAGTTCGTCCAGGACATCGACATTTAGTCACCGGATATTGAATCAGCCCGCCAGGCCGACCCCCGCCGCCACGGCGGCGGCCGTGCGGTCGGGCACGCGGTAGACGTAGACCTGCGGACACTGCGAATCATAGAGCTTGTGCACGGCCTCGGGCGTCCAGCCGGGAATGTCGAACACGTTGGACACCACCAGGGTACCGGGTTTGAGCTCCGCCTCCAGCTTGTGCCGAAGCTTTTCCAGAAGCTCACTGTAAAGGTAACAGACCACGGCATCCGTGCCCGCGAGCGAGACCTTGCGGAAGTCGGCGCGCCGGACCGTCACGTTGCGCGGGCCGCACAGACCGTTGCGCACCTTCATCACCAGCCAGGGAAACGGCGACAGCTCATAGGCCATCGTTTCCGATTCCGGCAATGCCTTGGCGATGGAGAACGCCAGATCGCCCCAACCGGCGCCCAGGTCCACCACCGCGCAGACCCCCGCCAGATTGAGGATTTCATTGATCTTTCGCCGCGAGGTGCGCGACGACGGCATGGGCGAAATGCCGGTGACCACGACGTAGTAGGTCGTGACGATGACGAACAGCAGCACGCCGGCGAGGATCAGGTAATCGCCGCGCACCCGCCTGGATCTCAGTTCAACAAGTCGGCGGAAGGCTCAAGGCCCGTGGCCTCGTCGATTCCCAGCATGAGGTTGAGGCACTGCACCGCCTGCCCCGACGCCCCCTTGCCCAGGTTGTCGAGCAGCGCCGTCAGCACTACCTGGCCCGTGGCTTCGTTGGCGAAGACAAAGAGCTTCAGATCGTTGGTGCCGTTCAGGCCCTCGGGCTCCAAATGTCCCATTCCAAGCGCCGCGTCATAACTCTCGACGGTGACGAAACGGCGGCCCGCGTAATGGTCGGCGAGCGCCCCATGCAGGTCCTTGGCCGTCGGCGTGCCCGGCAGCGTCCACAGGGGCACCGGGATCTGCACGATCATGCCCTGGTGGTAACGCGCCACGGAGGGCACGAAGATCGGCGCGTGGTTCAACCCAGAATACTTATGGATTTCCGGCACGTGCTTGTGCGCTAGACCAAGCGCGTAGACCCGCACGGCAGTGTCGATATGCCCTTCCGCGTTCGGATTCTCGAAGGCCTCGATCAATTGCCGCCCGCCGCCGGAATAGCCCGACACGGCGTTGATCGCGGCGGGAAAGTCCTTGGGCAGCAATCCGGCCGACACCAACGGGTGCAGCAGCGACACCGAGGCAACGGCATAGCAGCCCGTGTTGGCCACGCGCGCGGCACCGGCGACCGTGGCCTCATGGCCCTTGTCGTATTCCGGAAAGCCGTAGGCCCAGCCGGCGGCCGTGCGGTGCGCGGTCGAGGCGTCGATCACCCGGGTCGAATTGTTTTCGATCAGCGCCACGGATTCCTTGGCCGCCGCATCGGGCAGGCAGAGGATCGCGACGTCCGCCGCGTTCAGCATCTCTGCCCGCGCCCCGGCGTCCTTGCGGCGGTCGTCGGCCAGGCGCAACAGGTCCACGTCGGCGCGGCGGGACAGGCGCTGGCTGATCTGCAGTCCCGTGGTCCCTACTTCCCCGTCGATGAATACCTTGGCGGTCATGGTCTCAGTCCTTGTGGTATCTTGGCCTTGTCGCGAATGAGTCTTTGCGCCGACAGGGTATAGGCGGACCGAGGCCCCGGCGCAAGAATGCGCATTGATCCGCCGGACGCCACGGGTCTAGAGTTTCCCCCACACCTCCCGCCGCCTCCCTTTGCGAAAGCCCCAAACTCATGCTGCTGCCGACCTCCAAAACCTTCACCCATGGCGATTTCAAACTGTCCACGGGGGAGACCCTGCCGGACCTGACCATCGCCTACGAAACCTGGGGCAAGCTCAACGCCGCTGGCGACAACGCCATCCTGCTGTGCCACGGCTACACTAACTTCCCCCATGCCGCGGGCGACGCAAGCGGCTGGGCCCACAACCTGATCGGCCCGGGCAAGGGCATCGACACGGACAAGTATTTCGTCGTCTGCTCCAACAACCTGGGTTCCAGCTACGGCACCTCCAGCGCCGCGACGGTCAACCCGGCGACCGGCAAGCTCTGGGGTCCCGACTTTCCCAAGTTTACGGTGGCCGACACGGTCGAGGCGCAGCGCATCCTCATCGACCATCTGGGCATCGGCCAGTTGAAGGCCGTCATCGGTTACTCCTACGGCGGCCACCTGACCTTCCGCTGGGGGGCGACCCATCCCGACCGCATGCGCGCCCTGGTGCCGATCGCCGGCGTCATCAAGCGCGCCACCACCATGGCGCAGGTCGAAGAAATCCGCAGCCGCTATGCCAAGTGTGCCGGCTGGAACGGCGGCCATTACGTCGGCAATCCCGACGCAGGGCCGGTCTATGCGGAATTGGCGGCGGCGCGCGTCGAACGGCTGACCAACTACGGCATCGGCGACTACCTGGCCGACACCCTGGGCGGCAAGGAAGCGGCCGCGGTCGAAATCCGCAAACGCGGCGAGGCCTGGGCCAAGGAATTCGACGCCAACTGCCTTTACCAACTGTACGAGGCCGGAATTGGCTCGGACATGACGCCGTACGTGTCCAAGTACAAAGCCCCCCTGCTGAACGTGCTGGCGGATACGGACAACATCGTCGACGTGGCGCTCGGCCAGCCGACGGTCGACCTCCTGAAAGCCGAAGGTCTGGATGCGGAGTTCTGTGAGATCAAGACCAAGTACGGTCACGCCGGGCCGATGATCGACGCCGACCTGTGGGCGGACAAACTGCGGGCATTCCTCGACCGCACACCCTGATTCGGATCACCAGACCTTGGGCTTTTGGCCGGCCTTTTCCATTTCCTCGAACTTATGTTGCAGGAAGCGCTGGAACGGCTGGTCCTTATAGGCGCCGGCCTTCACGTATTCGAACATGGATCGGAAATGGAACGGCTTGAAATAGCCGGGCATGCGCGCGACCTCGGTCTCGCCCGCCTTCATTTCCTCGGGCGTGGGCAGGAACACGATCGTCGGCGTGAAGTTGACACGCCAACGGCGGGCCAAGTCCCGTTCCTCCATGGCCTTGCCGTCCAGGTCCGTAACCTCGCGCGATCCCCACAGGTTCAATTGCAGGACCACGAAGTTCGCCTTCACGAAGTCGGTCAGCTCGGGCACCTGGAAGTTCACGGTGTGCATCTCGCGGCAGTAGGGGCAGCCCTTCTGCTCGAAGATCACGGCCACGCGTTTGCCCTGGGCCGCCGCCTCGGCCATGTCCTCGGCCAGGATCAGGAAGGTTTCCGCGAACCAGGGCTGCTTATGCAGGCCGTCCTCGCCCACCGTGGCGGCGCGGGCCGCGCCCGAAACCGCCAGCAACACAATCACCGCCGTCAGAAGCCGTCGCATGTCATGTCCTCCCGTCGTTGGGGGCCATAGTGTAGCGCGAAAGCCTTCTACCCGACAGGGCGCACGGAAAAGGCGGTCTTGATACCCGGCCGTTCAACCAAGAAATGGCGGGGAGCCGGTTAATGTGCTACCCGTGACCGGAAATCAGAGGGGAACAGCATATGCCGACAATTCTCATGACAGCGAAACTGGAGAAGCCTTTTGCCGACTGGGCCAAGGCCTTCGACGACCATAAACCCGCCCGGGAAGCAGCGGGCATCAGGGCCATCTACAGAGGTCACCAACTGGATGCGCCGGACATCATTCATGTTCTGATGTCGGTCCCCTCCATGGAGGTTATGGAGGCCTTCATCGCGGAACACGGCGAAACCATCAAGAAATCCGGACACAATGTCGAGTCGACCAAGACCACGGTCTGTTCCGACTGACGCGCGTTAGACAGTCGACATGAAAAAGGCCGCTCCCAGGGGAGCGGCCTTGATCTTTTTGCCGGGTGACGGGCGGTGCCCATCGCCCTGTCGGCGCATTTTCTTCGCG
The DNA here is from genome assembly GCA_031655335.1 of Thalassospiraceae bacterium LMO-SO8. NCBI lineage: Bacteria > Pseudomonadati > Pseudomonadota > Alphaproteobacteria > Rhodospirillales > Thalassospiraceae > Thalassospiraceae bacterium LMO-SO8. Next base: position 3,341,045 of record CP134226.1, on the reverse strand, counting down.
CAAAACAACCTTCGCGGCGGCAAGCCGACGCTTGGGTTTTGCGACTAGCGCTTCGAGAACTGGAAGCTGCGGCGGGCCTTGCGGCGGCCGAACTTCTTACGCTCGACGGCGCGGCTGTCACGGGTCAGGAACCCGCCGGCCTTCAGCTTGCCGCGCAGGGTCGGCTCGAAATAGGTCAGCGCACGGGAGATGCCGTGGCGCACGGCGCCGGCCTGGCCCGAAAGCCCACCGCCCTTGACCGTGCACATGACGTCGTACTGGCCCAGGCGCTCAACCGTTTCGAACGGCTGCTTGATCATCATCTGCAACACGGGGCGCGCGAAATAGAGCGTCACGTCCCGGCCGTTGACGGTGATCTTGCCCGGTCCCGGCTTGATCCACACGCGGGCGACGGCGTCCTTGCGGCGGCCCGTGGCGTAGGAGCGGCCGTGCTCGTCAATCACCGGCTCGGCAGGGCCCGCGTCGTCGACGTCCGGAGCACCCGTCAGTTCCTTGAGGTCCTCAAGCGTTTTCACATCTTCGGACATGGATTAGGCGCTCCTTTTGTTCTTCGGGTTCATGGACGCAACGTCCAGAACCTGCGGCTGCTGGCCGGCATGGGGATGCTCGGCGCCGGCATAGACATGCAGCTTGCGCATCTGCTCACGGCCCAGCGGGTTGCGGCTGATCATCCGCTCGACGGCCTTGATGACGACGCGCTCGGGATGGGCGCCGCCCAGGATGCCGCCGGCCGTGCGGGTCTTGATGCCGCCCGGATGGCCCGTGTGGTAATGGTACTTCTTGTCCGCCAGCTTGTTGCCGGTCAGGCGCACCTTGCCGGCGTTGATGACGATGATGTGGTCGCCGCAATCGATATGCGGGGTGTACATCGGCTTGTGCTTGCCGCGCAGGCGAGAGGCGATGACCGACGCCAGACGACCGAGGACAAGACCTTCGGCATCGACGACGAACCAACCCTTTTCGACTTCCGTCGGTTTCGCGGAATAGGTTTTCATCGGTTCACGTTCCTTAAAAGCTTTCGCGGCCCGATCCCCAGGCAAAACGCGCACAGGGAGGGCCGAAGGCGGCGGAATATGCCACACAAGAGCGGGAAGTCAAGCGGAATAACGCAACATTTTCCGTCGCTTACAAGCACGGTATCATAATACCGTAATTTTACACCTCAGCCTTGCGGCGGGATCGAATAGGTCCCGGTCATATGCGCCACGGCGGCGTCGAAGCCGTCGGACCGGACCGTCACCTCAATCACCGCGAGACGCTTGCCCAGCTTCAGGACCGAGGCCTCGGCGATCAGGTCGGCGGGCTCCGGCCGATGCAGGAAGTTGGCGTTGAAACTGGTGGTGACGGCCAGTTTCACGGGCCCGATGCGGCCCAGAAGGGCGGCGTACATGGCGGCGTCGGCGAGCGCCATCATGGCCGGACCCGACACGGTGCCGCCGGGGCGCAGCTGGCGGTCGCTGGCCGGCATGCGCAACACCGCCGTGCCTTCCCCGATGTCGTCGGCGCGCATGCCGACCTCATGGGCGAAAGGCAGTTCCTCTTCCATGATGCGGTTGAAATCTTCTGCGGTGATTTCCGGCAAGGCGCGGGCTCCGGGCTGAATTGAATGAAACGCGACCGTAATTTACGTTAACGTAAACGTCAATTAAGGGACGGTCATGCCTGCCCCGCTTGCCATCCCCGGCCACCGGGCCTTAGAAACATAAGGCGGAGGAAACATCGCCCATGATCGACACTGCCAGCCAAGGTGCCAACGAGGCCGTGCTTCTGCGCGACGACCGCGACGGCATCGCGACCCTGACCCTCAACCGGCCGGACAAGTTCAACGCGCTGTCGACCGAATTGATGGGCGCCGTGCAGGACCAGCTGGACGCCCTGATGGACGACCGCACCGTCAAGGTCGTGGTCATCGCCGCCAACGGCCGCGCCTTCTGCGCCGGGCACGACTTGCAGGAAATGAAGACCATGGCGGACCGGGCGCCGCTGGAAGCCCTGTTCAAGCAGTGCTCGCGGATGATGACCTCCCTCACCCGCATTCCGCAGCCGGTGATCGCGCGGGTCCACGGCGTCGCCACGGCGGCGGGCTGTCAGCTGGTGGCGCAATGCGATCTCGCCGTCGCCGCCGAGGGCGTGCGCTTCGCGACCTCGGGCATCAATCTGGGGCTGTTCTGTTCCACGCCCATGGTCGCCGTGACCCGCAACCTGCCGCGCAAACAGGCGCTGGAGATGCTCTACACCGGCGATTTCATCGATGCCGAGACGGCCCGGCAATACGGCCTGATCAACCGGGTGGTGCCGGCGGACAGGCTCGACCGCGCCACGGACGACCTCGCCCGCACCATCGCCGACAAATCCCCCCGCGCCATCCAGTTCGGCAAGGAGCTGTTCTACAGGCAGATCGAGGAAGGCCTGGACGCCGCCTACGATCTGGCGACCGAAACCATTATTCAGAACATGCTGCACCCGGACGCCCAGGGCGGCGTCGCCGCCTTCCTGGAAAAGCAACCCATGCCGCAGTGGCAGGACCTGTCCAAGATCACGGAGGACGACAAGACGTGAGCCAGCCCGCCGACGCCCCTGCCCCGCCGCTGCACTACGACGACGCCCTGGTCGCGGGCGTGTTGAAGGACGTGCGCACCATCGCCATGGTGGGCGCCTCGCCCAACTGGGTGCGGCCGTCCAACTTCGCCATGAAATACCTGTTGGGCAAGGGCTACACCGTGATCCCCATCAATCCGGGCCACGCGGGCAAGGAGATCTGGGATCAGATGACCTATGCCGAACTGGGCGAGGTGCCCGGCCCCGTCGACATGGTCGACGTGTTCCGCGCGTCCAAGGACGCGGGCGGCATCGTCGACCGCGCCATCGAACTGAAGGACGCAAAGGGCATCAAGGTAATCTGGATGCAGTTGGGCGTGCGCGACGACGCGGCGGCGGCGCGGGCCGAGGCCGCCGGGATTACCGTCATCATGGACCGCTGCCCCAAGATCGAATACGGGCGGCTGTTCGGCGAACTGGGCTGGTGCGGCGTCAATTCCGGCGTCATCTCGGCCAAGCGGCCGAAACGCTGACGCCATGACCGACAGCAAGGACAAATCCGCGGGCCCACCCGAATTCGGCTTTGAGACCCGCGCCATTCACGCCGGTGCGCGCCCCGACGCGGAAACGGGGGCGCGGGTCACGCCGATCCACCAGAACACGTCCTATGTGTTCGAAAGCGCCGAACACGCGGCCGACCTGTTCAACCTGCAGACCTTCGGCTTCATCTATTCGCGCCTGACCAACCCGACCGTCTCGGTGCTGGAGGAACGCCTCGCCAATCTGGAGGGCGGACGCGCCGCCGTTTGCGCCGCCTCGGGCCATGCGGCGCAGTTCCTCACCATGTTCACGCTGCTGGAACCGGGCGACAGCTTCATCGCCTCGAAGAACCTCTACGGCGGATCGATCACCCAGTTCGGCCACTCGTTCAAGAAGCTCGGCTGGACCTGCCATTTCACCGAACCGACGCCGGACGCGTTCCAACGCGCCCTCGCCGAGCATCCCGACGCCAAATGCATCTTCCTCGAAGCGCTCGCCAACCCGGGCGGCCTCGTCGTCGATCTGGAGCCGGTCGCCGAGATCGCCCACGCGGCGGGCATTCCCCTCATCGTCGACAACACGCTGGCGACGCCCTATCTGCTGCGGCCCTTCGACTGGGGGGCCGACATCGTCGTCCATTCGACGACCAAGTTCCTGTCAGGCCACGCCAACTCCATGGGCGGGGCGGTGATCGAATCAGGGAAATTCGACTGGGCGGGTTCGGGTAAGTTCCCCGGCATGACCACGCCCGACCCGGCCTATCACGGCCTCACGTTCTACGAGACCTTCGGCGACTTCGGCTTCACCATGAAGGCCCGCGCGGTCGCGCTCAGGGACTTCGGCCCCGCCATGGCGCCCCTGAACGCCTTCCTGACCATCACGGGCACGGAGACCCTGGCGCTGCGCATGGACCGCCACGTTCAGAACGCGCAGGCCGTCGCGGAATTCCTCGAAGGCCATCCGGCGGTCGCCTGGGTGTCCTATGCGGGCCTCAAATCCAGCCCGTTCCACGACCTGGCCAAGAAGTACCTGCCGAAGGGTGCCGGCTCCGTGTTCACCTTCGGCTTGAAGGGCGGCTATGAGGCCGGGATCAGATGCGTGGAGACGGTGGAGCTGTTCTCCCATCTCGCCAACGTGGGCGACACGCGCTCGCTCATCATCCATCCCGCCTCGACCACCCACCGGCAGCTGACGGAAGCGCAGCAGATCGCCGCCGGCGCCGGGCCGGACGTGGTGCGGCTCTCCGTCGGCCTGGAGACGGCGGATGATCTGATCCGGGATTTGGAAAAGGCGCTGGGCGGCGCTTAGGCGCCGTCAGACGTAATTGGACACTTCCACCAGGTTGCCGTCCGGATCGCGGAAGTAGATGGAGTTCAATTCACCCATCGCACCCGTGCGCTTGGACGGTTTGACCTCGATCTCGACGCCGACGCTTTCCAGATGCGCCATGACGTCGGCGATGGGGGTTTCCGTAATCAGGCAGAAGTCCCCCGCCCCGGTCACCGGGTTCACGCCCTTGGGCTCATAGGGGCTCGGGAACGGGTGCAGGTTGATCTTGTTGCGCCCGAACAGAAGGGCCGAGCGGACGTCGCCGGGCCGCGCCTCGAAATCTTCCCGCTTCATGCCGAGCGCCCTGGCGTAGAACGCGCAGGTCTTATCCACGTCGGCCACGGTGAGGACGAAGTGATCGATGCGGTCGATTTGGAACGGCGCGGTCATGGGAACTCCCTAACGTTTTTGGTTCTTGACGGTGAATGGTTGGATTATTTGCCGCGCACGGTGGCGACGATTTCCTGGGCGACGCGGTCGGCGTGGTCCGGTTCGACCTGGCAGGTGCCCACGGCGGCATGGCCGCCGCCGCCGTATTGCAGCAGCATGGAGCCGATGTTGGTCTTGTTGCCACGATTGAGGATCGACTTGCCCACGGCGATTTCAACCAGGCCGCGGTCCGGCAGGTTGGTCAGATGGACCGAGACGTCGCAGTCGGGATAAAGCGCATAGACCAGGAAGCGGTTGACCGTGTAGAGCATGTCCTCGCCGCGCAGGTCGACCTTGACCACGTTGTCCGTGATCTCGGCGCAACGCTTGATCTGCAATTCGGCGAATTCCTCGTTCAGGATGTAGGTGCGCACGCGCTCCGCCACGTCGGGAATCTGCAAGATCTCCTCGACCGGGTGATGCCGGCAATAGGTCATCATGTCGATCATCAGCTGTTCTTCGGAAATCGCGAAGTCGCGCAGGCGCGACAGCCCCGTGCGCCCGTCGAGGATGAAGTTGAGCAGCGTGTAGCCGTCAGGGGCGAGGATTTCCTCTTCCGTGAACTGGGCCGCGTCGGCCTTGTCGACGGCGTCGATCAGCGCCGGGTCGACCAGGGGAAAGGTATCCTTGCCGCCGTAATGGTCATAGACCACCCGCGCCGCCGAGGGCGCCTTGGGGTCGATGATGTGGTTTTCCATGGGGCCGACACGTTCCGATTCGGACACGTGGTGGTCGAAACACAGATGCACGCCCGGCACATAGGGCAGGTTGGTGGTGATGTCCTCGCGGGAAACCTCGATCCGGCCATGCTGCATGTCGCGGGGATGGGCGAACATGACCGTGTCGATCATGTCCTGCTCCATGAACAGGGCGCCGCAGACGACGCCGTCGAAATCGGGCCGGGTAATCAGCCGGTAGGATCCGGTGTCCGCGCTCATGCCTGTTTCCTCGCCCATTTCGATGCGCGTTTCATTGCGTCGAAGGTACTGCCTTATCTCGGCACATTGCAATATGAACCGAGGACGGCGCGACGGTGCTGATCAGAGTCCCAGCGCCCCCGGTGATGTGCTATAGCAGGCCGCACATGCCGCAGGGCGACAAAGACGAAGGGACAAGGCTATGGCCGACCACGACGACCACGATCATCACCACCATGGGCATGTCCACGGCCCCGATTACGGCCACGACCACGGTCATGACCACGGCGACGACGACCATACGCTGAGCGTGCAGATCGCCAACCAGATCATCAACGTCGCCAACACGCGCCTGGAAAGCGGCCTGCCGCCCGAGGTCATCGCCGAGGGCCTGCGCCACGCGGCGGCCAATTTCTCGGCCTTCGTCGCCCAGCACACGGACCCGGATGCCATTGCCGAAGGCCATATCACCGAGGAATTCCACCACATGCTGGAATACTACGCCCAGGTCCACGGCGGGCAGCATGAACAGCCCAAGCCGGCGGCCGGCCTGCATCAGCTGATCAATCAGGTGAAGGACGAGTTCTGATCCCGGCGACATTCGCCGCCTGACGTCCCCAAACCACCGTCCTTATATGGTCGTGCCCGTGCTTGACACGGGCATCCACGCCTTCCTTCTCTCGGTTTTCCACTTGATCGGGACGTGGATGGCCGGGCCTGAGCCCGGCCATGACGCTTTGGAAGGGACGGCAGACTCTACTCCGCCGCGCCGGCGCGGCTGGCGGGGGCGGCGTCGGCTTCCGCCTCGGCGTGATAGTGCTCGAGGATTTCAACTTCCTCGGCCGAGCCCATCATCACCGGAACGCGCTGGTGGATATCCGTCGGCTGGACGTCGAGAATCGGACACAGGCCCGTTGTCGCCCGTCCGCCGGCATGTTCGATGATCATGGCCATGGGCGAGGCTTCGTAGAGCAGGCGCAGGCGGCCGCCCTTTTCCCGGCATTTCGCGTCGACCGGATACATGAACACCCCGCCGCGCGAAATCGCGCGGTGCACGTCGGCGACCATGGCGGCGACCCAACGCATGTTGAAGTCGCGGCCGCGGGGGCCGGTCTTGCCCGCCAGGCATTCGCCGACATAGCGGGCGACCGGCGCGTCCCAGAACCGCTGGTTCGACGCGTTGATGGCGAACTCCTTGGCCTGGGCCGGCACCTGGATGTCGCGTTCGACCAGCACGAATTCGCCGACGTTGGGATCCAGGGTGAACTTGGTGACACCTTTGCCCTCAAGCGTCAGCAGCATGGTCGTGGACGCGGAATACAGGACGTAGCCGGCGGCGATCTGGTTGCGCCCGGGTTGTAGGAAATCTTCCTTGGTCGCCAGGCGCGTCGGGTCGGGCGAGCGCAGGATGGAGAAGATCGTGCCCACCGGGCCGTTGATTTCGATGTTGGACGATCCGTCCAGCGGATCGAATACCAGGAGGTATTTGCCGCGCGGCTCGTCCATGGGGATGATGTAGGGGTCTTCCATTTCCTCGGACGCCAGCGCCGTCAGCTGCCCGCCACGGCGGGTCCAGGCCAGGAAGGTGTCGTTGGCCAGGACGTCCAATTCCTTCTGGGTCTCGTCCTGAATGTTCTGACCGACGGCCCCGCCCAGGTTACCCGCGAGATCGCCGTGATTGACCAGACTGGCCACGGCCTTGCACGCGGCCGCGATGTCGTTGATCAGCGAGGCAAGCTCGCCCGTCGCCTGCGGTTCGTTACGGACGTCTTCGTAAAGGAAATGGGCGAGTGTCAGTCTTTCGCTACCCATTGTGTCCCTCTTGGTTGATTTCATTATCGGGAAGCCGGCCGGCTAAGAACGTATGCCAGACCCCCGCCGCCGATACCAGGGATTTTGCCCCGCCGGGCCAGGCCGGTCAAACGGGCTGAGGCCCCTCGTCCTCATCCAGAAAGGCGGCCTCCTGATCCTCGACATAACGGCTGAGGGCCAGCACCTTTCCCACGCACTCCCCGCCGTCCGTGACCGGCAGGCGAAGCGCTTCGTACTGCACGGTCCGGCCCGAGAGGGTGGTGAATCGGTTGAGGTAGAGAATGGCCCCCCGCGCCGCCACGGCGCGTTCGTTCTGGTGCAGCATGGCGTCGGCAAGGCCCGGAATTTTCAATTCCTTCACCGACTTTCCTGTCATGTCGGCTCCCTGCAGGCTGGTGCGCTCCGTCCCCCAATAGCGGAACACGAAGCTGCGGTGGTCCGCGACCACGTCCATGACAACCAACCAGGGTAAAATCGTGGCGGGAAACTCGACGAGCCGGATATCGGCCCAGGCAGGCATGCCGTTCGCCCCCGCGCGCGCCGCCCAATAGCCGTGAAGCCAGGCAAAGTCACCGGTAAACGTCGACGGATCGACGGGGCGTTCCTCGGCGCTGAACGCGTCGCTCACAAAACCAACTCCCAATCACCGCCAAAACGGGCGGTGCCTCTTCCCACACGTCATTGCAACCGGAAACCGGGTCCGGTGCAATGAATTACGTGCGGATTTATCGATAGAAAATTGGCGTCCCCAAGGGGATTCGAACCCCTGTCTCCTCCGTGAAAGGGAGGTGTCCTAGGCCGGGCTAGACGATGGGGACGCTGTGGCCCATGGCCCGAAGGCGCACTTGGTATACGGCCCAAGACGCAAAATCAAGGGGACTTTTTCAATAATCGTCATCCGCCCGCCGGCTGGGCGTCCTCGATCTGGAATTGCACCGTGGTTCGGCCGTTCCAGTTGTTGAAACGCAGGCGTCCCGCCAAGTGCATCAGGCGTCCGTCATGGTTCAACAAAGCCGGCCCGAGATCGGAATCGAGGGCCCGGAAAGCGATGCCTTCAAGCGCCCCCCGGCTGTCCTTCGCGACAGAACACTTCACGTGATTCTCCCCGACCCGGTCGGCATAGGTCAGGCGCACGTGCGGCATGACGAAGCGCGGCTCGGGATTGCCGGCCCCGAAGGGGCCCAGCAGGGCGATTTCATCGACCAGGGCCTCGGTCGCCCCGTCGGGGCGAAGACCGCCGTCAAGATAGAGCGTCGGCAGAATGCCGCCTTCGGCCACATGAGCGGCCACCCGGTCATCGAGAAAGGCGCGGAACGCCGCCAGGCGGTCGCGCGCCACGGTGAACCCCGCCGCCATGGCATGGCCGCCGCCCTTCACGATCAGGCCCGCCTGGCGCGCGGCGATGATGGCGGCGCCCAGATCCACGCCCTTGACCGACCGGCCGGAGCCGACACCGAGATCGCCGTCGCCGTTAAAGGCAACAACGCAGGCCGGCCGGTTGTAGCGTTCCTTCAGGCGGCTCGCGACGATGCCGATGACCCCCGGGTGCCAGCCGTCGCCGTGGGCCAAGGCCACGGCCCCCATGGCGTTGGCGCTGCCGCCGCCGGCGTCCTCAAGCTGCGCCATCGCACCTTGCAGCACCACCCCCTCGATGGTCTGGCGGTCGCGGTTGAAGGCATCCAGCTTGCGCGCCAGATGCCAGGCCTCGTCCTCGTGTTCCGTGGTCATCAGCCGGTATCCCAGGTCCGATTCGCCGACCCGCCCGCCGGCGTTGACCCGGGGGCCCATGACGAAGCCCAGGTGATAGGCCGTCGGCGCCTCGTCCACCCCGGCCACGTCGGCCAGGGCGCGAAGCCCTAAATTCCGCCGCCCCGCCATGATCTTCATGCCTTGAGTAACCAAAGCACGGTTAATTCCCGTCAAAGGCACCACGTCGCAGACCGTGCCCAGGGCGACCATGTCGAGCCATTGCATCAGGTCAGGTTCGGGCCGCGACGTGTACCAGCCCGCCCCGCGCAGCACCCGGTTGATGGCCACGATCAGAAGGAACGTCACGCCCACGGCGGCCAGTTGGCCGTATCCGGCCGCTTCGTCCAGACGGTTGGGATTGATCACCGCCTCGGCCTTGGGCAGGTCGGCCTCGGCCGTGTGGTGGTCGACCACGACCACGTCGATGCCGGCGTCACGGGCGGCGGCCAGGGGCTCGAACGCCAGCGTGCCGCAATCCACCGTGACCACCACGGACGCCCCGTGGTTGTCCTTCAGCCCCAGGATGGCCGCCGTATTGGGGCCGTAGCCTTCCTTGATGCGGTCGGGGATATGGACCGCCGTGCGTCCGCCGGCGGCGCGCACGAAGCGGCTCAGCAGCGCCGACGAGGTCGCCCCGTCCACGTCGTAGTCGCCGAAGATGCCGATGCATTCGTTCTGCATGATGGCCCCGGCCAGGCGTTCGGCCCCCTGCCCCATGTCGAGAAAACGATCCGGGTCGGGCAAGAGGTCGCGCAAGGTCGGCGCCAGGAAACTCGGCACGTCCTCCACATTGACGCCGCGCCCGGCCAGCACGCGGGCCGTCAGCTCGGAAAGCTCCCACCGTTGAACGAAGGTCTGCACGGTGCGCGGGTCGACAGGCCGTTCCAGCCACTGACGCCCGGTCAGTGAGCGCGCGACGCCGAGAACCCGGGCCGTTTCGGCCCTGCCATGCCGCGGATGATCCGCTGTCCCGATGTCAGGACCTGCGAGAGAGCTTGGACACATGATGGTGTCCTTCGATGTAGCGCAGCGTCAGCGTCTTGGAGCGCACGACGAGCGAATGGGTGGTCGCCATGCCGCGACCGGGAAACTGAACGCCGGACAGCATGGGCCCCGTGGTCACGCCGGTGGCGGCGAAGGTGACGTTACCGGACGCCATGTCGGTCATGTCGTACTTGCGGGCCGGGTCATCGACCCCGGCCTTGCGCAGGCGCGCCGTCTCGTCGTCGTTGCGCACGATCAGGCGGCTTTGCATTTGCCCGCCCAGGCCGCGCAACGCGGCGGCGGCCAGCACGCCCTGGGTCGCCCGCCCGCTGCCCAGGAAGATATCGACGCCCGATCCCGGCAGGGCCGTAGCGACCACGCCGGACACGTCACCGTCGAGAATCAGGCGAATACGGGCCCCCGCCTCCCGCACCTTGGCGACGATCTGCGCATGGCGCGGCCGGTCGAGCATGCAGACCACCAAATCCGACACCTTGACCTTCTTGGCCTTGGCGAGAGCCGTCAGGTTGTCCGCCGGGTCGGCGTCCAGATCGACAATGTTCTTGGGCAGGCCCGGGCCGACGGCGATCTTTTCCATGTAGAGATTAGGCACGGAGAGAAAACCCCCGTCCTGGGCCAGGGCGATGACCGACAGCGCGTTGTAACCGCCGCGCGCGATGATCGACTTGCCCTCGAGCGCCAGCACGGCGACGTCGGCCTTGGGCGCACCGCCGGTGCCAAGCTTCTGGCCCGTATACAGATCCTCGACCTCGCCTTCCTCGCCCTCGCCCATGCGCACGGTGCCGTCCACCATCAGGGTGTCCAGACTGTCCATCATGGCCTTCACGGCGGCCTCGTCGGCGGCGCGCTCGTCGCCGCCGCCCAGATGGGCCATGGCCGCCACGGCGGCGGCCTCGGTCACACGGACGGCCTCAAGGGCCAGATTGCGGTCGGTCACGGCATCGGTCACGGACGGATCCTCATCACTCTTTTATTCGGACTACAGGTCTTCGATGCGAATGATACGCGGCGTCATGACCACGGCGTCAAGGGCGGCGATGGCGGCAACCGCCTCGGTCATGTCCGATTCCAGGGTGTCGTGGGTGGTCATCACCACCGGCACGCGCTCGCCCGGATCGCGGCCGCGCTGGATGATCGATTCCATGGACACGTTATGCGCGCCCAAGGCCTGGGCGATGCCGGCGAACACGCCCGGCTTGTCCACGACCTCGAACCGCATGTAATAGCAGCCCCGGTGCGCCGCCATGGACACGGGCCGAGGGGTGGTCAGATCCGCCGCCGGGCGGGCGAAGCCCGGCACCATGTTGCCGCGCGCGATGTCGATGATGTCGGCGACCACGGCGGAAGCCGTCGGCCCGGCGCCCGCACCCCGGCCCTGCATCAGCACACGGTCGACGAAATCGCCTTCGGCGACGACGGCGTTGAATACACCGTCGACATGATTGATCGGCGCATCCATCGGCACCATGCAGGGGTGCACCCGCTGCTCGACCCCCGCCGCCGTTTCCGTGGCGATGCCCAAAAGCTTGATGCCGTACCCCAGTTCCTTGGCGAAGGCCAGATCGACGGGCGAGACATGGCGGATGCCCTCGACATGGACCGACTTGAAATCGACCTGGGTACCGAACGCCAGGGCCGCCAGAATCGCCAGCTTGTGGGCGGCGTCGATGCCGTCGATGTCGAAACTGGGGTCGGTCTCGGCATAGCCCTCGGCCTGGGCCTCGGCCAGCACGTCATTGAACTCGCGCCCGGTGTCGCGCATTTCCGTCAGGATGTAATTGCAGGTGCCGTTGAGAATGCCGTAGACCCGGGAAATGGCGTTGGCCGCCAGCCCTTCGCGCAACCCCTTCAGGATTGGAATGCCGCCCGCCACGGCCGCCTCGAAGGTCAGCGCCACGCCCGATTTCTCGGCGGCGGCGGCGAGCGTCTGACCGTGATGGGCGATCAGCGCCTTGTTGGCGGTAACGACGTGCTTGCCGTTGGCCAGGGCTGCTTCGCACAGGTCCTTGGCGACGCCGTCGGACCCGCCGATCAACTCAACCACCACGTCCACGGCGGGATCGGCGGCCAGCGTCAGGGGGTCATCCGTCCACGAAACCCCGGACAGATCGACGCCACGGTCCTTGTTGGGATCACGGGCGGAAACGGCGGTGATGTCGATGGCGCGACCGGCCCGGCGGGCGATCTCGTCCCGATGGGTGGCCAGGACCCGGACCGTGCCCGCGCCGACAGTGCCAAGCCCGGCAATGCCCACGCGCAACGGCGCCGTCATCCGCCGAGGGCCCGCCTGCCGGCGTCCAAGTTATCCAGATTACCGGCGCGGTAACGTTGCAGGAAGGACTTGATGGCGCGCAGGGCCTGCCGCGTCCGATGCACGTTTTCCACCACGGCGATGCGCACGAAGCCGTCACCGTGTTCGCCGAAGCCGACACCGGGCGCGACCGCGACCTGGGCCTCGGACAGCAGAAGCTTGGAAAACTCGAGAGAACCGAGATGGGCCATGTCCTCGGGGATCGGTGCCCAAGCGAACATCGTCGCCGGCGGCGCCGGCACGTCCCAGCCGGCGGACGCCAGGCCGGAAATCAGCACGTCGCGGCGTTCCTTGTAGACCGCGCGCATCTCGTCGACGCAGTCCTGCGGCCCGTTCAGCGCGGCGGCGGCGGCCACCTGGATCGGCGTGAAGGCGCCGTAATCCAGATAGGACTTTACCCGCGCCAAAGCGGAAATCAGTTCCCGGTTGCCGGCCGCGAAGCCGATACGCCACCCGGGCATGGAATAGGTCTTGCTCATCGACGTGAATTCGACGGCGACGTCCCAGGCCTTTTGAATCTGCAAAATTGACGGCGGCGGATTGTTGTCGAAATAAACTTCCGAATAGGCCAGATCCGACAGGATGTAGATTTCGTGGAAGCGGCAGAAATCGACCACTTGTTCGTAGAACGCCAGGGTGCAGAGCTCCGCCGTCGGGTTGTTCGGATAGTTGAGGACGATCGCCGTCGGCTTGGGCACGCTGTGCTGCACGGCGCGCTCCAGGGCGCGGAAGAAGTCCTCGTCGGCCTTGACCGGAATGTTGCGCACGGCGGCGCCGTTGATGATGAAGCCGAACTGATGGATCGGGTAGCTCGGGTTCGGCACCAGGATCACGTCGCCGGGGCTGGTGATGGCCGCCGACAGGTTGGCGAGGCCTTCCTTGGACCCTAGGGTCACGATGGCTTCGTGTTCCGGGTCCACGGAAACATTGAATCGGCGCTCGTAATAGGCCGACAGCGCCTTGCGCAAGCCGGGAATGCCGCGCGAATTGGAATACCGGTGGGTCTTCGGATCCTGCGCCGCCTCGACCATCTTATCGACGATGTGCTGCGGTGTCGGCAGGTCCGGGTTGCCCATGCCGAAATCAATGATGTCCTCGCCGTTGGCGCGGGCGCGCGCCTTCATGGCGTTCACTTCCGCGAACACATAGGGCGGGAGACGGCGGATACGGTGGAATTCCTGTTTCATCGCGGCTTCATCATGTGCCAGAGCGGGGGCGGATACAACAGCCAAGCGGGCCCAGAACGCGCGCTCTGCGGGCGCGTTCCGGCTCCGGCCGGCGGCAATCCTTTAGCGGGAAAAGCCTCAGCGCGTCAAAAAGATTTCCGCGCGCCGGTTCCCGGCTTCGCCGTTCGGCATGATTTCCTGATACAGCGGCTGCGTGTCGGACAGCGCCGCGGTCGCCACCGTGCGCCGATTCGCGCCACGCCGGATCAGTTCCTTGGCGACCATCTTGGCCCGCTCGGCGGACATCTTGTAGTTCACCAGACGGTGCTTTTCCGGGCTCAGGTTGCGCGTCCGCGAGGACGAGTGGCCGACCACATGCAGGGTGCCTCCCCGTTCCTTCTGCAAGGCCACGACCTGGGCCAGAATCTGGCGGTCGCGCACCGACAGCTTGGACGAGCCGTTGGGGAACACGATGGTCGCGACCCGGGTCGCCCCCGGCGGCAGCGGCTGCGACTGGGGCGTGCCCGCCACGGCGGCCCCTTCCATGACGGTGGCCGGAAGCTCGGTCATTCCCGGCTCGATGACGCCGTCACCGGAAATCACCATCGTTTCGCCGACACCCACGCCGGACGGCATGCCGGTCGGGCGCACGAACTTGGGTTCTTCCCCGGCGGCGGCGAGAATTTCGGCCAACCGTTTCTGCATGCGGTTCTGGAACCCGGAGAATTCGGCTTCCTGTTCAGCCTGGGTCGGGATCGTGAACTGCGGCACGCCCGGGACCGTGGTCGCCAGTTGCTCCTCGCCGGCGGGCGGGGTCAGGGTTTCCTTGGGTTGGGTCAGCTTGGGCCCCTCGGCCATGGTCTTGGATGCCGGCTTTTCGGCCATCGGCGTCGGGGCGGGCGGCGCCGTGGGGGCGGTTGCCGGGCGCACCGGATCGGCGGCGGCGCTCTGGTCCTGACGGGTGATGGCGGGCGCATAGCGCGGGCGGTCCGGATCGGCGGCAAGGCCTAGATTACGGCTCTCTTGCTGCTTGGTCACATCGGACACCTTGGGGAATTCCTTGGATGACTGTTCCTGGCCGGCGGCTTCCGCAACCTGCTGCTCGCGCTGACGGCGCGCCTCTTCCTCGGGGTCACCGGCAGCCTTGTCGCCGGAGAACAGATCGACCGTGCTTTTGTACCATTCGGCCGGGTTGACGGCGTCGGGCACCGACGAACAGCCGGTCAAGAGGACCGCCATGACGGCAACCATCGGCACGGACCGCAACAGGCCCCGATGCGGGCCAGCCTGAAACTGAACAACGTCCTCCTTAATCACGCCCATGTGCCGCAATACTCCCTTCCCTTAATTCAGCCCCCGAACGCTGATGATATGTTCTTTCGAGGGGCTCCCCACCTTGAATTTCCTAATATGCCGGTTTACAACCCCGCCAACCGACAAAGACGGCGGACACTGCCAGAACCCAGGACTCTCGCCGCCGGAGATGTCGTTTGCACAACAACGGTTTCGCGCCACCCCGGCTTCTTCGCAATCCGGTATCATATTTTGCCTCAATCGCCTAGTCGGAGCAAAGGACGCAGTGCCCAATGAGTAAGAAGCCCAGCGGCCCGACATCGGAAGAGGATACGCCCGAGTCCGCAAATCCCTTCATCGAGATCGCGGAACGCAGTCAGCGCCTCGTCAACGACTGGCTGACCCGGCATGGCAACGAAATCCAGGCGCCGGACGTCGATCCCCTGAACATCGGCGAGGCCTTCGTCGAAATGACGCGCCACATGATGGCCAATCCCCAGAAAATGATGGAATCGGGCCTGTCCCTTTGGCAAGGCTACATGGAGCTGTGGCAATCAACGGCGCTGCGCATGATGGGCGCCGAGGCCGAACCCGTGGCCGAACCCACGCGCGACGACCGGCGGTTCCGCGACGAGGCCTGGTCGGAAAATCAGGTCTTCGACTTCATCAAGCAATCCTATCTTCTGACCGCGAAGTGGCTGGAATCGACGGTTCATGACGTCGAAGGCCTGGACCGCAAGACCCAGCACAAGGTCGATTTCTACACGAAGCAGTTCGTCAACGCCCTGTCGCCGACCAACTTTCTGATGACCAACCCGGAAGCCCTGCGCGCGACGGTCGAAAGCAAGGGCGAAAATCTCGTCAACGGACTTAACAATCTTTTGGAAGATCTGGAACGCGGCGACGGCAAGCTGGCGATCCGCATGACCGACATGGAGGCGTTCGAAATCGGCAAGAACGTCGCCACCGCCAAGGGCAAGGTCATCTATCGCAACGACCTGATCGAACTGATCCAATTCGATCCTCTGACTGACAAGGTCGCGCAGACGCCGCTGCTGATCGTGCCGCCGTGGATCAACAAGTTCTATATCCTCGACCTGCGGCCGGAAAACTCGTTCATCCGCTGGGCGTCGGCGCAGGGTCACACGGTGTTCGTCATCTCCTGGGTCAATCCGGATGCCAAGCTGGCCCGGAAAACCTATGACGACTACATGCTCGAAGGCCCTCTTGCCGCCATGGACGTCATCGAACAGGCAACCGGCGAGCGCGCCATCAACATCATCGGTTATTGCCTGGGCGGCACCCTGACGGCGGCGGCGCTGGCCTGGATGGCGGCGCAGAAGGGCGAAAAATGGAAGGACCGGGTCAAATCCGCGACCTTCTTCACCACCATGGTCGATTTCGCCGAGGCCGGGGATCTGTCCGTGTTCGTCGACGAAACGCAGCTGGCCAACATGGAAGCCAAGATGAACGAGCGCGGCTACCTCGAAGGCTCGGAAATGGCGACCACCTTCAACATGCTGCGGGCCAACGACCTGATCTGGTCCTTCGTGGTCAACAACTACCTCTTGGGCAAGGACCCCTTCCCCTTCGATCTGTTGTTCTGGAATTCGGATTCAACCCGAATGCCGGCGGCCATGCATGCCTTCTACCTGCGCAACATGTACCTGGAAAACAAGCTGGCCACGCCGGGCGGCATTACCCTGGCGGGCACGCCCATCGACCTGACCCGGATCGACGTGCCGGCCTACATGATTTCGACCCGCGAGGACCATATCGCGCCGTGGAAGGCGACCTATGCGGCGACGCAGATTTACAAAGGCCCCATCCGCTTCGTGTTGTCGGCCTCGGGTCATATCGCGGGCGTGATTAATCCGCCCTCCGCCAATAAATACTGCTACTGGACGAATTCCCAGTCGCCGAAAGACCCGGACGCCTGGTTCGACAAGGCCAAGCAGCACGAAGGATCCTGGTGGCCGGATTGGGACGCCTGGGTCAAGAAACAGTCGGGGAAGAAGACGGTGCCCGCGCGCATCCCCGGCGACGGCAAGCTGCCGGCCCTGGACGACGCCCCCGGCACCTACGTCAAGGTCCGCGTTTCCTGACCGTCCGCCAACGCCCGGCCGACCGCCTGTTCCAATAGGCCCGCCGCCCGTTTCAGCGCATCGGCGGGATAGGCCGTATACCCCAGAACCAGTCCGTGGCGGCGTTCGGGCCCGGCGTAATAGCCGGACAAGGCCCGCGCGGTAATGTCGAAGGCCGCCGCCTCGCGGGCGATGGCCCCGTCCGCCAGGGTGCCGCCCGGCCCGCCGGGCGCCAGGGTGACGGTCAATTGCATGCCCGCGTCATCGTCAGGCACATCGAACAGGCCCGCGAAGCGCGTGGTCATCTCGTCCCGCAGAACCGCCTGCCGCTCGCCGTAAATCTGACGCATGCGCCGGACATGAGCGCCGAAACGGCCTGACTCCATGAAACCGGCCAGAACCGGCTGCATGGCCAGGGCGGGAAAGTCGTCGACGGCGCCGCGCAAACGGACGAAGGCATCGATCAACGGTTCCGGCACCACCAGATAGCCCAGACGCAGGGCCGGAAACATGACCTTGGAAAAAGTGCCGACGTAGATCACCCGATCGCCGCCATCCAATCCCTGAAGCGCGGCCAGCGGCCGTCCCCGATAGCGGTATTCGCTGTCGTAATCGTCTTCCAGCACCCAGAACCCGGCGTCCCGCGCCCAGGCCAACAGGTCGAGGCGGCGTGCCAGGGACATGGTCGAGCCCAGGGGGAACTGATGCGACGGCGTCACCGCCAGCAGGCGCGGATGCGGGGCGAGCCGGCGAGCACGGGCCACGTCCAGGCCCTCGCCATCCACCGGCGCCTGCACGACCTTGGCCCCGGCCGAGGAAAAGGCCGAGATCAGCCCCCGGTAGCCCGGGTTTTCCATGACCACGGGCGCCCCCGGTTCCAACAGCACGCGGACGCAAAGATCGATGCCTTGCTGCGCGCCCGAGGTGATGATGACCTGATCGGCGGTGCATTTCGCCCCGCGCACGGCGACCAGGTAATCGGCGATGGCCCGGCGCAGGGGCCCATGGCCGCGGCCGTCCCGGTCATTCAGAAGCTCCATCGGCGGTCGGCGCCAGAAGCGGCCGACGGCGCGGCCCCATTCATCGAAGGGAAAGGCGGCGACATCGGGGAGGCCCGGCAGGAACGGGCGGTGCGTCCCCGGGCCGGGCGTGTGACGCGACATCAGGTCAAGCACCCGCGCCGGCAAAGGGGGCGGTGCCGCGGCATCCACCGGCAACGGCCCGGCGGCGCGCAGGTCGCCGGACAGATCCGGCAGGTCCGCCGACACCCGCGTGCCCGCACCCGGCCGGGCCTCGGTGAAGCCCTCGGCCAGAAGCTGGTCATAGGCCGCAAGCACCGTGTTGCGGGAAATCTCCAGTTCGCGGGCGAGGATGCGGCTGGCCGGCAGGCGCGCGCCAGAGCGCAGCACGCCGGCCAGGATCAGACCCTTGATCCCCTTGTAAAGCTGTTCGTTCAGGGGCTGGCCGCCAGAGCGGTCCAGGCTTAGGTCGATCAGCTGGGAATCCCGGCCCAGTTTCACGCGGCCCGAGGGGGGCATCTCAATGGCTCCACCAGAATAAAACTTATGGCTCTTTTCCAAGAACCAAGTTGCACGGTACAGGGAGACCGCCATCACCGGCAAGACGGTATCGACCAAGCAGAAGGAACCGGACCATGCCCACTTCCCCCGACCTGCGGATCACCGACCGCTCCAAGGTCAAACGGGTGCCCAAGCGCGCCGCCTACGACCGCGCCACGGTCGATGCGATTCTGGACGCGGGCCTGATGTGCCATGTCGGCTACGTCATCGACGGCGCCCCCTATGTCACCGCGACCTGTTACTGGCGGCACGGCGACCGGGTGTATTGGCACGGCTCGGCGGCCAGCCGCATGCTGCGCACGGTGACCGGCGGCGTGCCCGTGTGCTTTACCGTCTCGCACCTGGACGGCCTGGTGATGGCGCGGTCGGGCTTTCATCATTCCGTCAATTACCGGGGCGTGACCCTGTTCGGCGAGGCGGTGAAGATCGAGGATCCGGCCGAGAAATTGGCCACCTTGAAGGATTTCACCGACCGTCTGACCCCGGGCCGCTGGGAGGAACTGCGCGAGACCACGGACCAGGAACTGAAGGGCACCACCATCTGCGCGCTCGCCATCGACGAAGGTGCGGCCAAGATGCGCACGGGCGGCCCCCTTGATGACGAACCCGATTACGACCTCGACGTCTGGGCCGGGGTGGTGCCGATCACCACCGTGGTCGGCGAGCCCGTCGCCGACCATCGTCTGAAGCCCGGCGTGCCCGAACCGGATTACCTGCGCCGCATCGCGATCGGGGCATCGCACCGGGGATAAAGGCGCTACGATGCCGTCATGACGTTTGACGGACTCACCCTTTCGACGATTCTGATCGCGATCAGCGCCATGGCCTTCGGCTGCGCGTTCCAGACAGCGCTTGGCCTGGGCTTTGCTTTGCTGGCGGCGCCGGTCCTGGCCTTGCTCGACCCGGCCTTCGTGCCCGGCCCCATGCTGTTGGCGGGGGTCGTGCTGGCGGCCCTGACGGCCTACGGCGAGCGCGATGCCATCGACCGCCGTATGCTCATGACCTGCCTGATCGGCCTGGCGGCGGGCACGGTGGTCGGCGCCGTTGCCTTACAGGCTGTCCAGGGGATGAACCTGCAACGCCTGTTCGGGGTGATGATCCTGCTGGCCGTCGGCGTCAGCATCATGGCCAAGACGGCCGTGGTCAAAGGCCGTGGCCTGCTGGCCGCCGCCGGTGTCTCAGGCATCATGGGAACGATGGCGGGCATCCACGGTCCGGCCATCTCCCTCGCCTTTCAGAACGCCGAACCCCGGGTCGCCCGCGCCATGCTGGGGGCCTATTTCACCGCCGCCTATCTGTCGGCGGTGGCGGCCCAGGTGCTGATCGGGGCGTTCGGCGCCCCGGAAATCGGCCGCACCGTCGTGCTGTTGCCCGGCGTGGCGATCGGCCTGGCCCTCGCCCCGGTGACCCGGCGCTATGTCAACCGGGAGCGCCTGCGCATCGCCATTCTGACCATCGCGGCGGTCAGCGGGTTGATCCTTGTCTTGAAATAGCCGGTCGCGGCTTACGACGGCTTCAGGGCCTTTTCCACCAGCAGACGCGCGGCGGCGCGCGGATCGGCCCGGCGCGCGGCCAAATCGTCGACCAGATCGGCCATGTCCGGCGCCAGGCGCTTGAATTCCCGGCGCATGTGGTCGAGCGCCGCCGTCTCAAGCCGCATCAGGGCGATGCGCCGGCGCCGCGCCGTGTCCTCGCCGCTGGCGGCCAGATGTGCACCGTGGTCGAGCACGGCCTGGGCCAGATCCGCGACCCCCTTGCCGGTGTTGGCGCTGGTCGCGATCACTGGCACGCGCCAGCCGGTGCCCGACGCGCCCTGCCCCTGTCGGCCGGTCAGGCCCAAATCCTGGGCGCCAGTCAGATCGGCGGCGGTCCGGTCCGCATCGGCGCGGTCGGCCTTGGTCACGACATGGATATCGGCGATTTCGAGAATCCCCGCCTTCATGGCCTGTACCCCGTCACCCAGCCCCGGCGGCGAGGCGACGATCACCGTATGGGCCGCCGCCGCGACATCGACCTCGTCCTGGCCGACGCCCACGGTTTCGATCACCACGACCTGGAACCCGCAGGCATCCAGCACGTCGACGGAATCCAGGGCCGGGCGGGCCAGCCCGCCCATCGCCCCCTGGGTCGCCAGGGATCGGATGAACACCCCGTTGTCGCCGCCATGGTCGCCCATGCGCACCCGGTCGCCCAGGATGGCGCCGCCGGAAAACGGGCTCGACGGATCGATGGCGATGACGCCGACGGTCAGGCCCCGCCTGCGCAGGTCCTTGACCAGGGCGTTGACCAGCGACGACTTGCCCGCCCCCGGCGGCCCGGTCACGCCGACCACATGGGCAGATCCCGCCGCCTGATAGACCCGCGCCATGAGGTCGCCGTCGGCGGCACCTGCCTTGGGGGCGGCGTTGCCCGTGGTCTCGGCCAGGGACAGAAGCTTGGCGATGGCGCGCCGGTCGCCGCCTTGCGCGGCGCCAAGCAGGTCGGAGGACGGGTCCGGCTTGGGGGCTGCCATGGATGGGCCTCAGTCGCTCGGGGGTGTACGGATGTTGCGGTTCAGGGCGCGCAGGTCGTGGCCCGCCAGGCGGTATTCGGCGCTCAGGTTGTCGTACACGGGCCAGATGTAGTCGAGCATCTTCTGATCGTTCGGCCCGACCTTGCGCAGGAACTTGGCCGGCCGCCCGGCCCAGACCTCGCCGGGGCCGATCTGTTTGCCCGGCGTGACCAGGGCGCCGGCGGCGATCAAGGACCCCTTGCCCACCACGGCGCCGTCCATCACGCAGGCCTGCATGCCGATCATGGCGTCGTCTTCCAGCGTGCAGGCATGCAGCAGCGCCATATGGCCGACCGTGACCCGGTCGCCCAGGATGGTCGGATAGCCCTTGGAATCGACATGCACGACCGTGCCGTCCTGGATGTTCGTATCGTTGCCGATACGGATGAAGTTCATGTCGCCGCGCAGCACGCAGGAATACCAGATCGACGACTTGGTCCCGATGGTCACATCGCCGATGATGACGGCGTTTTCGGCGATGAAGGCGGTTTCGTCGATCTGCGGATGCTTGTCCTTGAAGGGCAGGATCACACCGCCGGGCTGGCGCAGGGAAGTCATTCAGTTATCACCTTAGGATGGTTGTTCAGAATATTGTTTTTTAAGAATTTTTGATGAACGGAAGCATTTCCTTGAAGGCGTCCGTTCCGGCCCGGCCCAGCCATTCGTAGATGACCATTTCCGTGGTCACGATGCCGGCGCCGGCCGCCCCCAGGCGGTCCAGGCAGGCCTTTTCGCTTTCCAGGCTGCGCGACGCCGTGGCGTCGGTGACGACGAAGATCTCGTACCCCTTGTCCATCAGATCGACGCCGGTCTGCATGACGCAGATATGCGCCTCCATCCCCGTGATGACCACCTGGCGGCGCCCGGTGGCCTCGAACGCCTGCTGGAACGCTTCCTCGTTCATGCAGGAAAAATGAATCTTTTCGAACACCTGGGCCTGGGGCGCGATGCCCTGTAGCTGCGGCACGGTGTGGCCCAGTCCCTTGGGATACTGTTCCGTCATCAGAACGGGCACGCCCAGGCGGTCGGCGGCGCGCATCAGCAGCGCGGTGTTGCGGATGACCCTGGCCGGCGATTGCATGGCGGGGGCCAGCTTGTCCTGGATGTCGATGACGACCAGACAGGACAATTCGGGCTTTATCAGCATCTGTTCTTCCTTATTCGGCGAGCCAATAGCGCAGCACCGCGCTGACCGCCTCGGGCCGTTCCAGAGGCGAAAGGTGACCGCAGTTCTCGACGACCACCAGTTTAGCACCGGGAATGGCCGACGCCATTTCTTCATGCACCGCGGGCGGTGTCATGGCGTCGAGACGCCCGCACAGAACCAGCGTCGGACAGGCGATCCGGCCCAGGTTAGGCCGATTATCCGGGCGCTCGATGATGGCCGTCTGCTGACGTTGATAAGCCTCCGCCCCGACATTGCGGGCCGAGGCGCGGACGGCGGCGGTCAACTCGCTGTCGTCCTGGCGGTTTGCGGCGATGAACCCCGTCATGTGGTGGTCGATGACGCCCTCCAGATCGCCGGCGGCCGCCCTGGCCATCAGATCGCGGCGGCCCGCCGTGCGTTCCGGCGTGTCCGGGCCGGGGGCGGTGTCGAGCAGGGCCAGGCGGGTCACCCGCTCCGGCGCCAGACGCATGACGGCCTGGGCCGCGTAGCCGCCCATGGACAGGCCGCAGAGTGCGAAGCGGCCGGGGGCCGCGTCCAACGCGCGCCGGGCCATGGCGTCGATGCTGTCGTCCCGGGTCATGTCGGCGACGGTCATTTCCGCGACATCGGTCAGGGTCGCCAGCTGATGGCCCCACAGCGCCGCGTCACACAGCAGCCCGGGCATGAACAGAAGCGGCGTTCGGTTAGACATGAAACCTCCTTCGGGGACCGTGACAAATCGGTAGCGGTTGGCAGAAATCCGCCGCCCAACGCCCGCTTATCATTGACTTCGGGTCGGGAATACCTAATATCCCGCTCACACGGCCCGGGGAAGTCTCCAAGGGCCAAAATCCAAGCCCCCATAAGGTGACCACCCAGCCCGGGCGGCGCAACTCCCGAAGTGGAGCAATATGTCCTTTTCAGACCTCGGCCTCAGCGACGAACTCCTCAAAGCGATTTCCGACGCGGGCTACACCGACCCCACCCCCATTCAGGCCCAGGCCATTCCTCAGGTGCTGATGGGCCGCGATATTCTGGGCTGCGCCCAGACGGGCACGGGCAAGACGGCATCCTTCACCCTGCCGATGATCGACATCCTGGCCTCGGGCCGGGCCAAGGCGCGCATGCCGCGCTCGCTGATCCTGGAGCCGACCCGCGAACTGGCCGCCCAGGTCGCCGACAACTTCGAAGTCTACGGCAAGTACCATAAGCTGAACCACGCGCTGCTGATCGGCGGCGAGAACATGAGCGAGCAGATCAAGCGCCTGGAAAAGGGCGTCGACGTGCTGATCGCCACGCCGGGCCGCCTGATGGACGTGTTCGACCGCGGCCACCTGCTGCTGCGCGACGTGAAGATCCTGGTGATCGACGAAGCCGACCGCATGCTCGACATGGGCTTCATCCCCGATGTCGAGAAGATCGTCTCCAAGCTGCCGCAGATGCGCACGACACTGCTGTTCTCGGCGACCATGCCGCCGGAAATCAAGCGCCTGGCCGACCGTTTCCTGATCAACCCCAAGGAAATCACGGTGTCCAAGCCGGCGACGGCGGCGGAAACCATCGCCCAGGGCCTGGTCATGGTGACCGGCGCCGGACGCGATCAGGCCTCCATCGCCAAGCGCAAGCGCGAGGTGCTGCGCAAGCTGATCGAGCGCGAACAGCCCAAGAACGCCATCATCTTCTGCAACCGCAAACGCGACGTCGACGTGGTCTACAAATCGCTGGAACGCCACGGCTACAACACGGCCGCACGCCTGCATGGCGACATGGTGCAGTCGGTGCGCATGGAGACCCTGGCGAAGTTCAAGAGCGGCGACGTGACCCTGCTGGTGTGCTCCGACGTGGCGGCGCGCGGGCTCGACATTCCGCTGATGAGCCATGTTTTCAACTTCGACGTGCCGACCCATGCCGACGACTATGTGCACCGCATCGGCCGCACGGGCCGCGCCGGGCACAAGGGCGTGGCGATCTCCATAGCCGTGCCGTCCGACGGCAAGTATGTGGACGCCATCGAAAAGCTGATGGGCCGGCCCATCGAACGCGACGCGATGAGCAGCACCGCAAGCAGCGGTGGCGGCAGCGATGACGCCACCAGCGCCCCG
The DNA here is from genome assembly GCA_031655335.1 of Thalassospiraceae bacterium LMO-SO8. Taxonomy (NCBI): domain Bacteria; kingdom Pseudomonadati; phylum Pseudomonadota; class Alphaproteobacteria; order Rhodospirillales; family Thalassospiraceae; species Thalassospiraceae bacterium LMO-SO8. The sequence goes on along the minus strand of CP134226.1, from coordinate 3,316,492 downwards.
GAAAAGGAAGAACGCGGCGAACGTGGCCGGGGTCGTGGACGTGATCGGGGCCGGGGCCGCAAGCCGGCATCCGCCGACGCCAAGGCCGCCGAACCGGCGCCCGATGCCGCGGCCGAGCCCGCCGCAGACGTGGAACCGCCCCAGGACGCCCCCAAGGCGGAAGCGCCCGCCACGGAAAAACCGGCCGCGAAACCAAGCCGCGCCCGCAAAAGCCGCTCGGACCAACGCAACGACGCGGGCACGATGGACGACAAGGACGTCGTGTTCGGGCAAAGCGACCAGGTTCCGGCCTTCCTCAAGAACTTCTAAAAGCGCCACCCTGCCCGGCATGCCCCGCGGTCTATACCGTTCGGCGGATTGACGCCTGACGGACTCGACCCTACCGTCCTCCCGAAACGTTTGCCGGCCCATGGCCGCCGCCGGTGTCACCGGCGGCGCGCCCGGATGGCGCCGGCAGCAGGGACAGGTGGCGCTATTTCATTCATACACAGGATCGTCGGCCTGATGCGTGCCTCGGCGCTTGCCGCGGGCGCCGCCGCCATGTTGTCGAGCATGGCCCCCGCAGCCTATGCGGCCACGGCAAGCCCCAGTTTCTTCAACACCAAGGAACTGCCGTCCAACGACCTCAAGGCCTTCACGAAATGGACCGATGCCCTGGCCCGGTTCGCCAGCACGCGGAAAAGCAAGCAGCCGCTGGTCTGCGGCCCTGGCCCCGGCGAAATGAAGATCTGCGGCGACGGGGATTGGATTCAGTTCCTCAAGCAAGTGAAGGAAAAATCCCTGCTCGATCAGGTGCGCCTGATCAACGCCCGCATGAACCTGGCCAAATACGTCATGGACAACGACAACTGGGGCGTCAGCGACTATTGGGAAACGCCCTACGAATTCATGGCGCGGTTCGGCGATTGCGAGGACTACGCGATCATGAAGTACCTGTCCCTGCGCTTCCTGGGGTGGGACGAGCAGGATTTGCGCGTCGTCGCGGTCAAGGATCTGAACCTGAAGGTCGGCCACGCCATCCTTGTCGTCTACATGCAGAACAAGGCGGGCCAGCGCATCCCGCTGGTCCTCGACAACCAGATTCAGAGCGTGGTGAAGGCCGATTCAATCCGCCATTACCAGCCGGTGTTCTCGATCAACGAAAAAACCTGGTGGCGTCACGTGAATTAGCGCCGTCCCATCGCCTTTGTCGATGGAACATATTCAAATTTTTCGATGTTAGGGAGCCATCGCCTCTTCGATAGTGTGGCCATTCCACCAACCCTTAATCGAGGAACATCCAAATCATGAAACGGTCCGTTCTTTCCGCCGCCGTCCTGGCATTCGTCCTGGCCCTGGGCTTCTCCGCCGCGTCGACCGCCGTCCTGGCCGCCGACAAGAAGGAATCCCCCTGCGCCAAGATGACCGACAAAGCCGAGAAGAAAGCCTGCATGAAGGCCGAAGCCGACGCCAAGAAGGCTGCGAAGAAGTAATCGGGTTTCCGCGCCCGCGACTGCGGCGCGCACCGATCAAGAAGGGGCAGACGGCCTGGGCCGTCTGCCCCTTACTTTTTGCGCGGTGTGGTTGGTGTGCGGGTCGCTCAGATCAGCCCGGACAGCGGCGATGACGGATCGGCGTACATCTTGCGCGGCATGCGTCCGGCCAGATAGGCCATGCGCCCGGCCTTGACCGCATGCTTCATGGCGCGGGCCATCATCACCGGGTCCTTGGCCTCGGCGATGGCCGTGTTCATCAGCACGCCGTCGCAGCCCAGTTCCATGGCAATGGCGGCGTCCGACGCCGTGCCGACGCCGGCATCGACGATCACCGGCACCTCGGATTGTTCCTTGATCAGGCGGATGTTAACCGGATTCTGGATACCCAGGCCCGACCCGATGGGCGCCCCCAGCGGCATGATGGAGACCGCTCCCGCCTCTTCCACCCGCTTGCACAGGATCGGATCGTCCGAACAATAGGCCATGACCTGGAAACCTTCTTCCGTCAACGCGCGGGTCGCCTCGATGGTTTCCGGCATCATCGGATAAAGGGTGCGCTGTTCACCCAGGATTTCCAGCTTCACCAGGGTCCAGCCGCCGGCTTCGCGCGCCAGACGCAGGGTGCGCACGGCGTCGTCGGTGGTGAAGCAGCCCGCCGTGTTGGGCAGGTAGGTGTATTTCTTGGGGTCCAGGTAGTCGACCAGCAGCGGCTGATTGGGGTCCGTCAGATTCACGCGGCGGACGGCGACGGTGATCATCTCCGCCTCCGCCGCCTCGGCGGCCTGACGGTTCAGGTCATAATCCTTGTACTTGCCGGTGCCGATGATCAGGCGCGAGCGGAATTTGTGCCCGGCGACCTCCAGAATATCCTCATCCTCGGATACAGATGTCGAATCCGGGGCGCCGCCGCCGATGAAATGCACGATTTCCAGCCGGTCGCCGTCTTCCACGCCGATCTGGCCGTAACCGGATTTGGGCACGATTTCCAGATTGCGCTCGACCGCGACCTTGGCCGGATCCAGGCCGATTCGGGTGAGAAGCTGCGCCACCGACAGGGGGGCATCCAGGGAATGGGTTTCGCCGTTGATCTGAACTTGCATGAAGAATGTATCCTCGGGGCCGTTGGTCGCGCCGTTGTTGAAGCCTGTACAGGCCTTTGTCCGGGGGGCTTTACAGGGATTATGGGGCCGCGACCAGCCGCTTTCAACGCCCGGATGGGGAGAAACGGGATGTTTCTCACATCATGGCGCGTGCTATAAGCCGCTACCCCATGATGGCAAACGAGTTGGGGTGCCGCAGGCGCCCGGAACGGAACCATGACAGCAACGATTCTCATCCTCAACGGCCCGAACCTGAATCTGCTGGGCACGCGCGAGCCCGACATCTACGGGCGCGAAACGCTGGCGACCATCGAGGCTGCCTGCCGGACGCACGGCAAAAACCTGGGCCTGGACGTGGATTTCCGCCAATCCAACGACGAGGGCGAACTGGTCACCTGGATCCAGGAAGCGCCCAAGGCGCACGCCGGGATCGTCATCAACGCCGGCGCCTATACCCATACCTCGGTCGCGATCCTCGATGCTCTTTCAGCCATCGACATGCCGATCATCGAGGTGCACCTTTCCAACATTCACAGGCGTGAAGAGTTCCGGCATCATTCCTTCGTCTCCAAGGCCGCCGACGGCATGATTTGCGGTCTCGGCGGACAGGGCTACGAACTGGCGCTCGACGCGCTGGCAAAACGACTGAAAAACAACGGGTAAGGGACCATGGCAAGAAGCCCCAAAGCGACCGACATCGACGCGGACGCCGTCCGCAAACTGGCCAGTCTCCTGGAAGAGACGGGCCTGACGGAAATCGAATACACCCACGACGACTGGTCGCTGCGCGTGTCCAAGGGGGCGACCGCCGTGGCCGCGACGCCCATGACCATCTCCCCCGCCGCCGACGCCCCCGTCGCCGAACAGGGCGTGCCCGCCGGCGCCGTCACCTCGCCCATGGTCGGCGTGGTCTATACCTCGCCCGATCCGGAAAGCGCCGATTTCGTCAAGGAAGGCGACACGGTGAAGGAAGGCGACACCCTGTTGTTGGTCGAGGCCATGAAGGTGTTCAACCAGATCACCGCCCCCCGCGCCGGCACGGTGAAGCGGGTCCTGGTGACCAGCGGCACCCCCGTCGAGTTCGGCGAACCCCTCCTGATTCTCGAATAGGAGGCAGGCCTTGTTCGAAAAGGTCCTGATCGCCAACCGGGGGGAAATCGCGCTGCGCATCCTGCGCGCCTGCCGCGAAATGGGCATTTCCACGGTCGCCGTCCATTCCACCGCCGACACCGACGCCATGCACGTGCGCTTCGCCGACGAAAGCGTGTGCATCGGCCCGCCGTCGGCCAAGGACAGCTATCTGTCGATCCAGGCCGTGCTGTCGGCCGCCGCCATTTCCGGGGCCGACGCCATTCACCCCGGATACGGGTTTCTTTCGGAAAACGCCGATTTCGCCCAGATGGTCGCCGAACACGGCTTCACCTTCATCGGCCCTTCGGCCGATCACATCCGGCTGATGGGCGACAAGGTTCAGGCCAAGGCCGCCGCCAAGGCCGCCGGCATCCCCGTGGTGCCCGGATCGGACGGCGCCATCGAGGACATCAAGGACGTGGCCCGGGTCGCCAAGGACATCGGCTATCCCGTGCTGATCAAGGCCGCCGCCGGCGGCGGCGGGCGCGGCATGCAGGTGGTGCGCCGGGAAGAGGACCTGGAAGGTCTGGTCAAGGTAGCCCAGAGCGAAGCCAGCGCCGCCTTCGGCAACGGCGCCGTCTACATGGAAAAGTACCTGGACAAGCCGCGCCACATCGAAATCCAGATCATGGCCGACATGCATGGCAACGTGGTGCATCTGGGCGAGCGCGACTGCTCCCTGCAACGCAGGCACCAGAAGGTCCTGGAAGAAGCGCCCTCGCCGGCCCTCAACGCGGCGCAGCGGGCCGAGATCGGCGAGATCACGGTCAACGCCATTTCCAAGCTGGGCTACCAAAGCGCCGGCACGGTCGAATACCTGTACGAGGACGGGAAGTTCTACTTCATCGAGATGAACACCCGCCTACAGGTCGAACACCCGATCACCGAAGCGATCACGGGCATCGACATTGTGCGTGAGATGATCCGCGTCGCCCAGGGGGCCAAGCTGTCGATGACCCAGGAAGACGTCGTCCTGCGCGGCCATGCCATCGAATGCCGGATCAACGCGGAAGACCCCGTGACCTTCGCGCCCTCGCCGGGCAAGGTCGGTGTCTATCATGCGCCGGGCGGCCTGGGCGTGCGCGTCGATTCCGCCCTTTATTCCGGCTACACAGTGCCGCCTCACTACGATAGCATGATCGCCAAGCTGATCGTTCATGGCGCGTCACGGAACGAATGCCTGATGCGCCTGAGGCGGGCGCTTGAGGAATTTGTGATCGATGGCATTTCGACGGGCATACCGCTGCAACAGCGCATCATCGGCGAACGGGATTTCGTCGACGGCTCCTATGACATCCACTGGCTTGAAACCCTCATGGCGGCGGACAAGGACGGCGCCTGACGTCACCGCCGGGAGCGTTTCATGAGCCGGCGCGATCAAACCCAGGAAAGCCTGCCCGCCGAACTTCTGTTGCGCGCCTATGCCGCCGGTATTTTTCCCATGGCCGAAAGCCGCGACGACCCGCAGGTGTTCTGGGTCGATCCCAAGCAGCGCGGCGTGTTGCCGCTGGAAACCTTCCACGTCTCGAAAAGCCTGAAAAAGGTGCTGCGCCGCGGCGAGTTCATCGTGCGCGCCAATTCGGCGTTCGAACGGGTGCTCGACGAATGCGCCGCCCCCGGCCCGGGGCGCAAGGATACCTGGATCAACGAACCGATCCGAACCGCCGTCATCGAGCTGCACAACCTGGGCTTCGCCCATTCCATCGAAACCTGGAAGGACGGCGAACTGGCCGGCGGGCTCTACGGGGTGGCGCTCCGGGGGGCATTCTTCGGCGAAAGCATGTTTTCGCGGGCGACGAACGCGTCCAAGGTCGCCCTCGCCCATCTGGTCGCGCGCCTGCGCCTGGGCGGGTTCCGTCTGCTCGACACCCAGTTCGTGACCGATCACCTGAAAACCTTCGGCTGCGAAGAAATTCCCGCCCGCGACTATCAAAAGCGCCTGGAATCGGCCCTCGAGTATCAGGCCCGGTTCCCCCTCAACCCGGCGCCGGACCGGGTGATGCACGAGATCCAGGCAATGGCCGAACACCCGTGAGCCCGGACAAGCCCGCCCCGCCCCGATCGGCCCGCCGATGATCGATCATCAATTCCTCGCCGCCTTCGAACTGATGTTGGGCGTGCTGATCGTCGCGGTCGTCTTCACGCGCATCGGGTTCGACAGGCTCGGCCTGCCGGCCCTGGCGGGCTTTATTCTGCTGGGCTTCGTCCTCCGGGTGGCCGACACGCACATGGCCTTCGTGTCCGGTACGGGCCGCCACCTGCTGGAATTCCTTTCCGAGACGGGTGTGTTCATCCTGCTGTTCCGGATCGGGCTCGACAGTAACCTGCACGGCCTTGTCGCGAAGCTGCCGCGGGCAGCGCCGATCTGGCTCGGCAACGTGACGCTTAGCGGCGTCCCCGCGTTCCTGCTGTGTCATCAGGTGTTCGACCTGGGGGCGGTGCCCAGCATGTTCACGGCCATCGCCATGACGGCGACCAGCGTCGCCGTGACCACGGAACTGTGGCGCGAGGCCGGCGCCCTCGACACGCCCGACGGCGAAACCTTGATCGACGTGGCGGAACTGGATGACCTGTCGGCGGTCATCTTCATGGCCATGGCCGTGGCCGTCGCCCCCCTGGTCCATTCGGGGAACGGCGGCGGCATGGCGGCCCATATATCGGAAATCTCGCTGATCCTATTGGCCAAGGCGGCGGCGCTCGGCGCCCTGTGTCTGGCCGTCGCCTGGGCCAACCAGCACCGCCTTGCCGCCATCCTGACCCGCCTCGGCAATCCTCATGCGGCGATGATCCTCCTGGGCATCGGGTTGTGCGTCGCCGCCGTCGCCTCGCTGTTGGGCTTTTCCATCGCCATCGGCGCCTTCTTCGCGGGCCTGATCTTCAGCCGCAATCCGGACGTCGTGCGCATGGAAACGGGATTCGTGCAGATTCAGGCCTTTTTCGTGCCGTTCTTTTTCATCGCCATCGGCTTTCGCATCGATCCCGGGTCCCTGGGCATGGCCCTGGCGTTCGGCGGGGCGCTGCTCGCCGTCGCCGTCGGCGGCAAGATCGCGGGGGCCGGACTGCCGGCCCTGATGACGACATCCGGCGCCGGCGCGTTGCTGATCGGGGTCAGCATGGTGCCGCGCGCCGAAATGGCCATGGTGATCGGCCAGCAGGCCCGCGCCCTGGGCGATTGGGCCATGCCGGCCGGGGTCTTTTCGGGAATTGCCCTGGTCGCGCTGGCGACCTCGATCGCCACGCCGATCGCCGTCCACATTCTCCTGCGCCGTCGAGGATATTGACCGATAAAACGCCGTCCAGGCCTTGCTTGGGGGCTGGCATGTAATTTGCTCTGTGCGACTTGACCGTGTTATTCGCAACCGGAGCAGCAGGAGTGGCCCCATGCCCATTCATAAGATTTTGTACACCAGCCAAGCCACGCATCCCGTCTCGAAAGAAGAATGCCGGCGCATTTTGGCCGCGTCGCGCGACAACAATCGTCAAAATGACGTGACGGGTCTTCTTATCTATCTTGAGAACGGCACCTTCATCCAATTGCTGGAAGGGGACGCGGAGGCGGTCGGGCGGACCATGGAGCGCATCAGCGGCGACCCCCGTCACCAGCACATCGGCGTCATCACGAAATATGACGACGAGCACCGGGACTTCGGCGGTTGGGAAATGGCCTTTCGCGCCATGCACCCGGACGAGATGAAGAGCGAACTGGGTTTTCACGACATCATCGACGGCGACTATCGAAACGCCTTCAAGAACGGCCCCGCCATCCTGACCGTCATGCGCAATCTCTGCCTCGTCAACGCCTGACGACGCGCGGGCGGCCGCGATGGACGGCCGGCTATTTGTTGCTGGCGTGCAGTGCCGCGAAATAGGCGGCCAGGGCGGCAACATCCGCATCGGTCAGCGACCGCGAGAAGGACGTCATCACAGGGTGTGTTCGTTCGCCCGAGCGGAAACTCCGCGCCGCGGCATAAAATTGATCCGTCGGCATGCCGGCGAGGTCCGGCGCGATAACTCCTTGCGGCGTGTGGCAATTCCGGCAGAGCGCGGGGTCAGCGGCCCCTGCTTCCCCGGCCAGGGAAACGAGCACCAACGCCCAGAAAATTTTACCGCGACAAGGCCCCATATTCTTCTCTGAGTGATGACATGAACCGGGCGGCGCTATTTTGGTGCGGTGGCATCCGACGGCTCGGCGCAATCAAGCACCCAGATGTCGTAGACGGGGTGTTCCAGCGCATTGAGCGCCGGACTGGAGGCGAACATCCAGCCGCGGAACAGGCTGACCGCCGGTTCTCCGGGGCGGATTTCCCAGATATCGAGGAAGGCCGCGCTTTCCGGCGGCTCTTCCGGCGAGCGCTTGTCGCAGCTGCGGGCGATGATCTCAAGCGTGCCGAACCGCACGACCTCGCCGACCCGGGCTTCCAGGGTCGAAACCCGCGCCGTGACCTTATCCAGGCCTTGCAGGATGACCTTGTTCATCGGAGACGCCGCCGCCGGAAAGGCGGCGAGGATGCCGATCAGAACAATGAGGCATAGCCGCATCGCGGCCTATTTCCCGCCCGTGGCCAGGAAGATGATCTCGCCGACCTGATCCTCAAGGGACTTGAAGTCCTCGACCTTGGCGATGCGTCCGCCCGCGGGCAGCGTTTCCGCCGCCTGGCCCGGCTTCAGGCGGATGTATTTTCCGCCCAGGATGCCTTCGGAGCCGATCGTCGCCACCGTGTCCTTGGGCAGTTTCACATCCGGGCGGATCGACATGATGACGACGGCCTCGAACGTCTGCGGATCGAGCACGCGATCAAGAACGGTACCGATCTTGATGCCGTTGATGCGCACGTCGCTGCCCTTGGACAGGCCGCCGATCTTGAGGAAATGCGCCTTGACCTCATAGCCCGAGACGGCCTTCACCTGGGCCACGTTGAAGGCGAAGAACAGAAACACCCCGGCAACGATCAGCACGACGCCGCCCAGGACCGTTTCGATTGCATTACGTCCCATATCCGATCTCTCCGCCCCTTATTTCGTCTGTCCAGCCGCCGTTTCGGCGGCGGCCCGGCGCTCTTCCATGGCGGCCCGGCCCTGGGAAATGATGAGATTCAGAATGTCGCTGACGACCTGGGCATCCTGGGTGATGGCGATCAGATCGCCGGTTTTCAGCCCCGTTTCCGACGCGCCCGGTTCCAAAACGACGTACTTTCCGCCGAACAGGCCGTCGGTCTGCACCGAGGCCGACGAATCGTTCGGCACCATCACGTCGCTGGTCAGATTGAGGGTCAACACGGCGCGGAACTTGTCGTCCAGGCGCTGGGTCGCGACCTTGCCGATTCGAACGCCGCCCATGCGGACCTCGGCCCCGGGCGCGATGCCGTCGACGCGGCCGAACAGGGCATCGACCCGGATTCGGCCGTCCGCGCCGGAGGTCACGTCGCGGCTTTGGTTCATGAAGCCGAGAACCGCCAGAAGCACGACAAGCGCCAAAGCGCCGATCATCTGTTCCTTGGTTTCCAGTGTCATCGGTATCCGACCGTCATCGCAGCGCCCCGGCCAGGGAGCCGCAAATCATTCCGGCTTCCAGGCTTCGTAGTCGCCCGTGGCATGGGCGCGGGCGCCGCCCTTGAAATCGTGGCCCGCGGGGCGATAGGCACCGGCGGTCCCCGTCAGGTTGGGGACATGCTCCTTCTGCCACGGCCGCGCCCGGGTGGCGCTTTCGGTCAGCGGCTCGGCAGAGGTGTGGTGCAACCAGGAATGCCATTCCGGCGGCACCTTGGAGGCTTCCTTGCGGCCCTTGTACAGAACCCAGCGGCGTTCGCGGCCGTACAGCGACCCGCCCTTGTTCTTGTAATAACGGTTGCCGAACTCGTCGGTGCCGACGAGCTTGCCGTGAATCCAGGTATGCAGCAGCGTTCCGATGTCCATGGGGTCTCATATCCGCCTGATGTACCGCGGGAATATGGCACCATGCGGGCGCAAGGTCCAGTCCGCTTGACCGCCTTTACCGACCGCCGCCCGCAATATGTAGGGAGGCCGCGACTATGACCTAAGGCATAACCCCCGGTTTTCCGGGAGGTTCCACAAAATCAAGTAATTTATTCGTAACATAGCCCCTAAATGTTGAAATAATCCTGTTGCTGCCCCCAAAGCCGCTGGCTACATTTAGCGTCCTTCACGCCTGGGCAAATACACTATGTAGTTTCAGGAAGCGAAAGCCTTCCGAGCCAGCGGCAAAGAAGCGACCCGGGTCTGTTGTTGGGCCCGCCGGCCAACGACAGGGCCGGAAATGACAGGGACCACCAAGGGAACGCAGACGGGGTAGCCATGCAGATCAAGCGGCATTTTACGAAACAGGACCAATCACCTTACGCGGCAATCAAGTTTCGCCGGGCATCCAGCGAAATCCGAAACCCGGATGGCTCCGTGGTGTTTGCGCAGGCGGACATCGAAGTCCCCGACTCCTGGTCGCAGGTCGCCTCCGACGTGCTGGCGCAGAAGTACTTCCGCAAGGCGGGCGTGCCGGCGAAGCTGAAGAAGGTCGAGGAGAATTCGGTGCCGTCGTGGCTGTGGCGCTCCGAGCCCGATGCCGCCGCCCTCAAGAAGCTGCCCAAGGACAAGCGGTCGTCCGGCGAAACCAGCGCCAAGCAGGTGTTCGACCGTCTGGCCGGAACCTGGACCTATTGGGGCTGGAAAGGCGGCTATTTCGATTCCGAAGCCGACGCCCGGACCTACTTCGATGAAATGCGCTTCATGCTGGCCAAGCAGATGGCCGCGCCGAACTCGCCCCAGTGGTTCAACACGGGCCTGCATTGGGCCTACGGCATCGATGGCCCGGCCCAGGGGCACCACTATGTCGATTTCGAGACCGGCAAGCTGGTCGCCTCCAATTCCGCCTATGAGCACCCGCAGCCCCATGCCTGCTTCATCCAGGGCGTCAGCGACGATCTGGTGAACGAAGGCGGCATCATGGACCTTTGGGTCCGCGAGGCGCGGCTGTTCAAGTACGGCTCGGGCACGGGCTCCAACTTCTCGGCCCTGCGCGGCGAGAACGAAGCCCTGTCGGGCGGCGGCAAGTCGTCGGGCCTGATGAGCTTCCTCAAGATCGGCGACCGCGCGGCCGGCGCCATCAAGTCGGGCGGCACCACGCGCCGGGCGGCCAAGATGGTCGTCGTCGATGTCGATCATCCGGACATCGAGAACTACATCAACTGGAAGGTCCAGGAAGAGCAGAAGGTCGCCGCCCTGGTGTCCGGCTCGCGCCTGGCCAAACGCTACCTGACCCAGGTCATGGCCGCCTGTCAGGCCGACATGGGCCCGGACGCCGGCGCCGACGACCGCTTCGACCCCAAGATCAACGCCGACCTGAAGGACGCCATCAAGGGCTGCCGCCAGGTCATGATCCCCGACAACTACGTCCAGCGGGTGATCCATTTCGCCCGTCAGGGGTATACGGAAATCGATTTCCCGACCTACAACACGGATTGGGACTCGGAAGCCTATGTGACCGTGTCGGGGCAGAACTCCAACAACTCCGTGCGCCTGACCAACGAATTCATCCGCGCCGTCCTCAACGACGGCGAGTGGGAATTGATCCGCCGCACGGACGGCAAGGTGCACAAGCGCATCCAGGCCCGCGAGCTGTGGGAAAAGATCGGTTATTCGGCCTGGGCCTGCGCCGATCCGGGCCTGCAGTACGACACCACCATCAACGAATGGCACACCTGCCCCAATTCGGGCCGCATCAACGCCTCCAACCCCTGCTCCGAATACATGTTCCTGGACGACACGGCCTGCAATCTGGCGTCCTTGAACCTGATCACGTTTTCGCAGAAGGATGGCACCTTCGACGTCACCGGGTTCGAACATGCGGTGCGCCTGTGGACCGTGACACTTGAGATTTCGGTGCTCATGGCCCAGTTCCCGTCCAAGGAAATCGCCCAGCTGTCCTACGAATTCCGGACCCTGGGCCTGGGCTATGCCAACATCGGCGGCTATCTGATGAACGCCGGACTGTCCTACGATTCCGTCGAAGGCCGGGCCATCTGCGGCGCCGTCACGGCATTGATGACCGGCACCTGCTACGCCACCTCGGCCGAAATGGCCGCGGAGTTGGGCACCTTCCCCGGCTACGAAAAGAACGCCGACGCCATGCTGCGGGTCATCCGCAACCACCGCCGCGCCGCCCAGGGCGTGAAACAGGGCTACGAGGGCCTGGAAGTCGCCCCCGTGCCGCTGATCGCGGGCGACTGCCCGGATGCGGAACTGTCCAAGGCCGCGGCCAAGGCCTGGGACCTGGCGCTGGAAGGCGGCGAGGCCCATGGCTACCGTAATGCCCAGACCACGGTGATCGCGCCCACGGGCACCATCGGCCTGGTCATGGATTGCGACACCACGGGGATCGAGCCCGACTTCGCGCTCGTGAAGTTCAAGAAGCTGGCCGGCGGCGGCTACTTCAAGATCATCAACCGCATGGTGCCGAAGGCGCTTTCGGGCATGGGCTACACGGCCGACGAGATCACCGACATGATCAACTACGCGGTCGGCCACGGCACCTTGGAAGGGGCGCCGGGGATCAATGCAGAAGCATTGAAGATCAAAGGCTTCACGGACAATGTTCTGAAAAAGCTTGAAGAATCTCTCGGCGAAGCCTTCGATATCAAGTTCGTGTTCAACAAGTGGAACCTGGGCGACGCCTTCTGCCGCGAGGGCCTGGGCATTCCGGCCGACAAGCTCGACGACATGAGCTTCGACATGCTCGCCTACCTCGGCTTCTCCAAGGCCGAGGTCGAGGCCGCCAACACCTACATCTGCGGCGCCATGACGCTGGAGGGCGCCCCTCACCTGAAGGCCGAGCACCTGTCCGTGTTCGACTGCGCCAACCCCTGCGGCAAGATCGGCAAGCGCTACCTTTCCGTCGAAAGCCACATCCGCATGATGGCGGCGGCGCAGCCCTTCATCTCGGGCGCCATTTCCAAGACCATCAACATGCCGAACTCGGCGTCGGTCAAGGAATGCAACGACGCCTACATGCTGTCCTGGAAACTGGGGCTGAAGGCCAACGCGCTGTACCGTGACGGCTCCAAGCTGTCGCAGCCGCTGCAATCGGCCCTGCTGGACGACATCGACGCCGAGGAAACCCTGGAAGAGGCCGTGGCCGCCGCGCCGGCCAACGCCTCCAGGGCCGAGATCGTCGCCGAACGCATCGTCGAACGCATCGTCGAACGGGCCCAGGAACGCCGCCGCCCGCCCAACCGGCGCAAGGGCTATATCCAGAAGGCGTCGATCGGCGATCACAAGGTCTACCTGCACACCGGCGAATACAGCGACGGCAAGCTGGCGGAAATCTTCATCGACATGCACAAGGAAGGGGCCGCCTTCCGCTCGCTGATGAACAACTTCGCCATCGCCATCTCCATCGGCCTGCAGTACGGCGTGCCGCTTGAAGAATACGTGGAGGCCTTCACCTTCACCCGCTTCGAGCCCTCGGGCATGGTCACCGGCAACGACACCATCAAGATGGCGACGTCGATCCTCGACTACATCTTCCGTGAACTGGCAGTGTCGTATCTGGACCGCAACGACCTCGCCCATGTGGAGCCGGCGGACCTGCTGCCCGACACCCTGGGTGACGGCTCCGCCGAAGGCGACCTTCCGGAAAACGCCGAGAAGTCCGGCATGATGGAAGCCGTGGCGCAGCTGACCAGCCGCGGGTACGTGCGCTCCAAGCAGTTCATGGTCGTGCAGGGCGGGCGCTTCGGCGGTGAACAGTCCGGCTCGACGGCAGGCGCCGTGCGCACCACCGGCAGCAACGGCGGCGGCAACGGCGCGGGTGCCACCGTGCAACGGGCGGAAAGCACCGAAACGATCCTGGAGATCGAGACCAGCGTGATCACCCAGACCGACAGCAAACTGGACCAGATCCGCGAAGCCCGCATGAAGGGATATGAGGGCGACTCCTGCGGCGACTGCGGCAACTTCACCCTGGTGCGCAACGGCACCTGCATGAAGTGCGTCACCTGCGGCGCCACAAGCGGATGTTCATAATGCCCCGAACCGGCATTCCATCCATTCAGGAATCCTCCCTGGGAAACTTGGGGCGTGCGGCGGGCTTCGGCTCGCCGCACGCCTCTTTTTTGGCCTGACGTCCCGACGCCTCGCGGCCTTTTCGCACCCGCCGCCGGCATTCCGCCCGCAGGCGGGTTTCCCATGCCCCGCAACGACAGGAAAGACGGTTTGCGGTTGTCCCGCATGATCTGCTACAACCCTGAAAACCCTGCCTAGACGATACGTTTCCGGGTACGGCGATAATCGATGTTTTGAGGGATTGTTAATCTGTTCAGGCTCTACTCGCTTGAACAGTTGGGTTTTTTTTGGATGACCGGATCAACACCGGCATACTGGGACAGGAATGGCAGGTAAGACCGACCCCATCCATTTTGTCGCGGTCGATGACGACCCGATGATCCTTAACGCCATCGCCTCCATGCTGGAGGCGGCGGGTCATCGCGTCACCGCGTTCACGGACTCCAAGGAAGCCATGGACAAGATGGTCGCCCTGGCACCCGACTGCGTCATCTCGGATCTGATGATGCCGGATGTCGATGGTTTCCAGTTGTGCAAGTTCGTGCGCGGCCATGAAGGCCTTGCCGATACGGTCTTCATCGTGCTGACGGCGAAAAGCTACGAATTCGACGTCAACCGCGCCTATGAATTCGGCGCCCACGGCTTCATCCGCAAACCCATCATCGCGGCAACCTTTCTCGACAAGGTCAACCGCATCCTGCGCGACGACATCGAACTGTCGTTCTGGGGCGTGCGCGGCACCCTGCCGGTTTCCGGCGAAGGCAGCTTGAAGTACGGCGGCAACACGAACTGCGTCACCCTGCAATTCCCGCGCGACCAGATTTTCATCTTCGACGGCGGCACCGGGATCAAGACCTTCGGCGACAAGCTGGTGGCCAACGGCCGGCGCAACGTCCGCGGCCGCATCTTCATCTCCCACCCCCATTGGGACCACATCAACGCCATCCCGTTCTTCGCGCCCTTGTACCGCCAAGGCAACGAGTTCCAGATTCTCGGCGCCAATCAGGGCGACATTTCCATCCGCGAAATCATCTCGGCCCAGATGGACGGCGTGTACTTTCCGATCACGCTGAAGGAATTCGCGGCCCGGGTCTATTTCCGTGACCTGGAGGAAGAAGAGTTCGAGGTCGACGGCATCCGTGTGAAGACGAAACTTCTGAGCCATCCGGGGCAATGCCTGGGCTTCCGCATCGAATACAACGGCCGCGCCATCTGCTACGTCACGGACAACGAGATGTTTCTCGAGAATTCCGACGGCTACAATCCGCATTACGAGGAAAAATTGGCCGAATTCGTGCACGGCGCCGACGCGCTCATCACCGATTCAACCTATACGGACGCGGAATACGCGACCAAGGTGACCTGGGGCCATTCCTGTATTTCCAAGGTCGTCGAACTGGCGGACCGGGGCAAGGTGAAGACTCTTTACCTCTATCACCACGACCCGGACCAGGACGACGCGGCCATCGACAGCAAGCTGAAAACGGCCCAGAAGCTGTTGCAGGAACGGGGCAGCGACACCATCTGCATCGCGCCCAAGGAACACGACACCTTCTACATCTGATCCTCCCGCATCCGATCCGCCCTGCCCCGCCGGGGCGGTCACCCAATCCAATGACCAGCCCCAACGAAAGGATTCCCCACATGACCGGAACCGTCGACGCCCGTCTGAAGGACCTGGGCATTGACCTGCCCAAACCGTCCACGCCTGCGGCCAACTACATCCCCTATACCGTGGTCGGGTCGACCGTGTTCGTGTCGGGCCAGGTCTGCGTGTGGAACGGTGAGATCACCTGCCGCGGCCGGCTGGGCGAGGACGTCTCGACCGAGGACGGCTATCAGGCGGCCCGGGTCTGCGGCCTCAACCTCATCGCCCAGGTGCGCGAAGCCTGCGGCGGCGATCTGGACCGTGTCGTGCGGGTCGCCAAACTGGGCGGCTTCGTCAATTCGGCGGCCGACTTCACCGATCAGCCCGAGGTCATCAACGGCGCCTCCGACCTGATGGTCGAGGTGTTCGGTGACGCCGGCAAGCACGCGCGCTTCGCCGTCGGCGCCCCGTCCCTGCCGCGCGGCGTGGCCGTCGAGGTCGATGGGATTTTCGAAATCCGCTGACCCCGCCTTCCGGCTCAGCGCGTTATCAGCGCCCCCAGGAAACTCAGCATTCTGGCCTTGGCTTCGGGGTCCTTGGCGACGACATGCAGGGTTCCGGTCAATCCCAGGACCTGCATCCCCGTGCGGCCGACGTAATCCAGGCATTTAATGGGACGCCCCTTGCGCCAGGGATCGTTCTCCGAATAGACCGCGAGCGCCGGCTCCTCCGGCGGCCCTTGGTAACCTGTCGAGCAGCGCGTGCCGCTCATGATGCGGCCCTTGAAGGCCGTGCCCGGATAGGCCGCGGCGGCGTTTGAGCCCTGGGAATGGCCGAACAGGAAGATGTTGTTCCAATCGACCCAGGGAAAGTCCTTCAGGCCCAGAAGGGCCCGGTCCAGTTCCTCGAGCCGCCAGGCGACGACATTTTTGTAAATCCCCTTCGGCCCGGCGCGGGAATGGGTTTTCGAATCGCAGGTTTTGACCCGTTTCGGCCGGGCGAAGCTGTCGGGCGCGACGACGACGAAGCCCGCCTCGGCCAACATACCGGCGTTGACGCTGCCCGAATTGCCGAACCCGCCGCAGCCGTGCAGATAGACCACCACGGGCCGGGGCGCTCCCTTGGCGAGGCTGTCCAGCGCCCGCGCCACGGACCCAAGGTCGCGCGGACCGCCCAGCACGCCCGTGCCCAGAGGATTGGCATCGGCGGGCACATAGAAATGCGCCCGTTTCCAGGTTCTCTCGACGGCATCCGGGCCAAGGGATTCCGGGGGAACCTCGTCCATCCCCGCGCTGGCGGCGCCGGGCATCAAGACGAAACAAAGAGCTAGGGAAAGCAAAAAGGGCCGCACGCGCATCACACCACCCTCCATACGCGGTTGCCGATCACGGACCGCGCGCGCAGACTAGTCCTGATGGAATCGGCCGTGAATAGAGAAATGAAGCGCGTCGTTTCGCTGTTGCCGAGCGCGACGGAGATCGTCGCGGCGCTGGGCTGCGCGGACTGGCTGGTGGGACGGTCCCATGAATGCGACTTCCCGCCCGCCGTCCAGACCCTGCCCGTCTGCACGGCGCCGCGCCTGGACCTTTCCGGCAGCAGCGCCGAGATCGACGCCAAGGTCAAGGCCGCCGTGGCCGACGCTGCCTCCGTCTACGAGGTCCTTCATGGGCCGCTCGCGGACTGCGCGCCAGACGTCATCCTCACCCAGGACCAGTGCGAGGTCTGCGCCGTCAGCCTGGCCGATGTCGAGGCGGCGCTGTGCGGCTGGACCGGCACGCCTGCGCGGATCGTATCGTTGAAACCCATGACGCTCGCCGACGTGTTCGCCGATGTTGAACGGGTCGCCGACGCCCTGGGCCGGGCCGATCATGGCCGTGCCGTGGCGGACGGCCTGCGCGACCGGGCGCGGGCGCTGACTGCCGCGCCCGCAGGTCCCCGCCCCCGCGTCGCCTGCATCGAATGGACCGACCCCCTGATGGCGGCGGGCAACTGGGTGCCGGAGCTGGTCGAGATGGCCGGCGGCGAAGACGTGTTCGGCAAAGCCGGCGACCACGCGCCCTGGATCACCTGGGACGACCTGGCCCAGGCCGATCCCGACATCATCGTGTTCATGCCCTGCGGGTTCGGATTGGAACGATCGGCCGCGGAGGCGCGCCTGTTGATGGACCGGCATCCTGACTTTCGGAACTTGAATGCCGCGAGGACAGGCCGCGTCTACGCCACCGACGCCAACAGCTACTTCAACCGGCCGGGGCCGAGGTTGGTGGAGAGTCTTGCGATTCTGCGGGCGGCGTTCGCCGGAACAGCGAACGCCACCGATGCGTGGACATCGGTCATCACGGTCGCTTGAGATATTTGAAATCAGTCAGCAACGGCACGAAATCAACGGGCGCCACGAACCCGTGCGGTCCCGGCGGAATCTCGCCCAGTCCTAATTCACGCAGGCAGATCGCGACATATTCGCTACAGATGAACTCCTTATCGTTGTCAAAGTCCTGGGCCCCTGCATTGGCCCCGAACAACGTGCTTTGCGCGACACGCAGCGCCAGTTTCAAAACCTGGTCCCGGTCGTAAGGATAACCGAACAGATCGACAGCCTGCTGACCGAACTTCGACATCACCCGGCGATCCGAAATATTCGGCTGCGCCTTCAGGCTGGCGACCGCGATACCACCCGGGTACGCCTTGCCATCCTTATAATCCAACAGATACTTGCGAAACGGCACCACCCGCACCCCTTCAGGTTCGACGCTTTCAAGAACCAGAACCCGGCCGATTGCGCGTGCTTGGACAATTAGGGCGACGTGGCTCCAATCGCTGGAGGTCGCCTTGCGGATGATTTTGGAAAACGCATAATCGCCGGAACATAGCAGCAGATCGCAGGTCTTGAGTGTCGGCCGGATAGCCTCATAGGCGGCAATGACCGCATCGCCGGACGGTGCGTTCTTGAACGCCTTCGCGTTGATGCGCCGCATCGTGAACTTCCTCTCCCCTCACTCACACCGGGCCGGTGACTCTCCATCCGAACCGCCGGCAGACGGCTGTTTACCTTTGTTGCGGCGGGGGGACCGGCTCTCCGGGCGTGACTTTCCCTGCGGGCACCCCGCCGCCCGTGGCACCGCCACCGGCCGCGCCATCCCCGGCCGCGCCATCGCCGGCCGCGCCACTGCCGGCCGAGCCATCACCAGCCGCACCGGCGCTGACCGCGCCGGGCGCCGTGGCACGTTGTTGCATCAACCCCAGAATTCGCGCGTTGTTAAGATCGATCTGCACCCGGGCGGCGCGCTGGTCGTCGGCGTTCAGGGCACCGGCAGTTCCCGTGGGGATCGCAAGTTTGGTGCGCAGCGCTTCGCTTTCTTTCTTAAGCGCGTCGATCTCCTTATCGATATCTTCGCGGGTCTTGACCGGCGCTTCTTTATCTTTCGTCAGCCCGACCAGGCCTTCGTAGAAGGAACAGGCCGTGTGATAAAGGTAGGCGTCTCCGATCGCCTGATCGACGCTGTAGTCCTTGATGCTCAACTTGCGTTTCTCGATAAGCCCCTGCTTGATCGTCGCACGGGTCTGCACGATCTTGTTGACGATCGCCGCCGCCAGCAAGTTCTGGTAGAACTCTGCCTTGACGGCCGTGCCCGCCGCATTCACGGAAGCAGACGCCGTCGAAATAGCCGACTTCGCAACCTCTCCGCCAACCACGGCCGATACGCTTGATAGGATCGTCGACAGCAACGACGTGGAGAAATTAAACACAGCGGAATTGGCCAGAATCGCCCCTTTGTGATGGGTACAAATCTGTTCCGAACGGTTCATGATGACGTCTTGCAGCCGGTTACGGTTTGCCGGATCGTTGACCGCCTTGCCGTAGGCGATTTTGAATCCTTCGCCATTGTCGGGATTCTTGGGAACAAGCTTCTCCTTGTCTGAGTCCCAGACGACCTCCTTGCGGAAATCATCCAGAAAGACGAACAGATCAAGGTTGATCGGCGGCGGCGCGTGTAACCCTTTCGCGTCGCTCGCCGCCTGTTCGTTATCGATCAGGGCCCGGTCGACGATAAACAAATCCTGTGCGGTCCCGCACCCTGTCAGCAGCACGACGGCAAGAAGCAACGCAAACTCCATACGCCCATCGCTTGATGCCCGTGCTGGATGAGTGTGGCGCATGATTTATCCCCCTTAAAGATCGTCAATCCACCCCAGGCGCTGTTGAGCCGCGCCATGACTAGCTGCCCGACCGCTGGCACAACGCGGGTTTTGCCGATTGGCCTGTCCGCATTGCCAGAACCTAGCGATACGTAATTATCATTTTTCTAATATTAGAATAAGATGAATTCAAATGGAGAGGTCACGTACACCGGGTTTTTTCCATCATTTTCTGTGGATAATTTGCGCGCATTTCCGAATACAACTGGCTAAATTCCGGGTATGCCCGACGGACGCGACGCGGTCGCCATCAAGATTGTCAAATCCCTCTCCGAGGTCTCGCCCGAGGCCTGGGACGCCTGTGCCGGAACGGACAACCCCTTCGTCCGTCACGCCTTTCTGTCGGCGCTGGAGGACTCCGGATCGGCCACGGGGGAAACCGGCTGGCTCGGTCAGCATCTGGTGATCGAGGACCCGGCGGGCGGCATCGCCGCCTGCGCGCCGCTTTACCTGAAAAACCATTCCTACGGCGAATACGTGTTCGACTGGGGCTGGGCCGACGCCTACGAGCGCGCCGGCGGGCGCTATTATCCCAAGTTGCAATGCGCCGTGCCGTTCACGCCGGTGACCGGGCCGCGCCTGCTGGTCAACCAAGCCTTGCCCGACGGCCAACGCCGCGAGATGCGTCTTGCCCTGATCGCCGGCATGGCGCAGCTGGCCCAGAACCTAGGTGTGTCGTCGCTGCACGTCACCTTTCCCACCGAGGCCGAATGGGTGGCGTTCGGGGATGCCGGATACCTGCAACGCATCGGCCAGCAGTTCCATTGGGAGAACAAGGGATTCAAAACCTTCGACGATTTCCTGGACGAACTGTCATCGCGCAAGCGCAAGAACATCAAGAAGGAGCGCCGCGCCGTCCATGACGCCGGCCTGGACATTCGCGCCCTCGAAGGCCCCGACATCACCGAGGCCCATTGGGACGCCTTTTTCCAATTCTACATGGACACGACCGACAAGAAATGGGGCCAGGCCTACCTGACGCGCCGGTTCTTTTCCCTGCTGGGCGAACGCCTGGGCCGGGCCGTGGTCCTGATCGTGGTGGAAAAGGACGGCCGGCCCGTGGCGGGTGCCTTGAACCTGCGCGGCGGCGACACGCTGTACGGCCGCAACTGGGGCTGCGTCGCGGACTATAAGTTCCTGCACTTCGAAGCCTGCTATTATCAGGCCATCGACTATGCCATCGCGAACGGCCTGAAATGGGTTGAGGCCGGCGCCCAGGGCCCTCACAAGGTGCAGCGCGGCTACCTGCCCCGCCGCACGTTTTCCGCCCATTGGATCGCCGACAAGGGCTTCCGAGATGCCGTTTCCGGCTTTCTGAAGGACGAATCCAGGGGAATCGAGCGGGAAATGTCCGCCTATGGGGCGTTCTCTCCCTTTAAAAAATCAGAATAAAATCAATTTTCTAGACAAATTTTTCGAAAATCGCGCGCAAGTGTGATGCCGGTCACGTTTCCTTTACCAATATTCCCTAAAGTAAAGGGGTTATGGAACGCTATGTGCAAATTTACCTGCTGACCGCCGCCGCGCTCGTCGCGGTGCTGCTGCTGTCGGCGGCGGCCATCGCGGCACCTCGGGTGCCCGACGCGGAAGGCATGGGGATCAACCCCCTGATCCGCACGGCGGCGGCCTTGGCCCCGGGCGCGGACTGCATCCGCCACGGCCGCACGGGCACGGGCGAAGTTCTGGTCAACAAATGCAACGCCTGCATGGTGGTCGGGGTGACCCGCCTGCGCCAGGGCTATTCCAACCCGGAAGTGCGTAAGTTCAACGTCATGGCCAACATGACCCTGCCCCTGCCGTTCCGCGGCCCGGGCCGGACCAGCCTCGGTTCCATCTATCCCTGCGATCAGGCCAATCTGGTGAAACCGGAAACGCTCGTCGACGACAGCGACAAGAAATGCATCACCCTGGAAACGGACAAGGGCAACGGCGGCGTGTTCCTGGTGAACAACTGCCGCGCCTGCCGCGCCGCCCAGGTCATTCGCATGGCCGCCAACGGCAAGCCGCTGGGCAGCCAGTCCTACGTGATCGGCGCCAAGGGCAACCTGCGCCTGTCGTCGCAGGGCGCTTCCATGGTCGGCCTGACCCGCGAAGCCGACTGTCCCCAGCTCGCCCGCTAGACGTTTTCCCAATCCTGTAAAATCTGTTCCGCCGTGCGCGGCACCAGCGGCGCCCGCGCGCCCGTGGTCAGGCCGTCGACGAGGATCGGCAGCAACACCTGCACCCCGCCGAGGGGATCGTCCGTCACAAGGCCCCGTGCCCGCACCTGCGGCTGGTCCGCGACGCCCGCGTAATCGGCGACCGGCTGCACACAGGTATCGACACCGTCCAGCACCGACAGCCAATGATCCAACGGCTGTCCGGCGAGATGCGCCGTGACCTCGGAGATCAGATTGGATTGCGGCAGCGCCTCCCACTGGCGTGGGGTCCAATCGTCGCGGCCGACGGCGCGGCAGAAGTTTTCCCAGAACCGGGGCTCCAGATTACCGAGCGTCAATTCCCGCCCGTCGGCGCAGGCATAGACCCGGTAGCACGCGGCCCCGCCAGTCAATAGCGCCGCCCCCCGCGCCTTGCCGAGGCCGAGCCTTTCCGCCGTCAGGCCAATGGCCTGCCAGGACAGGACACAGTCGGACATGGCGACGTCCAGGAAGGCGCCCCGCCCGTCCCGGCCCCGGCGCACCAGGGCGCCCAGAATGGCGAGGGCCGACATCACCGCCCCGGCGCAGTCGGCCATGGGCGGCCAGGCCATGGCGGGCTCCGCCGCCGTTCCGGCCTGGCTGAGCGCACCCGTGGCCGCCATGTAGTTCAGGTCATGCCCGGCGGCCAGGCGCAACGGCCCGGTTTGCCCATATCCCGTCAGCGCGCAATAGACCAACCCTGGGTTCAGGGCCTTGGCCGCGTCATATCCGAAACCGAGCCGGTCCATCACCCCGGGCCGATAGCTTTCCAGCAGAACATCGGCGCCCCGGACCAGGTCCCGGAACGACGCCCTGCCGCCCTCGGACTTGAGGTCGAGGCGGGTCACCGTCTTGCCGGCGTTAAGCACCTGATAGAAGGGGGAGGCGTCGCCGCCTTCGACCACATCGGGATCGAGTAGACCCGACATGGGATCAAGATGGCGCTGCGGGTCGCCGGCCGGCGGCTCGACCTTCACCACCTCCGCCCCCAGGTCGGCGAGGACCTGGGCCGCGAGCGGTCCCGGCAGGTATTGGCTGAGATCGAGAACCCGGATCCCGGAAAGGAAGGAAAACGCCACGCTGCGTCCGCCCGGACCGGGAACCGACTATTCGACCAGGGCGGGAACTTTGCCCTTCTTGCGCTTGGCCGGGAGTCGGGTCGATCCCGGTTCGGGGAAATCGAACACCAACTTGTCGTCGTCGACGCCGACCAGAACCATGCCGCCCTTGACGAGTTTGCCGAACAACAGCTCCTCGGCCAGGGGCTTCTTAATGTTCTCTTGAATCACGCGGCTGAGCGGCCGGGCGCCGAACAATTTGTCGAAGCCCCGCTTGGCCAGCCATTCACGCGCCGCGTCGGTCAGCTCGATCACCACGCCCCGGTCTTCAAGCTGCAATTCCAGGTTCATGATGAACTTGTCGACGACACGGGCGACGACTTCCGGCGTCAGCGCCGCGAAGGGAATAATGGCATCCAGACGGTTGCGGAATTCGGGCGTGAACATGCGCTCGATCGCTTCCGTATCCTCACCCACACGGGTTTCACGTTCGAACCCGATGGCCGGCTTGGCCAGGTCGGCCGCCCCCGCGTTGGTGGTCATGATCAGGATCACATTGCGGAAGCTGACGGACTTGCCGTTGTGGTCGGTCAGCTTGCCGTGGTCCATGACCTGAAGAAGGATATTGAACAGGTCCGGGTGGGCCTTTTCGATTTCGTCCAGCAGCAGCACGCAATGGGGCTGCTGATCGACGGCGTCGGTCAACAGGCCGCCCTGATCGAAGCCGACGTAGCCCGGCGGGGCGCCGATCAGCCGCGAGACCGAATGGCGTTCCATGTATTCGGACATGTCGAAGCGCACCAGATCGATGCCCATCATGTGCGACAGCTGACGCGCGACCTCGGTCTTGCCGACGCCCGTGGGGCCCGAGAACAGGTAGGAGCCGATGGGCTTTTCCGGTTCGCGCAGGCCGGCGCGGGACAGCTTGATGGCGCTGGCCAAAGCCTCGATGGCGTTGTCCTGACCAAACACCATGGTCTTCAGGTCGCGGTCCAGGTTCTTCAGCGCCTTGCGGTCGTCGGACGACACCGATTTTTCCGGAATGCGGGCGATCTTGGCGACCACCTGTTCCACGTCCTTCACGGTGACCGTCTTGCGCCGCTTGCCCGGCGGCAGCAGCATGCGCGACGCCCCGACCTCGTCGATCACGTCCAAGGCCTTATCCGGCAGCTTGCGTTCGTGGATGTACTTGGTCGACAGTTCCACCGCCGCCTTGATGGCGTCGTTGGTGTAACGCACGTTGTGGTGTTCCTCGAAATAGGGCTTCAGGCCCTTGAGAATCTTGATCGTGTCGTCCATGGACGGTTCGTACACGTCGATCTTCTGGAACCGGCGCACCAGGGCGCGGTCCTTTTCGAAATAGTTGCGGTATTCCTTGTAGGTGGTCGAGCCCATGCAGCGCAGGCCGCCCTTTTGCAAGGCGGGCTTGAGGATGTTCGACGCGTCCATGGATCCGCCCGAGGTGGCGCCCGCGCCGATCACCGTATGAATTTCGTCGATGAACAGGATCGCCTTGGGCATGGCTTCGAGTTCGGCCATGACGTTCTTCAGGCGCTCCTCGAAATCGCCGCGATAGCGGGTTCCGGCCAGAAGGGCGCCCATGTCGAGAGCGTAAATGGTGTTGCCGAGCAGCACCTCGGGCACGTCCTCGTCCTCGATGCGCTTGGCCAGACCTTCGGCGATGGCGGTTTTGCCCACCCCCGGGTCGCCGACGAACAGCGGGTTGTTCTTGTTGCGCCGGCACAGGATCTGGATGGCGCGGTCGACCTCTTCGTGGCGGCCGATCAGGGGATCGATTCGGCCTTCGTTCGCCTTCTTGTTCAGGTTGGTGCAATAGGCGTCGAGCGCTTCCGAGCCCTTGCGGGCAACCGCCTCGGCCTCGGCTTCCGGGTCGGCGCCGGACACGGTGCGTTGCTCCGAACGCCCGGGCACCTTGGCGATGCCGTGGGAGATGTAGTTGACGGCGTCGAGACGCGTCATGTCCTGCAGTTGCAGATAATAGACGGCATGGGATTCCCGTTCCGAGAACAGGGCCACCAGCACGTTGGCGCCGGTCACTTCCTCGCGGCCCGACGACTGGACATGGATCACGGCGCGCTGGACGACGCGCTGGAAGCCCGCCGTCGGCTTGGGCTCAAGCCCGCGCGGGTTGTCGATCTCGGCCAGTTCGTTGTCGAGGAACTCGGTCAGGTCGGCGATCAGGCGTTCGACCTCCACGTCGCAGGCCTTCAGCACCGCGATGGAATCCGGGTCTTCGGTCAGGGAAAGAAGCAGGTGTTCGAGGGTTGCGTATTCGTGATTACGCTCGGCGGCGAGGGCCAGGGCGCGGTGAAGGGTCTGTTCTAGCTCGCGTGAAAGCATCTAATCCTCATCTCCGCCGCCGTCTTTCTCGATCGTGCACTGGAGAGGATGCTGATGCTGACGCGCCAGATCCATGACCTGTGTCACTTTCGTTTCGGCGATTTCATATGTGAAGACGCCGCAGACGCCCACCCCGCGCTGGTGGACATGCAGCATCACTTGGGTAGCCTGCTCACTGTTCATGCCGAAGAAACGCTCGAGGACATGAACGACGAACTCCATCGGCGTGTAGTCGTCATTGAGCATCAGGACCTTGTACATGGACGGACGCTTGGTCCGCGTGCGGGATTTGACCGCCAAACCGGTGCCGGAGTCATCGTCCCGCCCCGGGTCGATGGGAGATTTTGGCGGGTCTGTCGGTCCTGTCATCTCCGTCCTGTCCTTGCCGTGTTCGGGCCGGCGACCGCCGCCCATCGGCGCCGCCGAAGCGGCCTGCCACTCCGACGGTAATCCAATTCTATTTAAAAAGGATTGCCCGGGGAAGCCCCGGGTCCGGGGTGCGGTTGCCGCTTGTCCCAGAATATATGGGCAGAGCACCCGCCAGCGCCAAGTCCCGCGTCCAGGAATTCTCCAACAGGCCGGCCCGTAACCGGATCAGCCGTCGTCCAAAACGGTCCGGCGCGCGCCCCGGACCGGAGAATCGTCCGTCACCGCCCTCTCCGAAACCGGCAAACGAAAACGCCCGGCAGGGACTGCCGGGCGCTTGTTCAGGGCCGCATCACGTTGGGTGAGGCGAAAATCCTCAGGCGGCAATCGGCTTGGTCACCTTTTCGACGGCGACGGTCACACGGCCGGCGATCGGCGCCGCGGCTTCCTCGGCCAGTTTCACGGCCATGTCGGAAATCTTGCGGCTTTCGTCGAAGGCCTTGGCGTAATTGGTCTTCAACAGACTGCTCTGCAGCTTGACCATGTCGTCGACCGACTTGCAGCCGAACATCTTCTTGGTCAGGTCGACCGTTTCTTCCATGTTCTTCTGGGCCATGGCGAACAGCACCTTGTTCAGATCCTGCATGCCCTTCGCCATGATGTTGTTGGCCTGGACGAAGGCGTCGACGTTTTCCTTGTTGTAGGCAACCGCGTCTTCATAAGTCTTGAACACCTGACCGCCGGCCTTGACGGCCGCGGCAATCTGCTCCTGGCCCATGGTGGCGGCCTTTTCAACGCCCTTAGCAGCGACGTCGGCGCCGGCCTTGACGACGGTTTCAACGGTCTCCTTAACGACAGGCGCGACCGCCTCGACCTGGCCGGCGGCGGGCGCCGACGCGGCAGCGGCGGGTTTGGCGGGCGCGGCGGGCGCAGCGGCGGGTTTCGCGGTCGCGGTGGGCTTCTTGGCTTCAGCCATTGTACTCTCCATCTGGGTTCTTTGTCGGGTGATCAACATCATCCTTGGCGGCGTCCGGGCGCTTTGGCGCCTCCGGTTCCCGCTTTTCACTGCCGGGCAGTGATGCTGCAATGCAGCAATCGTTGAAATATAAGCCCTGCGCCGGTCTTTCGTCAAGGGCGCATGATGCATTGCACAAAAATTTATCCTTCTTGTAACCTTTTGTTTTTGTGTCAATTTTTTGTCCTCAAAATGTCCATCGATGCCCCCTCCGCGGCCTGCTCAGGGGGACCGCCCCCCCCCCGCCGACCAGTCCGTTAATCAAATGTTTACGATGAATCCTTAAAGAAGATATTGATTCGGCTGCGAAATTTCTGGAGACGCCGCAAGCGGATTCCGCTACGATACCGGCGAATCGGGGGACGACGCGACGACGACAATGAGGCATACAGCTCAACACGGGGAAGAGAGCTCTCATGGCTGAGACGACGCGTCCGATTAAACGAAGAGGGGGGCTGCGCCTTTTGGCGGCGGCCGCTCTGGTTCTGCTGACCGCCCTGGTGCTTTCACCGGGACAAGCGGCGGCCAAATATGCCTCCTTGGTCATTGACGCCGAAACGGGCGAGGTTCTGCACGCGGTCAATGCGGACACGCGGAACTACCCCGCCTCCCTGACCAAGATGATGACCCTCTACAAGATGTTCGAAGCGGTCGAAAACGGCCGCTGGTCCATGAACACCCGCCTGCGCATGTCGGCCCGTGCCGCCGGCCAGCCCCCGTCGAAGCTTGGCCTGAAACCCGGCGAGACCATTTCCGTGCGCGACGCGATCCTGGCCCTGGCCGTGAAGTCGGCCAACGACATCGCCGCCGCCGTGGCCGAAAACTACAGCGGCAAGGAATGGAAGTTCGCCCGGGAAATGACCGAGACGGCGCGGCGCCTGGGCATGGACCGGACGACCTTCCGCAATGCCTCGGGCCTGCCCCACAGCGCGCAGATGAGCACCGCCCGCGACATGGCCAAACTGGCCCGCGCGCTTCTCCGCGACTTTCCCCAGTACTATCATTTCTTCTCGCGCACCCGGTTCGATTTCGACGGCGTGTCGCACAAGACCCACAACAAGATGCTGCTCACCTATGACGGCGTCGACGGCTTCAAGACCGGCTATATCCGGGCGTCCGGCTTCAATCTGGTGACCTCGGCCAAACGCGACGGCCGGCGCCTGATCGGCGTCGTGTTCGGCGCCAATTCGTCGAGTGCGCGCAACCATCTGATGGCCAAGTACCTGGACCGTGC
The DNA here is from genome assembly GCA_031655335.1 of Thalassospiraceae bacterium LMO-SO8. Classification (NCBI taxonomy): domain Bacteria; kingdom Pseudomonadati; phylum Pseudomonadota; class Alphaproteobacteria; order Rhodospirillales; family Thalassospiraceae; species Thalassospiraceae bacterium LMO-SO8. The sequence continues at coordinate 3,288,719 of CP134226.1, read as the reverse complement.
CTTCGCAGAACTGGGCAGTGCGCCGGTGCTGGCCAAGGCCGACATTCCGGCCCCCGCCCCCCTGCCCACGCCCCCCGGCCGCGAGGAGGAACAGGGCGACGGCGACGGGCCGCCCCGGATCGTCGCGTTCGACAAGCAGTCGCGCTGGGGCATCCAGGTCGGCGCCTTCGCCCAGTCCGAACAGGCCGAAAGCATGGCCATGAAGGCACGCGACACCCTGCCGTCCCTGCTTGACGGCGGCGTGATCTCCATCGTTCCCTTGACCAAGAGGAACGGCAAGGTCCTGCACCGGGCGCGGGTTTACGGCCTCAGCAAGCGCGACGCCTACCGCGCCTGCAAGCTGCTGGAGCGGCGCCACATTCCGTGCATGGAACTGCGTGGGCCGGAGACCTTGGAAATGGCCTCCCTTCCGGCCGAGAACTAGGCTTCTCTCCCTCTTCCGCACGTTTCTCGATCCATCCCCCGGCCTTTTAGTCCGGGAGACGATGCATGGGCGTGCCTTTTGCACCTGTTACTTGCACCCGAGATCCGCGCAACAGCGAAGTTTTCGTGGCATCAACCAACAAATTTTGCCACAATTGTCCATGGGATCGAAATGCTGCGCGCGGCCATCGGGTGCCATGCGTGGCAGGGGGAGGGAGAGGAATCGTCTTACGACGGTTCCTCTCCGTTTTTTTGGCCTCCCGCGCAGGGATGCCAAAGACCTGATATCTGAAAAGAAAGCGGCGGCCTAAAGGTCCGGCACAGCCACGTTGCTTTGCGCCAACTGCCCGGCCAGCGCCGATTTCAGCCGCGCCAGGGCGGCCGCGTCCGCGGCCTCGCAGCGCGCGACCAGCACCGGCTGGGTATTGGATGCACGCAGCAGCCACCAACCGTCCTCCGACTGTACCCGCACGCCGTCCATGCCGTGGACGGCGATGCCCGTTTCCGTGGCCAGACGGGCGCGGACTTCCTCGACCACCTGGAACTTGCGGTCGTCGGCGCAATCGAAGCGGATTTCCGGCGTCGAGACGGTCTTCGGCATGGCGTCCAGCAGGTCACCCAGGCTGGCCTCCGTGCCGTTCAGCACGTTGAGCAGGCGGATCGCGGCATAAAGCGCGTCGTCATAGCCATAATAGCGGTCCTTGAAGAAGATATGGGCGCTCATCTCGCCCGCCAGCGGCGCGCCGATCTCGGCCATCTTGCTTTTGATATGGGAATGGCCGGTCTTCCACATCAGCGGCTTGCCGCCCAGGCGCGCGATTTCCTCGAAGAACACGGTCGACGTCTTCACGTCGGCGATGATCGTCGCCCCCGGATGGGCGGCCAGCACGTCGCGCGCCAGAATGGCGAGCAACTGATCACCCCACAGCACCCTGCCCTGTCCGTCGACGATGCCGATCCGATCGCCGTCGCCGTCAAAGGCGATGCCGAGGTCGCAGCCGTTCGCCGCCACCGCGGCCTTCAACTGCGCCAGGTTCTTTTCCACCGTCGGATCGGGGTGATGGGCCGGGAACGTACCGTCGATGGTTTCGTTCAACAGGATATGACGGCCCGGCAGGCCGGCGACCAGCTTGACCAGGGCCTCGCCCGCCGCCCCGTTGCCCGCGTCCCAGGCGACCGTCAGCGGCTTGGCGCCGTCGAAATCCTGCAACAGGCGCGCCACGTAGGCGTCCATGATGTCGATCCTGGCCTCGCCGCCGCTGCCCGTGGCGTAATCCCCCTGGGCCGCCAGGGCGCCCAGCCTTTGGATATCGGCGCCGAAGAACGACCGCCCCTGCATCACCATCTTCACGCCGTTGAATTCCGGCGGGTTGTGCGAGCCCGTGACCATCAGGCCCGCGTCCGTGCCCAGATGGTAGGTGGCGAAATAAAGCATGGGCGTCGGCCCAAGCCCGACCCGCTTGACGTCGACCCCGGCGGCGCGCAGGCCGTCGGCCAGGGCCGCTTCCAGTTCGGGTGAACTCAGGCGCCCATCATACCCCGTGGAAGCACTTCTGCCGCCGGCGCGCACCAGCAGGGTGCCGAACGCCCGGCCGATGGCGAACATGTCCCGGGGCCCCAAGGTGTCGCCCACGGTGCCGCGGATGTCGTATTCGCGCAGGATGCTGGGATTGAAGCTGTGGCTATCCGCCATGAAAGGTTACGTCCTTGTTCGCGCCGCGCCGGACCGGCGGTCAGCTTGCCGCCGACACTTTCGATTTGCCGATGCAAGTATAATCGAACCCGGCTTCGGCCATATCGTCCGGATTATAGATGTTGCGCAGGTCGATCATCACCGGCGTCTTCATCAGGCTCCGGACCTTGTCGAGATCGAGGGCGCGGAATTCGTTCCATTCGGTCAGGATGGCCAGCGCATCAGCATCACCCATGGTGTCGTAGGCGCCCTTGCACCAGTCGACGCCGTCCAGCATATGCTTGGCTTCGTCCATGCCCTTGGGATCATAGGCCCGGACCTTGGCCCCGGCCGCGATCAGGGCGGGCACGATGTCCAGGGACGGAGAATCCCGCATGTCGTCCGTGTTGGGCTTGAAGGTCAGGCCCAGAACCGCGATCGTCTTGCCGGAAACCGAGCCGCCGCAGGCGTCGATGATCTTCTGCGCCATGGCCTTCTTGCGCTTGGCGTTGATGTCGACCACGGTTTCCACGATGCGCAGCGGCGATCCCGCGTCCTGCGCCGTGCGCACCAGGGCGAGCGTGTCCTTGGGAAAGCAGGATCCGCCATAGCCCGGCCCCGCGTGCAGGAACTTGCGCCCGATGCGCCCGTCCAGGCCGATGCCCCGGGCCACGTCCTGCACGTCGGCGTCCAGGATCTCGCACAGGTCGGCGATCTCGTTGATGAAGGTGATCTTGGTCGCGAGGAAGGTGTTAGCCGCGTATTTGATAAGCTCCGACGTCTGGCGCCGGGTGAACACGATCGGCGTCTCGATCAGGTACAGCGGGCGGTAAAGTTCGCGCATCACTTCGCGGGCATCCTCGGAATCCGTGCCGATGACGACCCGGTCGGGGCGCATGAAGTCCTCGATCGCCGCCCCTTCGCGCAGGAATTCCGGATTCGACACCACGTCGAACTGGGCGTCGGGCCGGGCCGCACGGATGATCCGCTCGACCTCGGCCCCCGTGCCGACGGGCACCGTCGACTTGGTGACCACGACCGTATAGCCGCTGATGGCGGCGGCGATCTCTTCCGCCGCCGCATAGACATAGGACAGGTCCGCATGCCCGTCGCCACGGCGCGACGGCGTGCCGACGGCGATGAACACGGCGTCCGCATCCTTCACCGCCTCGGCCAGGTCCGTGGTGAAGCTGAGACGCCCGGACTCGGCATTGCCTTCGACCAGCTTCTGCAGGCCGGGCTCATAGATCGGCATTTCGCCCCGCTTCAGGCCCGCGATCTTCTTTTCGTCCTTGTCGACGCAAATGACGTGGTGGCCGAATTCGGAGAAACAGGCCCCGGACACCAATCCCACGTATCCGGTCCCGACGACGGCGACATGCATGCTGTGACTTCCTTCAGAGGTAGGTTTTCAAAGTGGCGCGGACGCGGTCGGCCATGTCCGGCCGTTCCAGCGCGAAGGCGACATTGGCTTCGATGAACCCGGCCTTGGACCCGCAATCGAAGCGCCGGCCCTTGAACCGCAGCCCGTGGAACGGCACCGTGTCCAGGGTCTTGGCCATGGCATCGGTCAGCTGAATTTCACCGCCGGCACCTTTTTCATGACGGTCCAGATGTTCGAACACCTGGGGTTGCAGGATATAGCGGCCGATGATCGACAGGGTCGAGGGGGCGACCGACGGATCCGGTTTTTCCACCAGTCCCCTGGCGCGGGCCAGGCGGCCGTCGTCCTCGGCGACATCCAGGATGCCGTATTTGTTGGTGTCCTCAAGGGGCACGTCCTCGACCGCGACGATGTTGCCGCCCACTTCCCGGTAGGCTTCCATCATCTGCGTCAGGCACCCCGGTTCCGCCTGCACCAGATCGTCCGGCAGCAACACCGCGAAGGGCTCGCCCGCGACCATCTGGCGCGCGCACCAGATGGCGTGCCCCAGGCCCAGCGGATTCTGTTGCCGCGCATAGGCCAGATGGCCCGCCGGCACCATGGCGTCGTGGACGATCTCAAGCTCGCGGGTCTTGCCGCGCGCCTGAAGAACCTGTTCCAGTTCCACCGCATGATCGAAGTGGTCTTCCATGATCGTCTTGCCGCGCCCGGTGACCAGGACGAAATCCTCGATCCCGGCGGCCCGCGCTTCTTCGATGGCGTACTGGATCAGCGGCTTGTCGACGATGGGCAGCATTTCCTTGGCCATCGCCTTGGTCGCGGGCAGGAATCGTGTGCCCAGACCCGCGACGGGTAGGACGGCCTTCCGGACGGGTGCGTTCATATCGCGACTTTCTGCTGTGTCTTCAAATGCATCGGCACCGTACCACCGAATACCGGCCGCAGGGGTGGGGCCATTTTGTGCCATACCGCCCCCGGCGCCGCAACCGCCCGATTGACTCGGCCATGCCCCCCGGATTTCTCCCGTTTTCGCCTTTGGCGCCGCCGGTCATCACGGAACCGTAACGCGAATCGCTTTTGCCCGGACGAAATCCCTCAATCGCCCAGCAACACGTCCTTGGCCTCGTTGACCTGGGCCGCCAGATAGTCCGATCCGCCGCGGTCCGGGTGCAGACCGGAAATGATGCGCTGGTAAGCGGCCTTGATGTCCTGGCGGCTCGCCCCTTCGGACAGACCCAGAACCGCCAATGCCTCTGCCCGCGTCATGGCGCCCGAACGGGGCGCCCCGGCGCCGCCGGGTTGCGGTCCGGCGTCGTCGGCGCGGTCCCGCCAGTCGGGATGGACCCGGTCCAGATAGGCTTCGAGGACACGGGCCGAGGCCTCGTCCTCGGTCCAGCAGTGACGCAACAGGTCCAGTTTCTCCGACACCGTCATGTCGTCCAGCCGGCGTCCCTTGTAGGGGCCGTCGACGACCTCGCCCCAGACGTCGCCCGTGTCATGGTCCAACCCCATGCGCAGGAAGCGGGTTTCCACGTCCGACGTCTGGCCCGTGGGCGCCCCCTGCCCGGCCCCGGCCATGCGCGAGAAATTGCGTGCCGCGCGGTACACCATCCGCGCCCGCAGCAGCATGGGGATCAGCGCAGAGGCCGCGAACACGGCCCAGCCGAACCGCCCGGTGATGACGAAGAACAGCGCCAGCACCACGGCCAGAATGCCGACCACGTAGAACAGGACTTTCTTCAAGGTTTTGACGTTCGCGGTCGCGTACCAGCGCGCGCCGATCAGGAAGGCCGCCAACAGGGCCACGCCCAGCACCAGATAGGACATGGCGCCTAGGCTCCCTTGATCTGATGGGCGATGCGCAGGGTCTCGCCGCCCTTGGCCTTGGCGTGGTTTTCCAGCGCCCGCCGCCCGCCCGCCGCATAGACCGCGACGGCGGCGAGCAATTCCTTCAGCGTGTCGGCGCTGGCCGCGTCGAACGAACAATAGGCGCCGCCGGACAGTTTCGCGATCTGCTGGAACCCGAACCGGGCGACGGGGTCCTCGCCTTCATGGAACATGAACACGGGCACACCCAACAGGCCCAGTTCGCCCGCGGTCCTGCCCAATGCGTCGACGTCCTCTTCGAAACTGTCGCCGACATAGACCAGGGCGTTGACCCGGCGCTTGCGGGTTTCGTTCACGGCATGCTTCAAAAGCTTGCCGATCTGCGTTTCGCCGGCCAGGCATCCGACGCCGGTCATCAGCCGGGTCAGTTCATGCGTGTCGCCGGTCCATTTCGAGACCTTGAATTCCCCGAAACCACGAAAGAACGCGAGCTGCACGTCGAGGCCGCCGAGTTCGCGCGTTACCTGGAACATCTCGCCTTGCAGGCGGGCGGCGCTGTCCCAGGTCGGCTGGCGGCTGGCCGTCGCATCCATGCCGAACATCAACCGGCCGCGCCCGTCCCCGCGCGCCTGCACGGGCGCGCGCGACAGCTTGTCCAGGAACGCGTCGACGTCCGCCCGCTTGGCGGGCGCGCCGGCAGTATCCGATTTCGCAAGCTTGTCGTCGTTGCCCATGACCCCTGTCCTTCGCCTTGAAAGATAAGGTGTTCGGGCGTCGTTCGCCAGCGAAGTGGAAATCCTCTGGCCTAGGCCGGCGGCGGCGGCAGGTGAAGCGCGCCGATCAGGGCGCGGACTTCCTGGCGCGCCGCCAGATGCGACATCGACATGGCCGCCGGATCGCCGGTTTCCTTAATGTCCATGATGGTCAGCCCGGCCAGGAACAGTTCACGGTAGATCACCCGTTCGCCGAACCCGGGCAGAAAGCGGAACCCGATGCGTTGGGCAAGCTGGTTAAGCGCCTTTTCCATTTCCTGGCGGTTGCGCGAATCAAGCGGGCTCAGGCGGTTGCGCAGCACGACCCAGTCCATCTTGCCGCCGTCGCGCCGGGCGCGGGCGATCTTCTGCTTCCAGACCATTTCCGCATACTGACTGGGCCCCTTCACGGTCATCTCGTTGCCGACCTCGACCCGGGCCAGGACGTCCAGGTCGATGAAACTGTCGTTCAGGGGCGTGACCAGGGTATCGGCATGGGAATGGACGGCTTCCGACAACGGCGTGGCGCTGCCCGGCGTATCGATGACGACGATCCCCGCCGCCGCGCGGGCCGCCGCGAGAACCTCCGGAAAGGTATCCGTGCCGTCGCCGCCCGAGGGGGCGACGTCGAAAAATTCCGGCATGGGCACATGACCCTTGATCGTACGGGCATAGTCACGGCGGTTTTCCAGGAACCGGCGCAACGACCCCTGGCGGATGTCCGTATCCAGCACGGCGACGCGGTGCCCGGCCCGCATCAGACCCACGGCCAGATGCATGGCGGTGGTCGATTTGCCGCTGCCGCCCTTTTCGTTGCCGACGACGATGACGTGGCCCTGCATGCCCTGCCCGCTCACGCCGGGCGCATCCAGATGGCGGTATCGTGAAACGCGGCCCCGCCGCCCGGCAAGGCCGCGTCGGCGCTGATGATCGTGTTGATCCCGCGTCCTTCCTCGAAGGCCGCGTTGGGCCAGATGCCCTCGACCACCACGGTATGGGCCTGAAGCCCGTCGAACGGTCGGACATGCACCACCAGATCCCCCAGGTCGTTGCCCAGGCGCACGCGGTCACCTTCGTCCAGGCCGAGCGCCTTGCAGGTATCGGGATGGATCAGGGCCATGGGGCGGCCTTCCTTCTTGCGGCTGGACGGTGTTTCCGTGAACGAGGTGTTGAGGAACCGGCGCGCGGGCGCGGCGACCAGGCGGTAGGGATGGGCCTCCGTCGCCTCGTCGATGACGTCCAGGTGATCCGGCAGGGCCGACATGGCGTCGCAGTCCGCGCCGATCTTCGACCAGTCGGCGGCGAAGTGAAACTTGCCGTCGGTATGGCCGAAGCCGTTCAGGAAATGCGCGTCTTCGAACGGTTTGGTGCAGTCGATCCAGCCTTCGGCCAGCACCGCGTCGGCGCCGGGGCGGCCGCTGCGGCGCAATGCGTCGTCGATCAACTCCCAAGCCGTCATGTGGAACGCCGGATAATCGGACCCCAGGCGCCGTGCCAACCCGTTGATGACATCGACGTTGGAGCGGCATTCGCCGAGGGGCTCGATCAGCGCCTTATGGACCTGAAGATAAAAATGGCCACCGCCCTGGTACATGTCCTCGTGCTCCAGGAACATGGTCGCGGGCAGGACGATATCGGCCAGCTTGGCCGAGGCGGTCATGAACTGTTCGTGCACGCAGGTGAACAGATCGTCGCGCATCATGCCCTCGATCACCCGGCCCGTTTCCGGCGCGACCTCGGCCGGGTTGATGTTCTGCGTGAACAGCACGGTGACCGGCGGCCCGCCTTTGAGCGCCTTGGCGTCGCCGGTCAGCACGCGGCCGATCTGCGACATGTCCAAGGCACGGGTCGCGGGATCGACCACGTCGAGCCCCTTGATCAGGGTGCCATCGACGCCGAACAGTTCGCGGTTGGAAAACAACGCCCCGCCGCCTTTATGTTTCCACTTGCCCGTGACCACCGGCAGGCAGGTCACGGCATGCATGTTGGCCGCCCCGTTGCGCGACCGCGTGAAGCCGTATCCACAGCGCAGATAGGCGCGATCCGTCTTGCCGTAGAGCCGGGCCAGATCGCGGATGTCGTCGGCCGGAATGCCGGTGATCGCCTCCGCCCATTCCGGCGTGCGCGTGGTCAGATGCTGCTGCAGGCGTTCCGGGCCGTCGGAGAATTCCCGCATGTAGTCCCAGTCGGCCAGGTTTTCCTCGAACAGCACCTGCATGACGGCGCAGGCCAGCGCGCCGTCCGTGCCCGGGCGGATCGGGATGTGGATATCCGCCGCCTCCGCCGTCGGCGTGCGGTAGGGATCGATGACGATCAGCTTGGCGCCGCGCGCCTTCCGCGCCTTGGCGATATGGGTCATCACGTTGACCTGGGTCGACACCGGATTGCCGCCCCACACGACGATCAGGTCCGATTCGGCGATCTCGCGCGGGTCTGCCCCCCAGATCTTGCCGTGTCCGGCGACCCAGCCGTTGCAGGCCGTGGTCACGCAGATGGTTTCGTGCTCGCGGGAAAACCCGAAGGCATGGCGGAAACGATGGATGCTGTCGCGCTGCACCAGGCCCATGGTGCCCGCGAAATGATAGGGCCAGACGGCCTCGGCGCCGTGGGCCGCGCGGGCACGCTCGATGGCTTCGGCGACCTCGTCGATCGCCTGATCCCAGGTGATCCGGCGGAAGTCGCCCGATCCCTTGGCGCCGACGCGTTGCAGCGGGTGGGTCAACCGCTCCGGATGATGGACCCGTTCGCGGTAGGCCGCGACCTTGGCGCAGATCACGCCCGCCGTGTAATCGTTGCGTGGATTGCCGCGCACGCGGCCGATGGTGCGGTCGTCAAGGACCTCGACCTCAAGGGCGCAGGTGGACGGACAGTCGTGGGGGCAGGCCGTGGGCCGGAATTCGGGTTGCATGGCGGAAATCTACTCTCCACCCCGCCCGCGAACAAGGAACCGATATCGTCCGGGCAGGAGAAATCGCGGGCGCATTCACCGCGCCGCCGCCACCGTGCTATGCTGTCGACGGCCGCCGGATAAGGACTGATTAACCCTTACCCACTATGGTATCGGCGGGAAAAAGCATCGACAGGAAGACCATGACCGCATTCCGTCCGACCGCCCTTTCGGGCGTCATGAGCGCCGCCCTTCTGGCCATCAGCGCCCTCGCGCCCGCGGCGGCGCAGGCGCCGGGTCAGGGTGAGCCGGTGCAGGCCGGCCCCGCCGCCCCTGCCGCCCCCGTGCTCGGCAAGCTGACCAATTACCGCGACGAGATGCGCCGGCTGATCACCAACATCGCCAAATTCGCCCGCGAGAAGAATCCCGGATTCGTGGTCATCACCCACAACGGCATGGAGCTTCTGCAAAAGCGCGACGAGGTGGACGAGAAAAAGGTCTATCCGGCACGCGCCTACATGATGTCGATCGACGCCATCCTGCAAGACGGCCTGTTCTACGGGTACGAGACCTTCGGACAGCCGACCTCCAAGGAGGCGAAGGAAACCTTCGCCCATCTGATCGACGTCGCCAAGCGCGACCGGGTCAGCATCCTGACCATGGATTTCGCCCGCGACCCGAAAAAGATCGACGAAATTCTGGCCGCCAGCCGCAAGCAAGGCTTCCTGCCCTTCGTCGCCCACAAGGACCTGTCCGTCATGAACAGCCTGCCGCCCTATCCGGCCAGGCCGTTTCACGAAAACTCCAACCACGTCCTGTCCATGTCGAATGCGGAAAACTATCTTTACCTGCGCGACACCACGGCCTTCGGCCAGGAAGACGAATTCGCGCTGAAAATCCACGACACCAATTACGACATGGTCATCGTCGATGTGTTCCACGGCCGCAAACCGTTCTCCAAACGCGCGATCGAAACCCTGAAGTACAAGAAACTGGGGGCGCGCCGCCTGGTTCTCGCGCGCATGGACGTGGGCACGGCGGCGACCTACCGCTTTTACTGGAAGGCGGGCTGGCAGTCGGGCGCGCCGCGCTGGATCACCGCCCCCTACCCCACGGACCCGGACCGCTACTTCGTCGAATATTGGCGGCCTGAATGGCACAAGATCCTCTACGGCGACCCGACCTCCTTCACCTTCGGCCTGCTGGCCCAGGGCTATGACGGCGTGGTCATCGAAACGGTCGAGGCCTACCGCTACTTCGAATCCGACGGTCAGGACATGGCGGCCTTCAAGTAACCGGCGGCCCCTTCCGTACCGCATCCGGGACATGGCCCCGGCCGTTTGGGAGAATAGGCATCCCATGCTGACCAGGACCGACAGCTACGACAGGCTCTACGGCACCTTCGCCTGGGATATCCCGGCGCGGTTCAACATGGGTGTCGATGTCTGTGACAAGAACGCGGCGCGCGATGCCGACGCACCGGCCTTGATCGTCACCTCGGCCGAGGGCGACCTGGTGACCTACAGCTTCGGGGCCCTGCGCGCCCTCTCGAACCAGGCCGCCAACATGTTTGGGGCCCATGGGCTGACGCGGGGCGACCGCATCGCCGTGCTGCTGCCGCAGTCGGTGGAGGCCGCCTTGACCCATGTCGCGGCCTGGAAGGCGGGCTTGATCTCGGTCCCCCTGTTCACCCTGTTCGGCGAGGACGCGCTGAACTTCCGGCTCGCCGATTCCGGGACAGCCGCCGTCGTCACGGACATGGCCAATTACCCCAAGGTCGCGGCCCTGGCCGGCGTCTTGCCGGACCTCAAACGGGTCTACGTCATCGACGCCGGGGCGGATGGCCAGGGATTCACGGATTTCTGGGCGGCGCTGGGCCACGCGTCCGACGCGTTCCGGCCGGTCGACACCGCCGCCGACGATCCCGGGTTGATCATCTATACCTCGGGCACCACGGGCAATCCCAAAGGGGCGCTGCATGCGCATCGCTGCCTTCTTGGCCATCTGCCGGGGGTGGAGATGTTCCACAACTTCCTCGGCCAGCCCGGCGACCTGATGTGGACCCCCGCCGACTGGGCCTGGATCGGCGGCCTGATGAACACCCTCATGTGCGCCTGGCACCACGGCGTGCCCGTGGTCGCCCACCGGGCACGCAAATACGACCCCGAGGAGGCGCTTGCCCTGATGGCGCGCTTAAGCGTGCGCAACACCTTCATGCCGCCGACGGCGCTGCGCCTCATGAGCAAGCTGCCGCCGCCCAGGGGCCGCCATGCGCTCAACCTGCGTTCCGTCGCCTCGGCGGGCGAACCCGTGGGGTCCGAACTGTTGCACTGGGGCCGCGAGGCCCTGGGCCTGACCATCAACGAATTCTACGGCCAGACGGAATGTAACGTGGTCGTCGCCACATGCGCCGAGATCATGGACGCCAAATCCGGTTCCATGGGCCGCCCTGCTCCGGGGCATGCGGTCGACGTCATCGACGGCGACGGCAACGTCCTGCCGCCGGGACACGAGGGCGACCTCGCCTGCCGGGCACCCGATCCGGTCATGCTGCTGGAATACTGGAACAACCCGGCCGCCACCCAGGCCAATCTGCGGAACGGCTGGTGGCGCATGGGCGACACCGGATACCGCGACGACGACGGCTACCTGTGGTTCGTCGGGCGCGGCGACGACGTCATCACCTCGGCCGGCTACCGCATCGGCCCCGGCGAGATCGAGGATTGCCTGAGCCGCCACCCGGCGGTGCAGCTGGCCGCCGTGATCGGCGTGCCCGATCCGATCCGCACCGAGGCCGTCAAGGCCTTCATCGTGCTGATGCCGGGGTTCGAGGGCGGGGCCGCGACGGAACAGGACATCCGAGATTTCGTGAAGACCCGCCTGTCGTCCCACGAATACCCACGGCAGATCGAATTCGTCGACCAATTGCCCATGACCGCGACCGGCAAGATCAAGCGCAAGGATCTGCGCGACGCCGAACGGGCGAAGACCGGCCATGCCTGACCGCCAATCTTCCAGGTTTCCGCCTCCGCCTTCGCGGCTGTCCGCGAGGCCTAGGTCAGGACGCCTGGTCCACCCACTGAATGACGAAGCCGTCGTCGGGCGGGAACCGCTCGGCGATCATCTCGCGGGCCGTATCTTCGTCGGTGGCGACGACATCGTGAACCTGGGCGTCGGCCCAGTTGTCGTCGAAGAAAGAATGGGATTGATTGTCCTTAACGAGTGACCGGACATCCTTGTTGTAGATGGCGACCTCGAAAATCTTGTCGCCGTCCTTGGTCGGGTGCCTCATCCGCCAGCCCCTTTTTCAGCGCGCCTTCCGGATTTGTTTCCTCCGGGTCCCCTGCTTCCGCATCCGAAAGAAAAGCGCAAGCAGCGGAATGTCTTTTGTTATGATTATGTGACAATCGTTGCCGTCCGCTACTTTCAATGTCAACGAGCTCTTCGAATTGACTAATATTTCCGGATAAATCATCGGTTTTCAGCCATTTTTGACAATTCCCACCGCTTCCCCCAACATTCCGCGCGGCCCGCTTCGGCGTCGAATCGCGGCGCCTTCCGCGTGAACAGGAACAGTGATGCCCAAAACGATCGACTACTATTTCACCGTGACCTCACCGTGGTCCTATCTGGGGGACGCCCGGTTGCGCGCCATGGCCGGCCGGCACGGCTGGCGGATCAATCACAAGCCGGTCGACATGGGCGAGGTCTTCGCCGTCTCGGGCGGCCTGCCGCTGGCGAAACGCCCGCCGCAACGGGTCGCCTACCGCATGATGGAACTGAAGCGCTGGCGTGCCCGGCTCGGCGTGCCCCTGACGCTGGAGCCCGCCTTCTTTCCCGCCGTCGACAAAATGGCCCGGCGGCTGATCCTGGCCGCCCAGCATGACGGGCTGGACGCCCAACGGCTGGGCGACCTGGTCCATGCGTTCATGCGCACGGTCTGGGTCGATGAAAAGGACATCGCCGATCCGGCAACCTTGACCGCGGTTCTCGACGGCATGGGCCTGGACAGTGCACATCTGTTGGCCCGCGCCGACAGCACCGACATCGATTCGGTCGACCGGGCGAACACGGAACAAGCCAAACGCATCGGCGTATTCGGCGCGCCGACCTATGTCATCGGCGACGAGCTGTTCTGGGGCCAGGACCGCCTTGATTTCGTGGAGGAAAAGGTGTCCGCTCAGGACCATGGTTGATGCCGCCGCGCTGAGCACCATCGAATGGGTTTTCGCCTATGGCTCGCTCATGTGGAATCCCGGGTTCGCGTATACGGACCGCCAGCCCGCCGCGCTGACCGGGTATCACCGGGCGTTCTGCATCTATTCCCACCATTACCGGGGCACCCCGGCGAAGCCCGGTCTGGTCCTGGGCCTGGACAAGGGCGGCAGTTGTCGGGGCATCGCCCTGCGTTTCGCCCCCGATACCCGCGACGCCGTCGTCGCCTACCTGAACGAACGGGAACTCATCGGATATGCCTACCGCCCGGCAATCGTCACGGTAACGCTTGAGACTGGACAGCCCGTCGCCGCCTATACCTTCGTGACGGACCCGGCCCATCCGCAATACGCGGGCGACCTCGGCCCGGCCCGGTCGGCGGAATTGATCATGGCCGCCTCCGGGCAAAGCGGGCTCAACCGCGATTACTTGATGAACACGCTTACTCAATTGGAATTAATGGGTTTTCGCGATGACGCCCTGCATGCGCTGTTGGCCCGGGTGCAGCATCTGACAGGCCTTCTCGACCAGGGCGGTGGGATTTGACGCCCACGCGCGTCCCGGTGCGTCCGTGCGCAATCCCCGGCGCCGTGATAGAATCCGCCCGGCGATAAGGAAAGTTTAAGGTTTCCCTGGTCAAATTCACGGTTAATGGCGGGTGAAGAACCCGCCGATGGCGGACCGCCGGCCCGAATGGCCGCGCTCACCGCCGGATAACGGAGCAAGGCAATGGCTGAAGACACCGCCCCCGAAGAGAAAACGGAAACTGAAAAGGTTCACGCTCTCTATGACGTTCAGGTGGAAATCACCGCCGTCCTCGGCACGGCGGAAATGCCGATCAGCCAGATCCTGAAGCTCGGCCGAGGCGCCGTCGTGGAATTGAACCGTACCGTCGGCGAGAACATCGAAATCCACGCCAACAACCGGCTGGTCGCCAAGGGCGAGGTCGTGGTCGTCGAGGACCGCCTGGGCGTCACCCTGACGGAAGTGCTGAAAATCAGCCAATCTCTTAAACAGTAAGGCCGCTTGAAAGCCCCGCCCCGATAAGGCCGGGCCCCTGGAGTAAAGGCAACCGCCATGGCCACCGACAGTGAAATTTACCGCGCCGCCAATCTGTTGATTCAGGAATTCGGCGAAATGGCGCCCATCGGCGCGCAGGTGAAGGCAGATCAGATGCAGGATCGGGGCGACCGGGCCGCGCGGTCCGTCTGGCTTCGCGTCGCGCGGGCGACCCAGGAACTGCTTTCCGACTCCTCGCCCAACACCGCCGCCCTGAACTGACGCCCGTCCGCCGTTAGCCGTCTTCTTCGAGCGGCCGCGCGATGTCGCGCGGGCTGAGCATCGTCATCGCCCGCCCGGGATCGATCATGGATATAAAGTAGGACTTGAGGAAACTGTCGGCCAGCACCGCCGCCTGACGCACCCGTTCGCCCGCCGTGGCCACGCGATCGACGCCCTGGATCTCTTCCAGCGCCCGGTTGACGGTTTCCGAATCCCCCACAAGATCGGCGAAACGCGGCTGCCGGGTTGCCGCATCGGACTCCAAGTCCACGGCGGCACCCTGATTTTGCGCCTGGGCCAAGGCCTCGGCTTCGAGACCGCGCGCCAGCGTGGCCGCGCGAATCTCAACCCGGCCGTCGCGCGCTTCGACCGCGCGCAGCCTGTTCAGCTGCGTGGCGCGGTCTTCCTGCACCTCGTTTCTGGACAGGATGCGGTCAATGCCGGAACCGGAAACAATCTCAACCATGACCCGAATATGGGGGCATTTCTTGGTTAATGCGAGCCCTCAAAACGATCCTCACGCAGCTTTGAAGTATTCCGCGCAATGCCTTAAGAGAGGGGGGCATGATATTGTTTCACGCTTCCAACCAGTCGAGGCCCCTTGCCCCATGCCCAATCTTCCCCGCACGCGCCCTTCCCGCCGAATTCTCCTTTTCCTGACGGTGGCGATGTTGATGTTGGCGGCGGCGGCGGCGCGGGCCGATGGCGGCCTGCTCGATACCATGTTGCAATCCGCCCGCAACGCGCCCGAGAAACTCTACGAAGGCAAGGCCAAGACCTATCGCGCCGGGGTGATGACGCCCGAGACGCTGACAGCCTGCCTTATCCTGGCCCACCGCATCGACGCGGTCGCCGCCGAGATCGAGACGGCGAAAGGGACGATCCGCGACCTGGACGGCCGAATCCAAGAGGCCGGTCCGCGTCTACAACATCAGGCCATGGCCGCCCTGACCGACCCGGAACGGCGCAAGACCTACGAAGCGCAGATCACCGACTACAACGCCTGGGTCGAGGAACGGCGCGGTGCGGTCGACGGGCACAACCGTCAGGTTCGCCTGTATTCGGAAATGTCCGGGCGGTTCAACGGGGAATGCAACGGCCGGTCTTACTTTCCGAGCGACCTGGACACCGTCAAGGGCAACCTGCCGCCGGAGGTCGCGGCGCGGGTGCAATAAGCTGCACGGCAGGCCGTTCACACCAAAGTTAGTGGCGCGCGGCGCCGATCAGAGTCAGACTCGGGCCCGTAATGACAGAACACGCGTTCCCTCCCCTGCCCCGGCTGGCCGCGCTCAGCACTGCGGTGCCGCCGCACCGGCTGGCCCAGGCCGACATCCGCGACTGGGCCCGCGGCCAGTTCAAGGGCCGTGTCCGCGACATCGCGCGCATGCTGCCGGCCTTCGACAACGCGGGCATCGACACCCGCTATTCCTGCATGCCGCTGGATTGGTTTTCCGAGCCGCGCGGCTGGGCGGAAAAGAACGCGCGCTATCTGGAGCACGCCCTGGACCTGCTGACCGAGGCCGCCGAGAGCTGCCTCGCGGCGGCGGGCATGACGGCCGGGGACGTGGACGCCCTGGTCACCGTGTCGACCACGGGGATCGCCACGCCCTCGCTCGACGCCCGCCTGTTCGACCGTCTGCCCTTCCGCGCCGAGACCACGCGCCTGCCCATCTTCGGCCTGGGCTGCGCCGGCGGCGTCAACGGTCTGGCCCGCGCCGCCGAAATCGCCCGGGCGCGGCCCGGCTCGCGCGTGCTGTTCCTGGTCGTGGAGCTCTGCGGCCTGACCTTTCGCGGCAGCGACCTGTCGAAAAGCAACGTCATCGCCACGGCCCTGTTCGGCGACGGTGCGGCGGCGGCCGTGATCGCCACCGACGGCCCCGGCCCCCGCATCGTCCGGTCGGGTGAACACACCTGGCCGAAATCCCTCGACGTCATGGGCTGGACAGTGGAGGAAGACGGCCTGGGCGTGGTGTTTTCCCGCGACATTCCCCACTTGGTGGAAACGGAACTGCCGCCCGTGCTGCGGCGCTATCTGGCCCAGGACAACCTGAGCCTCGGCCATATCGACGCCTTCGTCGCCCATCCCGGCGGGGAAAAGGTCGTCACGGCCCTGGAAACCGTGTTCGGCCGGGCGCCGGGCGGGCTCGATCATTGCCGCTCCGTGCTGCGCGATTTCGGCAACATGTCGGCGGCCACGGTGCTGTTCGTCCTGCGCCGCACGTTGGACGCCGGTTTCGGACGCGTGGCGGGCAAGCGGGCCCTTTTGTCGGCCCTCGGCCCCGGCTTCACCGCCGGCTTCCTGACCCTGGAAACGGCCTAGGGCGCCGTGCCGGCCCTGTGGACCGTGATCGCCCTGGTCGCCCTGCTGCGGGTGGCGGAACTGCTTCATGCCCGGCGCAACACAGCCCGCCTGATGGCGCAAGGCGGGGTCGAGCACGGACGTGGCCATTATCCCGTCATCGTTGCCCTCCACGCGGGCTGGCTGGCCGCCCTCGCCGTCCTGGTGCCGCCGGACACGCCGGTCCAATGGCCCTGGCTGGCGCTGTTCGTCCTGTTGCAGGCGGCGCGGGTGTGGGTCATCGCGTCCCTCGGCCCCTATTGGACGACGCGGGTCATCACCCTGCCCGGAGCCCCCCTGGTGCGGCGGGGTCCCTACCGCTTGCTGCGCCATCCGAATTACGCCGTGGTCGCGACCGAGATCGCGGTGCTGCCGCTGGCCTTCGGGGCCTGGAAGATCGCGTTGGCATTTTCCGTCCTCAACGCCCTGGTCCTGACGCATCGCATCCGCGTCGAACAGGCGGCCCTCGCGCCGCGCAGCCCGCTTACGGACTGAGCGTCAGCACGTCGCCGTCGACCCGGTAGCCGCCCAGGCGGCCGAGAAAGCTCATCCCCAAAAGCGAGCGTTTCATGTCGGCCCCGTTGACCGACGCCCGCACGTCCCGGACCACGATATGACCAATGCGGATTTCTTCCAGCCGCACGGGTGCCCCCGTGACCGTGCCGTTGGCGGTCTGATAGCGGCGGTTGAAGCTGAGAGATTTCAGGTCGAAGCCCAGGCGTTCGGCATCGCGGGGGCTCAGCACCACCTCGCTCGCGCCCGTGTCGACCAGGAAACGGACGGCCACGCCGTTGACCGTGGCCTCGGCGATGAAATGACCGCCCGCGCCCGCGCGGATGGTGACGCCGCCGCCGGGGACTTCCTGCGCCCGGTGCGGCAGCAGTTCGCCCGTCAGGCGGCCACCCAGGGCCTGGAACTCGGCGCGGAAGGAATAGCCCAGCAGCAGCACCGCGCCGAGCCCGACCCAAATGGCGGCGTGGCGCAGCGCCTGGCGCGCCTGAAAGCGGCCGTGGGCGATGGCCGCCCCGCCGATCACGGCAACCAGCAGCAGGGCATGGGTCAGTTGTATCTGCTCTCCCCGCGTCGTCAGCGCTTCGGGAAATTGCAGGGCCAGGAACAGGACCAGCCCGCCCAGGGCCAGGCCGATCACAATCATCAGGATGACGGAACGTCTCATGGCGTGGAAGCAGCCAGCCCCGCCGTCACTTCTTTGCGGGCGCCGGCAGGACGCAGCGGAACACGCTGACGCTGGACTGCACGAACAGCATGGACGACTGGCGTGGGCCGGTCATCACGTGCTGGGCCTTGCGGCCCAGGGTCTGGCAGTAATCCTCGGCCTTCGCCTCGGCGACGAAGAACTGGTTCGCCGCATGCTCGATGGTGATCTCCTCACCGGTCTTCTCGACGACCGTACAGGCGCCAAGCAGGGCAAGCGCGGCGATGGCGATGGTCTTGCGCATGGTCCTCTCCCGTTCCGGCGCGATGACAGGCCGCAAGACTAGCATATTTTCCAGCAGGATTAAGGCCGCCGCTGAGACGGCTGATTTAACGCCCGGTCTTCTTCCGCCAGGCCGCGTAATCTGCCTTGGCCTTGGCCGTCGTCGCGGGATAGAGGCCGATCACGGGGCGGCCCTTCTTCACTTCCTCGGTCACGAAGTCCTCGAACGCCGTCATCTCCGTCGCTTCCCGGGCGATGGCGTCGGCCATGTGGATGGGGATGACCACCACGCCCTCGTCGTCGCCGACGATCACGTCACCCGGAAACACGGCGACGTCGCCACAGCCGATGGGGCCGTTCAGTTCGATCGCCTGATGGCGGGTCAGGTTGGTCGGGGCCGAGGGACGGTTGTGATAGGCCGGGATGTCCAGGTTGCCGATTTCCGGCGCGTCGCGGAAGCCGCCGTCACTGACCACGCCGGCGCAGCCCCGCACCATCAGGCGCGTCACCAGGATCGAGCCGGCGGACGCCGCGCGCGGGTCCTTGCGGCTGTCGATGACCATGACATATCCCTTGGGGCATTCCTCGACGCCGACGCGCTGCGGATGCTTGGGGTCCTGGAACACGGAAATGGCGTTCAGGTCTTCCCGCGCCGGGATGTAACGCAGGGTATAGGCCTGCCCGACCATGTTGCGGCCCTTGGGCGACACGGGATGGACATCCTGGATGAACTGGTTCTTCAGGCCGGCCTTGAACAGCGCCGTGCACAGCGTCGCCGTGGACACCTGCATCAGCAGGTCGCGGGTTTTCTTGGAAAGTTTCTTGGCCATGGATCGCTCCGCTCAGAAGATATCCGGCTCGCCGACAGGCGCGCCGAACTGGGTTTCCAGGTAGTCGAAGTCGCAGCCCTCGTCGGCCTGGCGGATATGCTGGGCGAACATCCAGCCGTAGCCGCGTTCGAACTTCGGCTTCGGCGCCGTCCAGGCCGCGCGGCGGCGGGCCAGCTCATCGTCGTCGACCAGCATGTCGATGGTGCGGTTGGGGATGTCGATCTTCACGATGTCCCCGGTCTTGAGCAGGGCCAGCGGACCGCCGACATGGCTTTCCGGCGAGACATGCAGGATACAGGCCCCGTAGCTGGTGCCCGACATGCGGGCGTCGGACATGCGCAGCATGTCGCGGATGCCCTGCTTCAACAATTTCTTGGGCAGCGGCAGCATGCCCCATTCGGGCATGCCCGGCCCGCCCTGGGGCCCGGCGCCGCGCAGCACCAGGACATGGTCGGCGGTGACGTCCAGGTTCTCGTCGTCGACGGCCTTCTTCATTTCCGGATAGCTGTCGAACACCAGGGCCGGGCCCTGGTGGTTGTAGAACCGGGGGTCGCAGGCGGACGGCTTGATGACGCAGCCCTGGGGGGCGAGGTTGCCGCGCAGCAGGGCCAGCGAACCTTCTGCATAAAGCGGATTGTCGAGCGGGCGGATGACGTCGTCGTTGTAGACTTCGGCCCCTTCCAGGGTTTCGCCCAGAGTCTTTCCGCTGACCGTCACGGCGTCCAGCTTCAGATGCCCGGTCAGGCGCGACATCAGGCCGCGCAGGCCGCCCGCGTAATAGAAATCCTCCATCAGGTAGGTGTCGCCCGACGGGCGCACGTTGGCGATCACCGGCACCAGACGCGAAAAGCCGTCGAGGTCTTCCAGCGTCATCATCACCCCGGCGCGCCGCGCCATGGCGATCAGGTGAATGACCGCGTTGGTCGAACAGCCCATGGACATGGCGACGATGGCCGCGTTGTCGAAGGCGCGGCGGTCGAGAATTTTTCCCGGCGTCAGGTCTTCCCACACCATGTCGACGATGCGCCGCCCCGTCTGCGCCGCCATGCGGATATGGCCCGAATCGGCCGCCGGGATCGACGACGCTCCCGGAATGGTCAGGCCCAGGGTCTCGGCCATGGCGGTCATGGTCGAGGCCGTGCCCATGGTCATGCAGGTGCCGTAGGATCGGGCGATGCCGGCCTCGACCTCGGTCCATTCCTCGGCCGTCAAATTGCCCGCGCGGCGTTCGTCCCAGTACTTCCAGCCGTCGGAGCCGGAGCCCAGCGCCTGGCCCTTGTAGTTGCCGCGCAGCATCGGCCCGGCGGGCACGTAGATCATCGGCACCCCGGCCGAGATCGCGCCCATGACCAGACCCGGCGTGGTCTTGTCGCAGCCGCCCATGAGCACCGCCCCGTCCACGGGGTGGGAGCGGATCAGCTCCTCCGTCTCCATGGCCAGCATGTTGCGGTAGAGCATGGTCGTCGGCTTGACGAAGTTTTCCGACAGGCTGATGGCCGGCAGTTCGATGGGGAAGCCGCCCGCCTGCTGCACGCCGCGCTTCACGTCCTCGACCCGCTGCTTGAAGTGGGCATGGCACGGGTTGATGTCGGACCAGGTGTTGATGATGGCGATGATCGGCCGGCCTTCCCAGTCGGCCCGGTCATAACCCATCTGCATGGTGCGCGAACGATGTCCGAAGGAGCGCAGGTCGTCGGGGGCGTACCAGCGGGCGGACCGCAGGTCGGCGTAGTCTTTCTTAGTCGTCATCTTGGTCGCACGTCCTGATCAGGAAAAACCGTCCGCCAAGGCGAACATGAAAACGATCAACGCCGCACCGATAAGGATCCCGGTGATGCCGGGCGCGATGCCGTAGTGGTCGCTATCGTGCACGCCGTCTTCTTCAAGGTCGTCGTGCAGTTCTTCGGGCGTGGTGAGGGGATTGCTCATGGGACCTCCACTCCTAATTTAGCGCCTGGGGCATCCACAGGGCGATCTGCGGGAAGAACAT